>JAZOTL010000058.1:0-16624 GCA_045657645.1 Eubacteriales bacterium
TCACCCTCTGCGTGAGGCATAGACTCCCAGATCTCGTCTGCTGTGAAGGAGAGGATAGGAGCGATCATACGGGTGAGTGCGTTAAGGATAAGATACATAGCGGTCTGTGCGCTTCTTCTTTCCTTGGAATCCTTCTTCTCAACGTAGAGTCTGTCCTTTACGATATCGATATAGAGCTTAGACATATCGATGGTGCAGAAGTTTGCAACGTCGTGAGAAAGAATATGGAACTCATAGTTATTATAAGCCTTGTTTACACTTGCAACAAGCTTATTCATACGGGCAAGTGCCCACTTATCAATATTGGTAAGCTCTGCTACATCGACCATATCCTTCTTGGGATCAAAGTCGGTATCGGGTGTGCCGATGTTAGCCATGAACATTCTTGCGGTATTTCTGATCTTACGGTAGATCTCGGAGAGCTGCTTGAAGATGTTGTCGGAGCATCTTACGTCAACGGTATAGTCAGCAGAAGCCGCCCAAAGTCGAAGGAGGTCTGCACCGTACTTCTTAATAACGTCAGCAGGATCAACACCGTTACCAAGGGACTTGTGCATTGCCTTTCCTTCGCCGTCAACAACCCAACCGTGGGTAAGAACAGCCTTATAGGGAGCACCCTCGCCCTTTGCGCCTACTGCGGTAAGCAGAGAGGACTGGAACCAACCTCTGTACTGGTCAGCACCCTCAAGGTAAAGGTCTGCGGGCCAAGGCATCTGCGCATCATCATCAAGTACCTTAAAGTGGGTAGAACCGGAGTCAAACCAACCGTCAAGGGTATCTGTTTCCTTTGTAAAGTGGGTGTCACCGCAAACGGGACATACAAAGCCTTCGGGTACAAGGTCTGCGGCCTCACGGTCAAACCAAGCGTTTGAACCCTCTTTTGCAAATACATCTGCAATCTTTTCTATAGTCTCTTCTGTACATACGGGCTTGCCGCACTTTTCACAGTAGAATACGAGAATGGGAAGACCCCAATGACCCTCACGGCAGATACACCAATCTGCTCTTTCACGAACCATAGACTTGATGCGGTCCTCACCCCAAGCGGGCATCCACTGTACGTCATCGCAAGCCTTAATTGCCTCTTCCTTAAATGCATCCACAGAGCAGAACCACTGGGGAGTTGCACGGAAGATGATGGGCTGCTTACATCTCCAGCAGTGAGGATAGGAGTGAACTACATCCTCTGCGGCAAACAGCGCACCTGTTTGTTTAAGGTCTTCAAGTATTGCCTTATTTGAATCTTCATAATACATGCCTGCAAACTTACCTGCAAGCTCTGTCTGGTAACCGCGGTCATCCACGGGAACACTCATATCAAGCTTATATCTCAAGCCTGTTTGATAGTCGTCTGCACCAAAGCTGGGAGCAGTATGAACACATCCTGTACCGCTTTCCATGGTAACGTACTCTGCGTTTACAACAAGGCTTTCACGGTCAAGGAAGGGATGGTAGGTAGTCATATATTCAAGGTCACTACCCTTAAGTGTCTTAACTATCTCGTAGTTTTCAATTCCGCCTACCTTCATGGTCTTTGAAGCAAGCATATCAGCAACTACGTAATATTCGCCGTTATCAGCTTTGATAAGAGAATAATTTTCTCTGGGATGAACGGCAATAGCAAGGTTACCGGGAAGGGTCCAGGTAGTGGTTGTCCAGATAACAAAGTAAGCATTGTTAAGGTCACAGCCAAGCTTGCCCATATCATCCTTAAGCTTAAACTTAACGTAAATAGAGGTACATTCAGCATCCTTGTACTCGATTTCCGCCTCTGCAAGTGCGGTTTCATCGTGGGGGCACCAATATACGGGCTTAAGACCCTTATAGATATAGCCCTTCTTGTACATCTCGCCGAATACCTTTACCTCGCGTGCTTCAAAAGCGGGGTCCATGGTAAGATAGGGATTATCCCAATCACCAAGTGCGCCAAGACGCTTAAAGGAGTCCATCTGTATGTGCACAAAGTTCATTGCAAACTCGTGGCAAGCACGTCTGAAATCGGAAATGGACATCTTCTTGCGGTCAAGCTTATTCTTTTTGATAATTGCGCTTTCAATAGGCATACCGTGGTTATCCCAACCGGGTACGTAGGGGGTATAATAACCCGCCATAGACTTATACTTTAATATAAAGTCCTTTAATACCTTATTGAGTGCGGTACCCATATGGATATTACCGTTAGAGAAGGGAGGGCCATCGTGAAGAATGAAGGGGGTCTTTCCCTTGTTACGGTTTTTAAGCTTACTATAAAGTTCCTTTTCATACATTGCCGCAAGCATATCGGGCTCACGTGCAGGAAGATTTGCCCTCATTGAAAACTCGGTTTTGGGCAGATTTAATGTAGAGGTGTAATCCTGTGCCATAATCTATTTATTACTCCTTATCTTGATTGCTGTTAATTTCGAGCTCTTCTACGAACTCCATATATTTATCCTTTAACGAGGGCTTTTGGTCGGCTTCAAACACCGGTCTGTTTACCTCGTCTATCTTCACTTCCATTGTTTTTGAAGGGTCAGCTTCTGCGGTTGCATTCATAATAACGGTGGATGCCATGGAATTTACAGCCTGTATTTTCTGCTCTTCCTTAAAGCATTCAAGGTCAACGCCCACTTCTTCCTTCGCTTCGTTTTCTTTATGCGCCTTGCGTGCCATAGCGTATCTTACGTCGGTCTTCATTTCGTCTATGGCGTGGCGTGTTATCTCATCGTCGCTTTCAAAATACAGCGTGGAGTCTGCAATCTCGGTAAGCTCGTCCACCATATCCATATGCTGTCTGTATTCAGAAAGCAGGCTTTCCTTAAAGGTCTGTATTGCCGCCTGCAGGGTAATAAGCTTATTTCTTTCCTCGGCTACTATTCTTCTGAAGTCATTTATTATACTATCGCAATTAGCCTTGGTAGCCTGTATAATTATATCCGATTTTTCGTTAGCCTCGGCAATTATTTTATCGCCTGCCTTTTTAACGTCTATAAGGGCAGTCTTTACCGTTTCTCTATCCTCGGTGGCCTGCTTGTATTCCTCATAAAGTGCTTCGTTTTTCTTTATAAGATTTTGGTGGGCCTGCCACAGCTCTTTATAATTTTTTAAAATATATTCTATTGCCGCATCGGCTTCATGGATATCGTAGCCTCTTATAGCCTTTGAAATTTCAGGTATCTTAAGCTCGCGGGGATCTACCATTTTATTTCTCCCTTCAGGTATATTTCTTAGCCTGTAATTTAAATCTGTCCTTCTTTGTTTTATCACAAAGAGAATCGATGATATATTTACCGTTACCTCTTACGGTGATTATATCACCTTGAATAATATTGCGGGAATAATTATGCTCCTCGGCATAATTTACAAACACCTGCCCTGCGTCTATTGCCGCCTTGCTTTTTTCACGGGCAGTTCCCGTAAGTGCGGAGATCACCGCGTCAAGACGTGGGGAACTAACGGTTGCAAAAATCCCCTTGTACTCTTCCCTTCTTTCAAAATCCTCGGGCAGGTCTGCTTTCAAAATGCGAACTTTATCCCTTGCTACACGGGTAAGGGGTGAAGGTTCACTTAAAAGAAAGGATGCTATTGCTTCATCAGCAAAAAGGATTGCGCTATGCATATCCTCGTCTACTATTATGTCTCCCAGCTTGCTTCGGTCAACGCCAAGATTCATTAACGCCCCTAAAAAATCTGAATGGGTAAGCTTTTCATAGCCGCTTCCCTTAAGCCGTAGGGGTACTATACAATCGGATATATCCCGAAGTTCATAATAATCAGGGTAGATAAAGAGTCTTTTGCGCCCCGGATTTTTATATCCGCCCCAAAAATCATGGCGCGCAGATACCCCCTGACGCTTTAGGTAAGCTTCAAGGGCTGCCGCTTCTGCTTCATTTAAAAATCCACTGTAAGAGGGAACGCCGTCCTCGGCATTCCTTATCATATCGTCTGTACGGGCAAAAAGAATTTCGTCCATTAAACTTGTTTATCTATAATAACTGTAGTTCGTCGAAACGCTTTCCGGCGTTTTGACAAGACATTTATTGGAAATGGGTATAGTCAAATTTTCTTTGAAAATTTGCGCTCTAAACAGTAAATTATTTTACTGTTTCGTCTAACTATACCATTATAATAACAAATATAGGGAGACTAAAGCTATAGTCTCCCTACGCGATGCCACAATGATGGAGCCTATATTTTTAAAATAGGCTTAAAACATTTCCTGCTGACCGGGCTGCTGGGGCTGGAAATTATTGTTCTGCTGTGCCTGTGCTTCGGAAACAGCAACGTTACCGGGGGTGATAACGAAGGTGTTGTTAGCAACCTTCTTAAGATTACCCTCGATGGAGTAAGCAACACCGGAAAGGAAGTCGATCATTCTCTTTGCGGTTTCTTTATTTGTAGCCTCAAGGTTAAGAACAACTGTACGGTTGTTGATGAGGTGATCTGCTATCTGTGTAACGGTTTCAAAGCGCTCGGGGCGAATAACCTTAAGCTCAAGAGCAGAGCCGGAAGCACCCATACTGCCGTATGTCTGATTTGCGGGCATAGAACCATCTGCTGCCTCGTAATCTGCGCCTTCGTCGTATCCGTAATCGTAGCTGCCGTTATCGTCGTAATCTTCGTCAGGATTTACCATACCCTTAATTTTATCCATGAATCCCATTTGTAATATCCTCCTAAATTTTATACCATTTTATTTATAAGATCTTTTGCCGAAAATTGTTGTGCCCAGTCTTACAAGGTTAGAGCCGCATTCGATTGCGGTGACAAAACTGTCACTCATACCCATAGACAAAACAGGCTTATATATATTATGTATTTTTTTCGGTAAATTGTCAATAAAAAACCGATAAGTTTTTGCAAAATATTTTTCATAATCGGATTTTTCGCTGTCAAAAGGTGCAATTGTCATAAGACCCCTTACCCTTATGTTCTCAAAAACCGAAATTTCATCAAGAAAAGCGTCCAATTCCTCGGGCATTATACCCCCCTTATTTTCCTCTTTTCCGATATTTATTTCCACCAGCACGTCCATTACCTTACCGTGTTTTTTTGCCTGGCGGTCAATTTCCTTGGCAAGCTTTACAGAATCAAGGGAGTGTATCATACACACCTTATCAATGATGTACTTAACCTTGTTTGTTTGCAGGGAGCCGATAAAATGGATTTCTATGTTATCCTTATCAAGCTCGTCATACTTTTCAAGCAGCTCCTGCACACGGTTTTCACCTATGTGGGTAATACCAAGCTGGCCCGTGGCGTAGTTTATTACCTCGGCAGGCACGGTTTTGGTTGCGGCAAGTAATATAACATCCTGCCCCATCTTTTCCCTTGCCGCCGCAATTTCCTCTCTTATTTTTTCAAGGTTTGCGGCAATATCCGCCTTATACTCACTGGATAATCTTGTCTTCATAAATATTCTTACCCTTTACAATAACTCTATCGTGCAGGCCTAATTTAGCTTCAAAATTTTCGTCATTAAGCTTGTCCTGCTCTTTTACAATAAAGTAACCGTCTATTTCCGTTATGGGAACTATCTCCTTAAAGGTGGCAACGTTGCCTTCCTTTACGTAAACACCCTGTTTACCGTCCACAATACGTACGGCAGAAACGGGAACGCGATATCCCGTATAGGACTGCTGAATTATATCCACCGATTGCTTACGCAGGAAGTTAAAGCCGCTTGGTACGTTGCCGCACCTGAAAACTATTACGGTGGTATCGCTGTTCTCAGCAGAAACTATGCGGTAGAGCTCCATTTGAAGGGTCTCATCTCCGCTGTAAGGGAAGTTCACGGTAAAGGTCTGCCCCTCGGTATAATACTGCTGTTGGGCAGAAGGTATCTCGCAAGCGATATACCAGTTATAATCGGTTACTACCTTGCCTGCAGCAGAGTAAAGAACTCCATCAGGCTCTGCCTGTGTCATTTCCTCAAAGTCCATTAAAGTAAAGCTGTCTATAAGGGTTGAGGAGAATATATTTTCATAACCGTCGGTTTGGGAATACACGTATCCGCTGGACGCAGTGGTAACCGTGCCTATCTGCCCGCCAAGAGAAGCGGTAAGCTCGTATTTTTCATTTTCAAGCAGGGCTATCTGCGTATCGTAATCATTCTGCTCTTGCACTACAAGACTACGCTTGTTAAGCAGGGTAAGAAGCTCGTCCTTACGGCGGAACACGTAGTCAAGATCCCCGGAATTCAGTTTGCCTTCAAGGGTGTAATAAAGGTCGTTTATACGCTTATCAAGAGAGCTGCTGTCCGAAAGGTTCAGCTCCTCTGCAATACCGCTGTTTTGGAGTATGTTTATCCTCTTG
Organism: Eubacteriales bacterium; assembly: GCA_045657645.1. Lineage (GTDB taxonomy): Bacteria > Bacillota > Clostridia > Oscillospirales > CAG-272 > RGIG7300. The sequence continues at coordinate 6,295 of JAZOTL010000058.1, forward strand.
TCTATATCCGCAACCTGTGACTTTACCTCTTCGGTATTGGAGGAGGAATAAACGTTTGCCACAACACTGCCCTTTTTAACCATTGTTGCATCATCATAAAGAAAGCTTACGTTACCCGAAGCCGAGGGGTACAGCAAAACCTCTTCACGGAAAATATACGCATCGGCAGTATAGGTTTCACTTAAAGTAACAACGTCGGTGGCAATGGTTTCAACGTTATCAGAAAAGCTGTTTACAAGGTGATATATGATATAAGCAACAAGTAAAACGGAAAGAATTGCGGAAAGCAGGTATCTGCCCACGTTTTTAAGATATCTCTTATCCATATAAACACCTCCTATAGTAATAATAATAACAAGATTATTGTATCATAAACCCCTTATTTTGTTAAGTGATTTAATACAATATTTACAATATCCTCAAAGCTGTCGTAATCGTCGGCATAAACGGTTACGGCATCCTCCATACGGTTAAACCAGGTCATCTGCCGCTTTGCATAACGGCGGGTGGCTGTTTTTATAGCATCCTTTGCTTCTTCAAGGGAACACTCACCCTTAAGATATGAGCCCATTTCCTTATAGCCTATTGCTTGGGCCGCAGTGGAGTTTTCAGAAAAAGCAAGGGAGCGCACCTCTTCTTCAAGGCCCATTTCAAACATTATATCCACCCTTTTGTTTATACGCTGATAAAGCTTTTCACGGTCACGCCAACACAAAACCACGGTATTGGCATCATACAAAGCTTCCTTGGCTCTTGTTTGCTTATCCCATTCGCTCTTTTTTCTGCCTGTGCCTATGGTTATCTCAAGGGCGCGCATAACACGCTTGCGGTTGTTTTTATGTATGGCTAAAGCACTTTCGGGGTCAAGGGTAGAAAGCTTTTGGTAAAGCTCGTCGTTTGTAAGCTTGTCAAGCTCTGTCCTGAGGACAGGGTCTACAGAGGGCGAAAAATCACTCTGATAGAGCAAGCTTTCAAGATACAGTCCCGTGCCACCGCAAAGCACAGGCAACGCCCCTTTATGGGACACCTCTTCAATACACTTTCGCGCAAGGGGCAGATAGTCTGCACAAGAAAAGGAAAGGTTTGGGTCCACAAAGTCAAACAGATGATGGGGCACGCCCATTTGCTCTTCCTTTGTAGGCTTTGCGGTACCTATATCCATATTCTTGTATATCTGCATTGAGTCACAACAGATTATCTCGCCGCAAAGGCGCTTGGCGCACTCTACCGCAAGGGCGGTCTTGCCCGAAGCCGTAGGGCCAACAACCGCTGCAATTTTAATTTTGTCTTTCATAAATTCTTCATTCTTCATTTTTTGTTATTTATTATCCATATGCTCTTCAAAGAAGCAAGTAAGACGAGGCGCAACGCTTTATTTTATACACTTTTGCTGATTAGTAAAAAATTCGCAAGACAAGGCGTAAGGGTGCGAAAATCACGACGGCATAGTTACCTATGTCGAGGAATTTGAGTCGCCCGACAACGAAGTATTGCGGATTTTATACAATCAGCATCGCGTCGCCGAAGGAGAAAAAGCGGTACTCCTTTTCAATAGCTTCCTTGTACGCATCAAGCATTATCTCCCTTGAAGAAAGGGCGGATACAAGCATAAGAAGTGTGCTTTCGGGCAGGTGGAAATTTGTAATAAGAGCATCCACAGCCTTGAAGCGGTAACCGGGATATATAAATATTCCCGTGTCTCCTGAAATAGCCTGCACCCTTCCGTCCTCGGTTGCCACACTTTCTATGGTACGGCAGGAGGTGGTGCCAACGCAGATAAGTCTGCCCTTGCGGTTATTTATAATATCGGCACTCTCTTGTGATACAGAAATATATTCGGAATGCATTATATGGTCGGCCAGCTTGTCTTCCTTTACGGGGCGGAAGGTGCCAAGGCCAACGTGGAGCATAACGGGGGCGATTTGCACACCCATACTGCGTATCTTTTCAAGAAGCTCGGGGGTAAAATGCAGACCTGCGGTGGGGGCAGCAGCCGAGCCCTCCTCGTTTGCATATACCGTTTGATATCTCTCTTTATCCTTCAGTTTTTCAGTTATGTAAGGGGGCAAGGGCATATGACCTATACGGTCGAAAATAGAAAAAAGATTATCCCCCTCGTATTCAAAATGAACTATGCGGTTTCCGTCCTCTATTACGTCTGTCACCGTAGCACGCAAAAGACCGTCACCGAATATAATACTACTACCAACCTTACAGCGTCTGCCCGGGCGGCAAAGCACCTCCCAGTTATCAAGTCCGCGAGAGCGCAGTAACAGGAGCTCTATCTCTATTCCGCTGTCCTCCTTTACGCCGAAAAGGCGGGCGGGAATGACCTTGGAATCATTTATAACAAGCACGTCACCCTCTCGCAAATATTCGGTAATATCGCGAAAAACGCGGTGACTTCTTTCGCCGCTTTCTTTATTTACCACCATAAGGCGAGAGCTATCACGGGGTTCGATAGGTGTTTGGGCGATACGCTCTTCGGGCAGGTCATAATAAAAATCCTGCTTTGCAAGTGAAGTTTCGGGTAGTTTGTTTGTAATCATATAAATCTCCAAAATTTATTACTGAGGGACCCAGCTATGGATAAAAATATTATTTTCAAGGGAGCAGCCACCGCCGTGGTCACACCCTTTGACTCCTTTGGCAGGCCTGACCTGAAGGAGCTTGGAAGAATAATCGAATTTCAGATACTTGAGGGCATTGATGCTATAGTAGTATGCGGCACAACGGGGGAAGCCCCCACCCTTACCGATACAGAGCACCAGATGATAATAGACTATGCGGCAGGGGTAATAAAGGGCAGAGTGCCCCTTATATGCGGCACAGGCTCAAATGACACGGCCCACGCGATAATGATGTCAAAGTGTGCCGAAGCAAACGGTGCAAACGGACTTTTACTTGTAACTCCCTATTACAACAGGGCCACAAGCGAAGGCCTTATAAAAAGCTACACCGCCATAGCCGATGCGGTAAACATACCCGCCATACTTTACAACGTACCTTCAAGAACAACGGTGGATATACCTATGGAGGTATACCGCGCCCTTGCCTACCACCCAAACATTACGGGCATAAAAGAGGCAAGCGGAAGCATACCCAAATTTGCACACCTGTACGCCGAGCTTTCCCAGAGCTATGCTTTATACACGGGTTGCGACGATAACATTACCGCCACCCTTTGTATGGGCGGAAGCGGCGTAATATCGGTGGTATCAAACATAATGCCAAAGTACGTCCACCAAATGTGCCAAGCCGCTTTTGAGGGGGATTTTAAAAAATGCAGAGATATGCAGATAAATATCTGCCAATTAAATTCCATACTATTTTCAGAGGTTAACCCCATCCCCGTAAAAAGCGCTATGAATATGCTGGGCTTTAACACGGGCACGCCCCGTCTTCCCCTTGTGGAAATGACGGAAGACGGCAAAAAACGCCTGCGCGCCGAAATGAAAAGGCTTGATATTATATAGTTTGTTTATATATTTCGTTTTTTGAAACTCCGCGGTCGCGGGCGGTCTGCTTTATGGCATCCATCTTTGATATACCCTGTGAAATATAGAATTCGATATGCTCTTCTATACTCATTTCCTGCCAAAAGCTGTCCTGTTGCTCACCGCAAGCACCCTCCAGCACCAAAACGAACTCTCCGCGAGGGTCGTTTGCTTCAAAATAAGCAACAGCCTCGTCAAGGGTGCATCTTGTCACCTCTTCGTTAAGCTTTGTCATTTCACGGCAAAGGGCTATCCTGCGGTTGCCTAAAGCCTCACGCAGGTCACAAAGGGTGGTTTTAAGTTTATGGGGAGCTTCGTAGAGAATAAGAGTACCCTTGTAGGGCATAAGCTCCTCAAGGCGTGCTCTTTTTTCCTTTTTCTGAACGGGCAAAAAGCCTTCAAAGGAAAAGCGTGAGGTATCCATACCCGAAAGTATAAGTGCATTTATTGCGGCACAGGGACCGGGAACAGAGGTAACTGAAATGTTTGCTCCCATACACTCGGCGGCAATATCAGCTCCGGGGTCGCTTACGGCAGGGGTACCTGCGTCAGTTACCAAAGCCGCGCTTTCACCTGCCTGCAGGCGATTTATTATCTCATTACTTTTCTGTTTTTTGTTATGCTCGTGATAGCTTATCATAGGCTTTTTTATGCCCAGAACATTTAAGAGCTTGCCTGTGTTTCTTGTATCCTCAGCGCAGATAAAATCCACCTCGGAAAGCACCTTTATTGCACGCTCGCTTATATCCGCCAAATTACCTATAGGGGTGGCGGTAAGGTAAAGGGTACCTTCTTCTATTCTGTTTTTTTCGTTATTGCCGTTGGAATTTGTCACCGAACTCACCCTTTTCGTAAATATATTTTATATCCTCGGTATCTTTACCGCCCTCTGAAAGTATAAGAGGAGGCGTAACGAAAGCAGAGCTTCCTCCGCCCTTTTTGCCCTCCACCAAAACAAGGCAGGGCTTATGATCTTTTGTGGGGTAAACAAAGGTTATGCGCTTTGCCTCTACGTCATTTTCACGCATGGCGCAGATAAGATCACAAAGCCTGTCAGGGCGATAAACGCAGTAAAAATAACCGCCGTATTTTAACACCCTTGAAGCCGCGCGGCAAAACTCACCTATATCCCCGTTAAGCTCGTGACGGGCAATGTTTTTTGCATCGGCTTGGTTTGCCCTTCCGTTGCCGCTTTTCATATAAGGGGGGTTAGTAAACACAACGTCAGCTTCAAGCTTCAGTTCCCGCACGTCCCCTTGCACAACCTCAATTTTATCTTCAAAACCGTTGTGGGTAACGTTGCGGCAGATAACATCCGCAAATTCCTCCTGCACCTCAACGGCGTATATCTTACCAAAACGCCCTCTTGCGGCGCAAAGCAGAGAAATTATACCCGTACCTGCGCCAAAATCACAGGCAACGCCCTTAACCTTTGGCTTTGTGTAAGCGGAAAGCAGATAGGCGTCCGTACCAAAGGTAAGGCCGCTTTTTTTCTGTATAAGCTCTATATTTTCATTTACCCTTGTAAGGGTCTCGTCATTTTTTAAAACCATAATACTAAATACAACAAAAGGCAGGCTATGCCTGCCCTTGTTTTAAATGTTAATTACTCAGCCTGAGGAGCATCAACAGGGCATGCGCCCGCGCAAGCACCGCAGTCAATGCACTTTTCAGCGTCGATTACGTACTTTTCTCCTGCATCGGAAATTGCCTCTACAGGGCACTCACTTGCACATGCGCCGCAAGCAATGCACTCGTCATTGATAATGTATGCCATTTCACAGTACCTCCGTATGTTATTTACCTGCATTATAGCACAGGGTTTTATAAATTGCAATGATTTTTCGATATTTTATTTGCAATGGAAATAACTTTAGGTAATAATTCAACCTCTTTGCCTTAATTGCTCAAGCTGAACGTAGCTGTCGTCATTTACGTCATATATTCCCTCTTGGGTGATTTCCATAGAGCCGTTATCATCGCAAAGATAGAAATATTCTCCCGTAGCGCTATTACAAGCAAGGGTCAGAAGATATTCCTTGCCGGATTCGAAATTACACTCCTCAGAACCAACAGACACGTGCTTGTAACCTATAGTTTTCGCTTCCTCGTCGCTTATATCACCGTAGTATTTACTTCTCTGCTCTACAGTAAGATCCTTTATCACGTCATATAGGGGAACTATACCACCCTCATAATTCACGGTTATCTCATCAGAGGTGTATTCACCCTTCAATACCTCTTTCACCTTAAAAACACCGTTACTAACGGGCATCCCGGACGTATCAAAATAAGTGTTAAGATTTTCTTTATATTCTCCTACAACAACACAATGGGATGAATCAAATAGCCCTTCAACACCGCAAACCATATAATTAGCAGATACAGACCGGCTGATAATTTCGGTAAATTCCACACTATCGGTCACCACTTGAGATTCATTATCAGAATTTTGTTCCAAAATATCCTTTTGCCCATCAACATTCTTTGCACAAACGAAGGTAAAAACAATTGCAAAACAAATTATAATAAGTAATACAAATTTTTTATAAACATATCTCCTTTTCTGTTCATTCTACCTGCAATGTGCATAATTTTCCACCTCGTCCCATTTCACGTGGAAGCCTGCTCCCTTGGCGCAAAAAATAGAATCGGGGGAGTTTTCAAGGTCGGCTGTAGGATCATAGCCCAAAGCCTCTATCACTTCATTTGTATTGTGGCATTCCCTATAGCCTGCATCAAAAAGCACAAGCCTTCCCCTACCACGGGTAAAGGAAACAAACTCCCTTTGATATTCTATCACCCTTGATGTGGGAACAAGGGCGCAAACACGGGAAAGCTCTCCCTTGCTTTCACTTTCCAAAAGTTCACCGCACATACGGTTAACGTCGGATATTACCCTGCCCGAAAGGGAGGGCTCACAGTAAAATTCACAGCGGTACCAGGGTTCAAGCAACAGGCTTTTTGCCTTCATAAGTCCCTGGCGTATACCGCGATAAACAGCTTGGCGGAAATCCCCGCCCTCGGTATGCTTTTCGTGGGCGGCGCCACGCAAAAGGGTTATCTTTACGTCGGTCAGCTCGCCACCTGCAAGCACACCTTTGTGTTTTTTCTCAAAAACGTGGGTACGGATAAGGTTTTGATAATTTGAAGAAAGCATATCAAGCGGACACTTGCTTTCAAAGGTAATGCCGCTGCCCCTTGGGGCTTCTTCTATTTGAAGAACAGCCTCGCTGTAATGCCTTAGAGGCTCGTAGTGGCCGTAGCCTACGGTTGTGCCAACGATAGTTTCCTTATATACCACCTGCAAGGGTCCAAAGCCACACTCTATTCCAAATCTGTTTTTTATTTCTTCCTTTAACACCTCAAGCTGTATAGAGCCCATAACCGAAACCGAAATCCCCTTTTCAGCAACCGCCTCAAAGCGCATAGAGGGTTCTTCGTCCTCAAGTATTTTCAGCTTTGCCATCATATCTGCTTCGCAAATATCTTCGGGATACGTTACGCTTGAACAAAGGTAGGCTACACTCCTTGTTTCAAGGGCGGAACATCCTATACTGTCCCCCGCCTTCAGGCTGTGAGGGCCCAAAACGCCCACTATATCTCCTGCTTGTGCCCTCTCACAGGGGGTCCACTTTTTGCCGTTGTACAAACGAAGCTGGGATACCCGCTCACCTGTAGGAAGAGTATCACGCACGCAAAGAGAACCCGACGTGAGCTTTACAAAAACCACCCTGTCGTTTTTATCCCTGCGCACACGAAAAGCCCTGCAGCTAAGCTCTGCTTTTGGGTCATAATTCACACAAAGGAAGTTATCCATACAGTATAAAAGTGTGTCTACCCCTGTATTTTCAGCGGCAGAGCCTGTACTGCAGATAAACATTTTGCGGCCTGCTACAAGAGAAGCGGCGCACTCCTTTAGCATAAAATCATCTATAACAAGACCCGAAAGATACCTTTCAAGAAGGGTATCATCACCTTCGCATACCTTTTCGGTAAAATCAGAGCTTGCATAAAGCACCGCGTGGGGCGAAAGCCTTTTTTGTATCTGCTTCATTACGGCACTAACGTCTGCTGTTGGTCTGTCGCATTTGTTTATAAAGATAAAAACGGGGATATTCTTTTCCTCAAAAAGCTTCCATAACGCCTCGGTAGTGTTCTCCACCCCGTCAACACCGCTTACCACAAGCACGGCGCAATCAAGGGATGCCATACAACGCTCTGTATCGGGCAGAAAATCGGTATGACCGGGAGTATCTATAAGGTAGTATTCGTTGCCGTTGTATTCAAATTGAGCAACGTCGGAGAACACGGTTATACCCCGCCTGCGTTCTATAGCCGATGAATCCATTACCGTGTCCCCGCGGTCAACGCTGCCGGGGGTTCGTATTTTTTTGCAAAGAAAAAGTATCGTTTCAGACAGGGTGGTCTTCCCTGCGTCCACGTGTGCAAATATACCTATGGTCTTTTTCATAGCCCTGTCCTTTCCTTCTTCTCTCCTTTAGTATATCATAAATCCACCTTTGTGTATATATATTGACAAAACTTTTCTTTGGTGATAAAATACGTAGGACAAAAGAATAAACACAGTTCATTAGTCGGGGGTATAACAAGAGTATACTTTCCGGGGATGAGGAAATTCGGTGCAAATCCGAAGCAACAGCCATTGCCGTAACCGTTTACAGCGGAAGTCGGAATGCTCATCGTTCTGTGATGCCAAAAGGGGTATATACCCCGTTGGTTTAATAAAAGTCCTTGGGCAAAAGAAGGGTTTTGAAAAAGCAACTATGGATAGGCAGGATATCCGTTTTTTTCGCACCCTTCAGGAAGGGTGCTTTTATTTTATTCCTTTGGATTTATTTTAAAGAAAGAAGGAAGAAACAAATGAAAAAATTATTAGTAATGCTCCTTGCCGTAATTATGGTGTTTTCCGCTGTAGCGGTATTTAGCGGTTGCCAGAAGCAGGAAACGAAAGAGCCGAAGACCACAGAAAACACAGCAAATGACACCCAAGAGCTCCCCGAGCTTTGGAAGGATGCCGACTACACCGAGGACACCGAGCTTGGAGAAGGCGAAAAAACCGTTAAGGTTACCGTTAAAGCAGGTGAAAAGTCTATTGTATTCACCATCAAAACAGATGAAGAAATGCTTGGTGATGCCCTTTTGACCCACAAGCTTGTAGATGGCGAGGACGGTGATTTTGGATTATTTATAAGCCATGTAAACGGCATCCGTGCCGTGTACGAAAAGGACGGTGCCTACTGGGGCTTCTTCCAGGGCGGCGAATATATGATGACAGGCGTTGACACCACCCCCATAGCAGACGGGGACAGCTATGAGCTTGTATATACAGAAGCATAATAATAAAAAGGGCACCTCACTTTCGATTGCCGAAATGTCGGTGTTTGCAATGCTTGCCTCCCTTATGTTTTTATCAAAGCTCCTTATGGAATGGGCGCCCAACATACACCTTTTGGGTACACTTACAATGGTATATACCATAGCCTTTCGCAAAAAGGCGCTTATACCCATATACCTGTACGTGTTTTTAAACGGGCTGTACGCAGGCTTTAACCTGTGGTGGTTCCCATATCTCTACCTGTGGACTCTGCTCTGGGCCGTAACTATGCTTTTGCCCAAAAGAATGCCCCTCTGGTTAAAGGCAATAGTTTATCCCCTTGTGTGCTCTCTCCACGGTCTGTGCTACGGAACCCTCTACGCCCCCGCACAAGCCCTGATGTTCGGCTTGAATTTTGAATCCACCATTGCCTGGATAGTTGCAGGCCTGCCCTGGGACTTTATCCACGCCGCAGGAAATCTTGTTCTCGGAGCTCTCCTTATCCTGCCATTGAGCGAGCTTTTAACAAGATTGAGTAGACGAATTAAGGTATAATAAATATGAAAAATGTTTTTCGTGCAATTTTAATACTCTACTGCGCTTTTGCCCTGTATCTGCTGTTTATAAACCTTCGTGTAAATACAGGTCTTACTCTTGCAGAGCACCTAAGATACCGCTGTAATTTCATCCCCTTTGAAACAATATCAAATTATTTCAACAGGCTTATTAGCGGCACAATGAATAATTCCACAGTAGTAAAAAACCTTGCCGGAAACATTCTTCTCCTCTTCCCCGTGGGTCTGTTGCTCCCCTGTATCTCAAAAAAATGCAGGTCGCTTCTGCGTATAACCCTGATATGTGTAATATCCATAACCGCAATAGAACTGCTCCAGCTTTTACTGCGTGTAGGCAGCTTCGATGTTGATGATTTTATCCTCAACATCCCCGGCGGAATGCTTGGCTACGCCGTATATAAAATACCTTTTGTAAGTAAACTCACAAACAAAATAATTAAAGATTAAAAGGAGAGCGATTTTCGCTCTCCTTCTCTCTTTTGTCAAGACACAGAACCGTCCCCTGTGTTAAATAGTTAGTCTGTCTTAATTATACTTGAACCCCAAAAAACTGGTTGTCTTTCGCAAGATGCACTTTTAAAGCTTCCGCCAAAGTGCTTAATACTTTTTTGTCGTTCCACCAGAAAAAAGGATTCTTAAAGATAAAAATTCTTTCATATTTATCCCAAATTTGTGGTTCTATTGAAGAAACATCAATTTCTCTTTCACACAACTCCTTGCGTTCCGTGCTAAATTGTGAAGCGTACCAAAAATCCATACCTCTTTGAATTTCAATATGAATTGTAAAACAACCGCTGTCATTATAAAAACTATGTGTTTGTACAGTCCAACCGCCCCCATAACAGTTAATGAATTCTTGACACCTATAAGAAAGATTGTAATCTCTCATAAGAAAATCAAACAATTCCTCTATGTTCATA
>JAZOTL010000059.1:0-3452 GCA_045657645.1 Eubacteriales bacterium
AAGGGTAAGGCGGTTGTCACAGTAAACGGGGCTCTTTATGCCGCTTGCCCAGGTAAAGGGCTCTTCGGGGCGGAAGAATACCGCCTTTATGGATAAAAGATCTTTTGCAATAAGCTTTTTCATTTTTCTATATCTCCTTAATCTACAAATTCATTTACGCAACGGGTGTAAGCCGCAACAGGATCTTCAGCCGCGGTAATAGGTCTGCCTACAACAATGTAATCGGAACCTATCTTCTTTGCCTCTGCAGGGGTCATAACTCTCTTCTGGTCGCCTATATCACCGTCTGCAAAACGAACACCGGGGGTAACGGTTACAAAATCCTTGCCGCAGGTGTCGTGCACCTTGCCTGCTTCAAGGGGAGAGCAAACTACACCGTCAAGGCCTGCCTTCTTTGCGTTTGCCGCATAGTGCATAACAACCTTGTCGATAGGCTCTTTTATAAGAAGGTCTGTTTCCATTGCTTCCTGGTCTGTGGAGGTAAGCTGGGTAACGGCAATAAGTATGGGGCGTGTTCCGTCGGGTCTGGTAAGGCCTTCAAGAGCGCCTTCCATCATACGGCAGGTACCTGAAGCGTGCAGGTTTGTCATATCAACGTCCAGATTTGAAAGAACTGCCATAGACTTTTTAACTGTGTTGGGAATATCGTGAAGCTTGAGGTCAAGGAATATCTTATGTCCTCTCTTTTTAATTTCACGAACGATAGAGGGGCCTTCTGCATAAAAAAGCTCCATACCTATCTTTACAAAGGGCTTTACCCCTGTAAACTTATCAAGAAATTCAAAGGTTTTTTCAGCACTTGCAAAATCACAAGCAATGATTACGTCCTTTCCCATTACTTTGCTCCTCCTATAATATCACTTAATTTTTCTATGTTGTATTTTTTCATAACGCGGGGCAGGTCATTTATTATATCGCGGCAAACATAGGGGTCAACAAGATTTGCCGCACCCACTTCAACCGCCGTTGCGCCCGCAAGCATCATTTCTATAACGTCTTCAGCCGTAGAAACACCGCCCATACCGATAACGGGGATGTTTACCGCGTTTGATACCTGCCATACCATACGTACTGCTACGGGGAAGATGGCAGGGCCGGAAAATCCGCCCATGGTGTTGGCAATAACAGGCTTTTTGCGGTTCAGATCTATACGCATACCAAGCATGGTGTTTATAAGGGATATACCGTCTGCACCTGCTTCTTCACAAGCCTTTGCTATTGCAACTATATCTGTTACGTTAGGTGAAAGCTTCATTATAACAGGCTTTGTGGTAACTGCCTTTACCGCGCGGGTAACCTCTGCCGCGGCTTCAGGAGAGGTGCCGAAGCTCATACCGCCGCCGTGAACGTTGGGGCAGCTTACGTTTACCTCAAACCAGCCTATTTCGTCAATTTTATCAAGTTCCTTGCAGGTGTAAGCATAATCTTCGATAGAAAATCCGCTTACGTTTGCCATTACTTTTTTGTTAAAGCACTCTTTTAATTTAGGTATTTCTTCGCTAATAACCTTTTCAACACCGGGGTTTTGAAGACCAACGGCGTTTATCATACCCGAAGAGCATTCTGCAATACGGGGTGTAGGATTACCAAAGCGGGGGTCCTTTGTGGTTCCCTTAAAGGAGAAAGTACCCAGAATGTTTATATCATAGAGCTCTGCAAATTCATAACCGTAGCCAAAGGTTCCGCTTGCGGGGATGATGGGGTTGTCAAGCTCTATACCTAAAAGGTTTACCTTCATTTCTCCCATATTATCTCCTCCTTACGCAGAACGGGGCCGTCCTTGCAGATTCTCTTGTTGCCATACAGGGTCTTGCAGGAGCATCCCATACAAGCGCCAAAGCCACAGCCCATTCTTTCTTCAAAGCTGAACTGACCCTCTGTAACAGAGGTGTTATATACTGCACGCAGCATAGGCTCGGGACCGCAGGTGTAGAAATAGGAATATTCCATTTCCTTCATCGGGTCTGTTACAAAGCCCTTTACACCGTAGGAGCCATCTGCGGTGGTAACCGTAACGTCAGCTCCGAGAGCTTTGAAGTCCTCTTCGCAGAATACCTCGTCCTTTGTGTTAAAGCCTAATATAACGGATACCTTCTTGTCCTGTGCAATAAGCTCCTTTGCAAGCATATACATAGGGGGCACGCCAACTCCGCCGCCAAGCAAGAGGGGGGTATCGCCTGCTGTAGTCAGGTCATAGCCGTTGCCAAGGCCTGTAAGCAGGTCAAGCTCTCCTTCTGTCATTTGGCTCATCTGTTCGGTGCCGCGGCCTACTATCTTGTAGATTATGGTGAGGATATCACCCTCTACATCGCAGACCGAAATAGGTCTGCGAAGGTAGAGGCCCTCAAGCTTAATATTTACAAACTGTCCGGGCAAAATATCTGCCGTATCGCCCTTTAGCTTCATTCTCATAACAGAGGAGGTAAGAGCAACGTTCTCTGTAATTTTGAAAATTGTCTGTTTCATATTCTGTCCTTACTGGTCTATTGTGGAGATGCCGAGAGTTGTTTCTTCAAGAACGTCAAGCAGTACGCGTACTGTATCAAGAGCGGTGAAGATGTTTACGTTGTTCTCGGTTGCGTAGCGGCGTATCATATAACCGTCGTTTGCCTGTCCCTGCGCCGCAATATCACGGGTGTTTATAACGTAGGCAATGTGTCCCTGGCGCAGAGCGTCTGCTATCTCCTCGCTGTCCTCACTTAACTTCTGGAGTACGTGGGTGCGTATGCCGTTTCTCTTTAAGAAGTTTGCAGTACCCTCTGTTGCTTCTATATTGAAGCCGAGGTTGTAGAAGCGGCGGATAAGGGGAAGTGCCTCTTCTTTATCCTTATCAGCTATGGTTGCAAATACTGTACCATAGTTCTGAAGCTTCATACCCGATGCCTGAAGCGCCTTGTAGAGTGCGCGGTTAAGCTTATCGTCGTAACCAATCGCCTCACCTGTAGACTTCATTTCGGGAGAAAGGTAAGCATCAAGACCTCTTATCTTGTTGAAGGAGAATACGGGAACCTTTACGTACCAACGCTTCTTTTCATCAGGATAGATATCGAATATACCCTGTTCCTTCAAGGATTTGCCCATAATTACCTCTGTTGCAATGTCTGCAAGGCTGTAGCCTGTAGACTTGGAGAGGAAGGGAACTGTACGGGAGGAACGGGGGTTAACCTCTATGATAAATACGTTTTCGTTTTCATCAACGATGAACTGGATGTTGTAAAGACCGATAATGCCTATGCCCAGACCAAGCTTCTTTGTGTACTGGAGGATAATGCCCTTTACTTTGTCTGATATACTGAATGCGGGGTATACGCTGATAGAGTCACCGGAGTGTACGCCTGTACGCTCAACAAGCTCCATAATACCTGCAACAAATACGTTCTTTCCGTCACAGATAGCGTCTACCTCAACCTCTTTACCCTGAATGTACTTGTCAACAAGTACGGGCTTGTCCT
>JAZOTL010000060.1:0-8225 GCA_045657645.1 Eubacteriales bacterium
TTGACCTTGACGGCAAGCAAAAGCACTACCCCCACGAGCTTTCAGGAGGTATGAAACAGAGAGTTGCTATAGCAAAAGCGCTGGCACTTAAATCGGATATAATTCTTATGGACGAACCCTTTGCCGCCCTTGACGCTATGACCCGTAACAAGCTACTTGCCGAACTTGCCCAGATACACAAGGAAGCAGGCATTACCGTTATCTTTATTACCCACAATATACAGGAAGCGGTAGTGCTTGGCACAAGGGTGCTTGTTATGAGTAAGAACGGAGAAATTATAATAAATGAGGAAAACACAATTCCCAAGCCCGTTACCCCCGCAAGCCCCGGCTACGGAGAAATGTGGAATCGCCTCCACGATTCTCTCCGCTTATGAAAAAGCTCCCAACTTTTTGAAAAAAGTTGGACAAAAACTTTTAAACTCGCGTGAAGTTTAAATTAAATTTAAAATCTGTAGCCCGAAGATAAAGTTTGAGCAAACCTAAGGCTTCCCCAAGATTGGGGAAGCTGTCAGCGTAGCTGACTGATGAGGTTGATACACCCAACTAAATGTTTTCACATTATCAATATTCCCAAAACAACCTCATCCGTCACCGACACTTACGGTCGGTGCCACCTTCCCCGAACTCGGGGAAGGCTTGAGAATGTGCAAATCGCCTATTATTTTCGCACCAATAACATTTTCGGGTACTTAAACAAACAATCAAAACAAAAAATAAAACGTTTTTAGCCCCACCGCCAGGTGGTTTTTGCCAAGCTCTTTTCAAAAAGCGGCAAAAAGCGGAAAACACCGTAGAACCACGAAGGATTCTACGGTGTTTTTTATTATTATAACCAGCTCTTCATTATATCGAGGAAGAGTTCAACTCCTGCCTCGTGATTCTTTAAGAGCCATACTCTGCGGTATTCAGCAAAAACTCTTTCGCACTCGGCTTCATTCTTTTCGCCCAGCATAAGGTCGGCAAGCAAAAGCACCATATCGCAGTTAAGCTTAACCTCGCTAAGCACGGTTTCATCCGCCCGGCATTCATCAAGCTCACGGCGCAGGCCCTGCATATACTCACGCACACGCTTAATACCCGTAACAAGGAAGGGTTCAAGCTGATAGCGGCGCATATAGCAGTTTGTAAAATCGGTACCGTTGAACTGCAAAAGCTCCTCTAACAGGTAGTAGTTACCCATACGGTAAACAACGTCTGCAAGGGATTTTTCTCCCGTGGTCTTATAAAGGTATCTATCCACGTACTTCTTGGAATTTGCCACCATTTCGCGTCTGCCTGTTACCGCAAATTCGGAATTATGGTTAATGCAGTTCCAGCTGGCATATGCACCCACAACTATAGGATAGTAGGTGGTGGAAGCAAACTGGGGATGGCCGTCATCGCCCCACTCGGTAAGCAAGAAGCCCTCTGCGCCGTAGTAAGCGCCACACTCTGCCGCAACCCAGATATTCATATTGGCGTTATTGGTTCTGCCTGTGATGCTGCCCCACATAGAGGTACCGGGGCAAACGTAGAAGCGAAGGCCGTGGTCGCGGATAAGGCGGCAGTTACGGTCAAACTGCTGTTCGCTTTCATAGCCCCACTGCATAACTATAGCGTTCTTGGGCACGTTTGCAAGCTCCTCGGGGTGCTTGAACACGATATCGTCAAAGAACATAGGCTGTTTCTTATATTTTTTACAAACAAGATCGCATATCTTTTCAAGATACTCGGTATAAACCCTGCCAACACCCTTTTTATCGCACTCTTCCTTGGTTTCGTTCATACCAAGCTCAAAGGGCTCATCCATACCGATATTGAAAAGCTCAGAGGAATAACCCTCGCACACGCTTTCGTATATCTTATCCATAAGCTCAAGGGAGCCGGGATGAAGGGGATTAAGGGTTTGTGAAGGCTTACCGTCCCTTGTAATTGCAAGGTGGGAAAGCTCGGGCTTTGCTGTCCATGCCGCCATATGCGCAAAGCTGTTCTGCACGGGAACAAGGAGGATAAATCTTTCCTTACAGTAAGCATCAAGCTCTCTTATCTCCGCAACGCTGAGGGGCTGTGTATCCTTCCAATACTCCTCAAAGCCCTTATACTCATAGATAAAGGTGTCCATATAAAGCTGGAGCTGATTGTATTTAAGGGCAGCAAGGATATCAACAAGCTCCTTTAAGTAGCTTAAGTTAGGAATCTTACCGCGGCTTATATCAAGCATATAAGCGCGGTTTTTTATAGAGGGCTGGTCCTCTATTTCAAGATATGTAACGCAGCCATCCTCTGCCTGGTCAAGTATCTGACCCAAGGTAGTGCGGGCTCTGTATGCAGCCTCATCGTCTGCATATCTTATATGAATACCCTTTTCATCAATATTTATCTTATACTTTTCTGCTATACCGCAGTCGCATTTTTTAATATCTACTACGGTAGCTCCCCCATTATCAATATTGGCAAAAAAGCTAAACTCCTTATCCGATACCACCTTAAGGGATGTAACGTTAAGCTTGCCTTCAAGCTCTGTAAATTTATGAGGCTTAGGTACTAAAAACATAGTAATTCTCCTTGTGTTGTATACCTTATTTTTTCTTATTCTTCTTAAATTCCTTCATACCGTTGGTGCTGCCGCCGCCACAAAGCACATCAACGCCCGCAAGGTAACCGTTACGCTCGTCTGCAACGGTTGCAAGCGCAAAGCCCAGCTCCTCGGGCTTGCCCATTCTTTCCTCTGCAGACATAGGAATAAGCATTCCGCCTTCCTTTGCCTCAAGATTACCCATATCGGTAGCTATAAGACCGGGGGAAAGGGACACAACGCGGATTCCGCGAAGGCCGTACTCAAAAGCACACTTCTGCGCGTACCACACAACAAAATTCTTTGAAAGGGAGTAAGCAAAGCCGGAGCGCTGATAATCACCCTTTGCAAGGCTTGCCTTTTTAACTATCTTCTTTACAAAAAGCTCTTCATTTGTATCCGCAAGCTTATAAATCTTTTTATTTATGATAAAAGAAGGAAGTATGTACGCGGAGTTTGAGGAAACGTCAACAATAACGCTGCCTGCCTTCATAACCTTGGAAAACTCCTCGTTTATATATACTGTACCAAGGGCGTTTACCTTTACGATTGTTTCGGGGTCAGACATTGCAGGGGAAAGGCCTGCAGAGTTGATAACGTTCTTAACCTCGCCAAGCTCCGAAGCAAAGCGAACAAGCTCCTTTACGCTTTCGCGGTCGGAGGTGTCACAGGTCTTTGCATAAGCCTCAAAGCCCAGAGCCTTCAGCTCCTCAACTGCTCCCTCAAGCTTCTTTAAGGTTCTTCCCGAAAGAACTATCTTCTTGTCCTTGGGCATAAACTTTGCCGCTTCAAGACCCATACCGGAGCCGCCGCCGGTAATAACACATACATTTGACATATTAAATCCTCTTTTTTTATTTTTAAATATTATAACATTTTCAACAAAATCAGTCAATCGAATAGGTAAAACTTTCCCAAGGTATATCCACCGCTTTTTTACCGCATATTATCTCATCCACGTGTAAAAGCAGGGGGAAATCCTCGCCGCAAAGCCTTCCTTTTTCTATATTCACTCTTATCGCCCTTGCAACACGCTCGGCAACCACAAGGGATTCAAGGGTAACGCCGTTCAGCTCTGCCTTTGCCTCGTCTATTGTAAGACCCTTGCCTAAAAGTATACCCACAAGGCGGGTGCGGCCGCCGTATACGGTAACGTACAGGTCCCCTACTCCAACGCAAAGGTTATCAAGGGAAAGGGCATTCTGGAACTCAAGGAGCTTATGCATCTCTCTTGTTGCCTGCCCGAAGACTGCGGCCTGGGAGTTAAAATGGAGAGTATCGTCCCCAAACACCCTTTGATTTACACCGATAGTCAAGGCAACTGCAAGGGCATAGCCGTTTTTAAGGGCAACAGCGCTCTCTATACCCACAACGTCACGGGTGATGCTTATATGGTAATAATCGGTCTGCATAGTTTTGCGCAAAAATTCAAGCACCTCTGCATTATCTCCGCAAAAGGACACCTCTGTCTGGTCGTGAGCCACAAGCTCATAGCTTGTGCAGGGTCCGCCTACGGCGTTCAGGTAAAGCTTTTTGCCTATTTCATCAAGCTTTTTCTTCCACAGATCGGGATAGGTAAGAAGGAACCCGTCCTGGGTATCCCAAAGACCCTTTGTAACGGTAAGCACGGGGGTGCCATCGGCTATCCTTGGCAAAACAAAGTCACCAAACCACTCAACACCAAAGCTGCTTACACCGCCTATTACTATATCCGCCCCTAAAAGAGCCTCTTCAAGCTCCTCTATCTGATAAAACTCCACTCCTTCGGGAAAATCCCGTGTAAATTTAGGGTGACGGTTGTGCTTTCTGCAATTATCTATTATCTCTGCGTCAAGATGGGTGCCTACAAGCCTTACAACGTTACCGTTCTCCCTTGCGGGAAAGGCAAGGGCAGAGCCCATCATTCCCGAACCGACTATAGTTACAACAGACATATTTTATCCTTCTTTCATTTGTTAAGCACAGTTTCAACAAACACCGTAACCACCCTTGCAACAACAGCACGGGAGGCAGTTTTCTTTGGTTCAAAGGTTTTTATGTTTTCACTGGTACTACCGAAAATCCCTTCTGCTACAGACCACTTAACCGCATCAAGGGCCCAAGGGGCAACGGCATCTGCATCCTCGTAAGAGGAAATATCGGTGGTTGCGGATATGCTCAATTCCTTATACGCCGCATAATTCATCATAAACACCGCAAGGGTCTGGCGGCTTACGGGATTTGCAGGGGCAAATTTACCTTCTCCAACACCGCTTGTAAGGGCTTCCTTATCCGCCCACTCAATAGCCTTTGCTGCCCAATGCTCTGCAGGTACGTCACTAAACTTAGTGTTGCCTGTATAATTATTCCCATTTACACCCTCAATATTAAAGAGGATCATTACAAATTGGGCACGGGTAAGCACCTTTGTGGGTTCAAAGGTTGTGGCAGAGGTGCCGTTCATATATCCGTTTACCGCAGTATATTTAACACCTTCATAGTACCAGGCGTCTTCATCAACGTCATCAAAAGGATTTTGCCAAGGGGCGGCGGGAATAATTTCGGTAGAAAGTTCATCGCCGCACACGTTGCAGCGAAGAACTCGTGTGCCGTCCTGTGTTTCGGAGGGTTTTTGTATTATTACCCATTCACCCTCATGGCCTTTGGCAGGGATAACAACCGCCTCATCTAACACTCTGCCGCATTCGGTACAGGTGGCTTTACCAACGCCCTCGCTATCACAGGTAGGGTCAGTTATCACCTCTATCTCGCCGGGGGTATGCACGTGGCTGAGGGGAGGAGTTACTCTTGTTTCAACCTCATTACAGTTGCCGCAAGTTCTTGCTTCTTCACCCTCCAGGGTATCAGTTGCCTCCTTTGTTACTTGCCAATCACCAAAGCTGTGGCCTGTTGCACTAATCACCTTATCAACAGTTTCACCGCAATCATTACAAACGGCCGAGCTTACACCGTCCCGGGTGCAGGTGGCAGGGGTAACACTTGCTTGACCAAGGGTATGACCCTTTTCGGGAATAACAAATTTGGAGGTCTGCTTATTGCAGTATACGCAGTAGGTTGCGTTGCTTCCCTGCATTGTACAGGTAGGCAGAGTTATTACAGGATCTCCCTTAACGTGTCCTGTTTTTTCGATAGAATTTGTAATGGTTTTCCCACAATTTACACAGGTGCCTGTTTCGGTACCCTCTGCAACACAGGTAGGCTCAAAGGTAACCTTATAATCATATATGTGGGAATCCTGATACTTGTATTTTCTTGTGCCGATAATAAATCCGGGGCCTAAAGGACAATCCCCGTCTAAACAAAAGTAGCTGTACTCACCGTTTATCTTTGCCGCGCAATCGGGGTTTTTGGTAAGTCTTGGTTCACTTGAGGTGTGCCCGCACTGTGAAAGGGGAGCAAGCTCCGGCCAAGAGCAGCTTGCGCACTTGCGGGAAAGCATCTGCACGCCGTTTTCGATAGTTACAGTGCCCGTTAAGCCAAAGGAATGCTTGGAATAATCATCGGGGTCACAGGGTCGGCAGCCGTTAAACACAACGGTAGCGGCAGTTTCATAATCCATTACGTAACTGCCATCTGTTACATTAAACCAGCCCATACTGTTTATTCCGATATTTGTGGAGCCGTATCTTTGGGCATTGGTTTCCCATTTGTAATTTCCTGCGCCACCCAATATATCATAAACGTAATCGTGACCGGAGCCTACACCCAGCTGGTAGCTTGCTTCGGGCATCATATCCTTGGTGATATAAGGGCAGGTGTATGTTTGGTTTATACGGCCCTGCATACCCTCAATATGTATTTCAAATTCTTCTGACTCGTTAAATCTGAAGTACAGTCTGTGGGCTACCGCCTCGCCGCCATAGGTGTTATAAAGGGGCATTTCCCCGTCACCTTCATCGGTGTAATATACCTCGTTTTCTACCTGCTTCATCTGGTTTTCCACGTAGGAAACGTATATCTTATTGTATATAAAGTCCTCTTGGTTGGCCCAGTCGGCAGTATCGTTTATAAAGGTAACAACAATACCGTTTCTACCGCTGCGGAAGTTGCTTGCAGGTATTCCGTAGGTAGTATCAAAGTCACCCGGATTAAGCTTGCTGTTAGAGGTGGAAATATAGTAGGACATAATACGGGGCGCCCACTTGTGGCCGAACATTTCGGAGGGCGCATTTGCGTTTTCTACCATAAAGCCGTCTATATTAAAGCCAACCTCGGTAGAAACTATACCTGCGGCATTGTTTGCAAAGTTGCCGTTGCCGATATCCTCTACCATAAAGTGATAAACAAAGGAGCCGTCATCGTTTACGGTATATGCGTCAACCGCATATCCTTCTCCCGAAAACAAGGAGGATTGGCCGCTGCATTGCCATTGCCAAAAGTCATAGGGACTTGACACCATTGAATATTCTATGGGTTCATAGCTGTTTACCTGTGCAGCGCCCCCCACCAAAAACATGGGAACTACCATTACAACGGTAAGTATAATTGCTAAAATTCTTTTAAGGTTTTTCATAACTTTCTCCTTGTATTGCTATCGTTTTAATTTTACATAAAACACCCACCTTTGTCAATCCGAGAAGGTCTATTGATTTTAAATAAAATATATAGTATAATGATTAGCGGATAAAATTAAATAAGGAAAGGAGGTAAGAAAAATAGGACTTTTCAGCGGACTTTTTCAAAAAATGACCCCCGTAAGCGTTAAGCCCAAGGCAATAGCTTTTGTAGACTTTGAGCATTGGTATATTTCCCTTACCAAAATGCACGATAAAAAGCCGGATATAAAGGGCTGGTACACCGATATGGCAAAAAAGTACAACATTGCAGAGCTTAGCTTTTTCGCAGATTTTTCAAACCCTGCCCTGCGCGCGGAAATCCCCCGCATACGCGAGGTTACAAACCTTGTTATCGAAACACAGAACGCTTCTCCCCACCACAAAAAGGACTATACCGATTTTATAATGCTCGACCATATCTATCAGCGGGCAATGACATCCGAAGGTATAGACACCTTCATAATTTTTTCAGGTGACGGACATTTTTCCTCGGTTGTCAGCTTTTTAAACATAAAAATGGGCAAAAACGTGGGCATTTACGGCGTTAAGGACGCCATTAGCAATCAGCTGAAGAATTCGGCAGACTGGGTGGTAGAGATACCCGCCAGACCAAGCGAGCAGCTTAAATACTATCGTATGATCCTTCGCAATCTCCGCAATCTTCAGGACAACTCCCGCAAAAACCATAAAAAGCAACGCCCCGCCTTTTGGCCCACAGTAGAAGCGGTATCCCGCCATTATGACGAGCCCCGTGATAACGTTTCAGACGCTTTGCGCTCCCTTATCGGCGAGGGGTATATCTATCAAACCACAGAAAAGATAAAAAACAAAACAATAAAGGTTCTGTGTGTGAATTGGGATAAAGTAAAAAACGATAAGATTCTCGACGAATAATAAAAAAAGGACAGCTTCGGCTGTCCTTTCGACTTTTTGGAAAAAAGCTCCCAACTTTTTGAAAAAAGTTGGACAAAAACTTTAATAATCGTTTTATGTTTAGGTTTTTATTTTTTGTTTGATGCTCGGTAATGTTATTGGTGCAACCAAAATAAGCAGTATGCTCTAACCCAAGCCCTCCTTGCCTAAAGGGAGGCAAGGGTTAATACAAACCTAAC
>JAZOTL010000061.1:0-11961 GCA_045657645.1 Eubacteriales bacterium
AGTAATTGACATTTTTAATTGAGTAAGGTTTTCTGTTTTGGCAGAAAACCTTACTTGTATGCCCATATTTGACATATTTCTCTTCATATAACGTTTATACTAAAAACAAAAAAGAAAGGACGATGAAAATGCAAGGAGCTAAATGCAATATTGAGTACGATGAGGGTATCCTTATCATAAATATATCCGGTGATATAGATCACCACAGCGCAGCACCCATACGGGAAGAGATAGATACATCCCTTTATATTTACAGAGCAGGCACGGTTATCCTTGACCTTTCCCTTGTGGATTTTATGGATAGCTCCGGACTGGGATTGATACTTGGAAGATACAGAAAAATAACAGCATTGGGAGGCCAACTTGTAATAGCCGATCCCTCACCGAGTGCAGAAAAGCTGCTTACCCTGGCAGGCACCGAAAAAATAATAACCATAAAAAGAAGCGAAAGGAGACCAAAGCTTTGAAAAAACCGTTAAACACACTATCCATAGAGATACCCGCCCTTTCGGTAAACGAAGGATATGCAAGATACGCTGTTTCATCCTTTATTGCACAGATAGACCCAACTCTTGAAGAGATAGCCGATATAAGAACCGTTGTTTCAGAGGCGGTTACAAACTGCGTTGTACACGCCTACAGAGAATGCGAGGGAAAGATATACATAAGTGTAAAGTACTACGACAACAGAAGTGTGAGAATAAGAATAAAGGACAAGGGCTGCGGCATTGCTGATACAAAAAAGGCAATGGAGCCTTTTTACACAGGCGATCCTTTAGGGGAGCGGGGCGGAATGGGCTTTACCATTATGTCAAGCTTTACCGATTCTCTTACCGTAAAATCTGTTCTTGGAAGAGGTACTACAGTCACTATGGTAAAAAAACTTAAAAAGGTGAAATAATGCAAACTCCCGATAATAAGGAGCTCCTTCGTGAAATACAAAAGGGTGATGAAAATGCCCTATCTACCCTTGTAGAAAAGAATATGGGACTTATAAAGTCCATTTCTCTGCGCTTTACAAAACGTGGCGTTGACACAGAGGACCTTATACAGATAGGCACGATAGGAATGATAAAAGCGGCACGCAGCTTTGATTTTTCCTACAATACCGAATTTTCCACCTATGCCGTACCCTTGATAATAGGTGAAATAAGGCGCTATTTAAGGGACGACGGGCAGATAAAAATATCCCGCAAAATAAAGCAGGACGGGGTTCTTGTAATGCGTAAAAAGGACGAGCTTGAAAAAAAGCTGGGACGAGAACCCACACTTACAGAGCTATCCCAAGCCTGCGGCCTTGACAGTCACGAGGTAACTTATGTTCTGGAGGCTCTTTCTCCTGTTTCCTCCCTTGCCGAATGTATTGGCGATACCGAAACAACCCTCGAAAACGTAATATATGATAAAGACGATAAGATAGGGCGCCTGACAGACAGAATTGCTCTTAATGAAGCTATATCCGCCCTTGACGAAACCTCAAAGAAAATACTGCACCTACGGTATAACAAGGAGCTTTCCCAAGCACAAACAGGGTCAATTTTAGGATTAAGCCAAGTCAAAATATCAAGAGAAGAAAAAAAGATTATACAAACTCTGCGAAAAGCACTTTAATCACAAAAAATTTACAAAATTATTCCTCTTTTTTTCGGATATATTTTTAGATATATATTGACAAATCCCTCGGTTTTGTTTATAATAATCTACGCTTGTCTAAGCAAGCTAACATTCAGGAGTATAAGTATGAGTATGACCATTGATATGACGCCGATTCTCAGCGGTGAAGTGAACAAGATCAGTTTTGATTTTTCCTTCGAGCTTGAGGACAAGTCAGTACTTCCGGACGTTGTATTTCCCCGTCCCTTCACGGTATCGGGCAACGTTAACAATAGTGGCGGATATATGACCCTTTCTGCTTCAGCGGTGGTTGACTACAAAACAAGATGCGCAAGATGTCTTACAGATATCGAGGGCACCTTACCCCTGACCTTTGATAAAAACGTAGCGGTGGTTTCCACTCTTCAAAACGAAGATACCGATGATTACGTTTTTATTGAAGATGCAAAGCTTGATCTTTACGACGTACTTTGCGAGCACATTCTACTGGAGTTTCCCACAAAACTTCTGTGCCGAGAGGACTGCAAGGGTTTATGCCCTAAATGCGGTAAGGATCTTAACGAGGGCGAATGCAACTGCCCTAAAAAAGAAATTGACCCGAGACTTGCTAAAATACAGCAATACATCGATCAATTAAAAGATTAGTAAACAAAATCATATTTAATATACGGAGGTGTAGGTAAAATGGCAGTACCGAAGAGAAAAGTATCAAAGGCAAGACGCGATAAGAGACGTGCAAACTGGAAGCTCACCCTTCCCGGAATGACCAAGTGCCCTAAGTGCGGCGAGTACAATCTCTCCCACAGAGTTTGCAGAGCATGCGGAACATACGCAGGTAAGGAAATCATCACCATTAAAGAGGAAGCGTAATTTCTATTATGTTTTGTCGGGCGTAACTTATACGCAGCTTTGCGTGTACGGTGCGCCCTTTAGTATTATTTAGGGTAATAAGGAAACTTTAGTATGGTCAAAATTACATCTGTACAAAAAGGTTCTCCTGCGGATATCGCTGATATAAGACCGGGAGATTACCTCATAAATATAAACGGCCATCCCATAAGCGATGTGCTTGATTACCGTTATTATATGACGGAAAAGCGCCTTACCCTTACCATCCATCGCGGCGAAAAGCTTTTTGATATAAAGCTTAAAAAGGAGCAATATGAGGACACAGGCCTTGATTTTTCAACCTACCTTATGGATGAAAAGCACTCCTGCCGTAACAAATGCATATTCTGCTTTATAGATCAGCTACCCGAAGGTATGCGTAAGACCCTTTATTTTAAGGACGATGATTCCCGAATGTCATTCTTAACGGGAAGCTACATCACCCTTACAAACCTTTCGGAAACTGACGTTGAGCGAATAATAGAAATGAAGATATCACCTATCAACATTTCGGTCCACACAACAGACCCCGAGCTGCGTGTTAAAATGATGAAGAACCCCAACGCAGGAAAATCCCTTGAACTACTTGACAAATTTGCCAAGGGCGGTATTGAAATGAACGCCCAGATAGTTCTTTGCCGCGGCATTAATGACGGCGAAAACCTTGAGCGTTCAATGAATGACCTGAAGGCTTATTTCCCGCAGATCCGCAGTGTTTCAGTTGTTCCAAGCGGACTTACCCGTTACCGTGAAAAGCTCTTCCCTCTTACGCCCTATACACCGCAGGAATGCAGTGATATTATAGAGCAGGTAACACGCTTTGGCGATAAATGCAAAGAGGAAACGGGCATACGTATGTTCTACCCCGGGGATGAATTGTTTATAAAAGCAGGTATACCCTTACCCACAGCGGATTTTTATGACGGATATCCACAGATAGAAAACGGCGTAGGTATGATAACCTCTATGGGGGATGAATTTGCAGACGAGCTAGATTTCATAGAAGATTACGACCTTGAAAAAGAGCGCAATATATCCATTGCAACGGGTGAAGCTGCATATAACTTCATTTCATCTATTGCACAAACGCTCTGCAAATATGCAAAAAACACAAAGATAAACGTATACAAAATAACAAACGATTTCTTTGGAGAGAATATTACGGTTGCAGGCCTTATAACAGGGGGCGACCTTATAGCACAGCTTAAAGACAAAGAGCTGGGTGATACGCTTTATATTCCCTCCGTAATGTTAAGATACGAAAATGACCTTTTCCTTGATGACGTTTCAATTGAAACTGCAGAAAAGGAATTGGAAGTTAAATTAGAAACAGTAAACAACAGCGGCTTTGAATTTATAGAAAAGCTGTTATCGTAGGATAACGAGAATTATAAGGAGAAAAAAATGCCAAAACCGATAGTTGCTATTGTAGGCAGACCTAACGTTGGAAAAAGTACTCTTTTCAACAAGCTTACAGGAAAACAGATAGCTATAGTTGAGGATACCCCTGGTGTTACCCGTGACCGTATATACCACGAAATAGAATGGTGCGGACACAACATGCTTTTGGTAGATACAGGCGGTATTGAACCCAAGACCGATGACCATATGCTCCGTCATATGCGTCAGCAGGCGGAAATAGCTATTGAATCTGCAGACGTTATAGTATTTATGACAGACGTTACAGTTGGCCTTACCGCCGATGACAGAGAGATTGCAACAATGCTCTTAAAGAGCCGCAAGCCCCTTGTACTTGCGGTAAATAAATGTGATAGGGTTGGTCAGCCTCCCTTTGAGTTCTACGAATTCTACGAGCTTGGTATAGACGGAGACCCTATCCCCGTTTCCTCCCTTCACGGTTCAGGTACAGGCGATCTGCTTGACCGTATGGTTGAGCTTTGCCCCTTTGATAACGAAAATGAAGAAGAGGACGAGGATTCCATAAAGGTTGCCTTTATAGGTAAGCCTAACGCAGGTAAAAGCTCTATAATCAACCGTTTCCTCGGCGAGGACAGACTTATTGTATCAAACGTTGCCGGTACAACCCGTGACGCTATAGATACCGAGATTGAAAATGAGCACGGCAAGTTCACCTTTATTGACACAGCGGGTATACGCCGCCGCGCAAAGATCGACTCGAAAATAGAGCACTACAGCGTACTGCGTGCAAAGATGGCAGTAGACCGCGCTGACGTTTGCGTAATAATGGTAGACGCAACAGAAGGGGTTACAGAGCAGGACGAACGCATTGCGGGTATTGCCCACGAAGCAGGAAAGCCCTCTGTTATCGTAATAAACAAGTGGGACCTTATTGAAAAGGATAGCAAAACCGTAGACAACTTTACAAAAGAGGTTTATGAAGCCCTTTCATATATGACCTACGCCCCCCTTATATTTGTTTCTGCACTTACAGGACAGCGCACAGGCAAGCTTTATGAGTTTATTAAGTACGTACACCAGCAGTCACTGCTCCGTGTTACAACAGGTATGCTTAATGACGTGCTCAACGAGGCAACCGCACGTGTTCAGCCACCCTCTGATAAGGGCAAGCGCTTAAAGATATACTATATGACACAAACCGCAGTTGCTCCCCCAACATTCGTTATATTCTGCAACAGCGTTGAGCTTTTCCACTTCTCTTATCAAAGATATATTGAAAACCAGATAAGAGACGTGTTTGGCTTTAGAGGAACTCCTATAAAAATTATTATTCGTCAGAAAGGGGATAAGGACGCATGATAAGCTGGTTCACCTCTCCCGAATTTGCAGCTCTTGGCATCTTTGGTTCAAAATTCACATCCCTTAATATAGAAAACGGAGAGTGGATAATAACCGATATGCCCCGTCTACTGCTTGTTATTGCCCTATGTGCAATAGGCTCTTATATTCTTGGAAGTCTTAATTTTGCTATAATCATTTCAAAGCTGTATTTCCACGATGATATAAGAAACTACGGCAGTAAAAATGCGGGTATGACCAATATGATGCGTACCTACGGCCGTGCGCCAGCTATACTCACCTTTTTAGGTGACCTTTTCAAGGGTATTATAGCAGTAACGGCAACACAGATACTTGTAGGCAGGAGTTTTGCTCACATAGCAATGCTGTTTTGCATACTCGGTCATTGCTTCCCTGTTTGGTACAATTTTAAAGGCGGTAAAGGAATTGCTACAGCAGCCGCTTGTATACTCTGTCTTGAGCCCTTTGTTTTTGTAATTTTACTGCTCACATTTATTATAGTAGTAGCATTTACAAAATACATATCCCTCGGCTCTATAATGGCGCTTTTAATGTACCCCCTTACCCTTAATGCATTTTTGCCCCACACAGGCATAAGCATTCCCGGTATTGTAATGCCCTGTGCACTTGTTACAGCGCTTTTGATTATATACTTGCACCGTTCTAATATGAAAAGATTGCTCAATCATACAGAAAATAAGTTCTCTTTTAAGAAAAAGGGCACCCAAAACTCCGATAGTACGGAAGATAGCAAGTAATATCAAACTTTTTTTGTAAAAACTATTGCATTTTGTATTTATTTGTGATACAATATCCAATGCTTGATTTTAGATCATTAATGGAGGTGTAGATATGGCTAAGTGTGAAATCTGCGGAAAAGGTGTAACATTCGGACTTAATGTTTCTCACTCAAACCGTAAGACCAACAGAATGTGGAAGCCTAACATAAGAAAAGTTAAGGCTAATGATAACGGCACAGTTAAGACTGTAAGCGTATGTTCTCGCTGCCTTCGTTCAAACAAGGTAACAAGAGCCGTTTAATATAATAAGGTCTATGGCGGGTGGATTTTCCACCCGTTTCTGCATTTTATGAAGAAAATTATTATATCGGAACAAATACCAAACTCACTTAAGTCTATGCTTTTGGGCATAGGCTTTTTGCCCGTTCTGTTGCCCTGCCACCCATCGCTCCCTACCCCCACCGCAAGCCACGCGGATATGCTCATATTTTCAGACGGGGAGTACAGGCTGATACAGAAGCAATATTACAACGATAACAAAGAAGTTTTTGGAGATATTCCTTTTTGCTTTACAGATGAAATGATGGGCAATAAGTACCCAAAGGACATACTTTTAAATGCACTTTTGGTAAAGGATACTCTTATAGGAAAGCAAGAGTATATTTCAATACAACTGCGGGAAAGGTATGAAAAACGCATAAACGTAAAGCAAGGGTATTCCCGTTGCTCGGTACTGCTTTTAAAAAACGGTGCCATAACGGCAGATAAGGGCCTTTACCGAACACTTTCCAATATAACTGACGTCTTGCTGATAAATGAAGGAAACATCCTTTTACCGGGGTACGATTTCGGATTTATAGGCGGAGCAAGCGCCGTTACAGAGGGTACCGTTCTGTTTTTCGGGGATATTACCGCACATCCCGACTATCAAAAAATATCAGACTTTTGCCATGCAAGGGACTACGATATTATATATGATAAAACTACGCCCTTAACCGACTACGGCGGTGCAATAATATTAGGGTGACAAGAATATTCTAAAGCTGTTTTTAAAAGGCGGTTTTTCGCTCACTCATCCTTAAAATACTCGTCAATAGAGTTGACAGTTAAAAGTGTTTATGATAGAATAATTTTAATAGAATTTTGCAAATACAGGAGTTAATTATGACACCGAGAGAAAATTTACTTGCGGCTCTTCGCCGCCAAAATCCCGAAAGAGTTCCCTTCTATTTTGAGCTCTGCCCCTCCCTTAAGGAAGAGTTCAAGAACAGAACAGGTGCCGAAAACTACGAGGAATATTACAACTTTGACGCTCGTACCTTTACATATACACCCACAAAAAATCAGAACGATTATTCTGAATTCTACGGCAAGCTTAAGCCCGGAACAACCATCGACGAGTGGGGTGTAGCATACGAGCCCGGCAGTGTAGCTCATTTCACCAAATTCCTTCACGCAATGGAAGACTTTACCGATGCTGACGAGGTTTGGGACTTCCCTATGCCCGATATCCTTGACGACTATCGTTGGGAAGGTGTAAAGGAGCGCGTTGACGCTTGTCACGAAGCTGGCTACGCCGCTGTTTTCAACGCCATCCAGATATTTGAGCCCGCTTGGTATCTGCGCGGTCTTGATAACCTGCTCTGCGATATGATGACAGACGAGGAAATGGCAGAGGCTTGCCTTAAGAGAATGGCAGACCACCAGGAAAAGGTTGCACGCAAGGTTGCAGAGTGCGGCTTTGACCTTATAATGTTCGGTGATGACGTTGGTTCACAGAAGGACCTTATGATGAGCCGCGATCTTTGGAGAAAGTGGCTTAAGCCTGATATGGGACGCGCTATAGCAGCAGCAAAGGAAGTAAATCCCGACGTACTTGCTTTCTATCATTCCGACGGTGTTATCTACGATATCATCGAAGACCTTATAGAGATAGGTGTTGACGTACTCAACCCCGTTCAGCCTGAATGTATAGACCCTGCAAAGGTTAAGGAAATGTACGGTGACCGTCTCTCCTTCTGGGGTACTATCGGTACACAGACTACCATGCCCTTTGGCACAGCCGATGAGGTTGATGCAAAGGTAAAGGAGATTATCGAAACCGTTGGATGCGGCGGCGGACTTTGCATTGCTCCTACACATATGCTTGAGCCCGACGTTCCCTACGAAAACATTGATGCATTTATAAATGCAGTAAAGAAATACGGCAAATATTAATCAAAAAAACAAAAGCAGAGAATTCTAATTCTCTGCTTTTTAAATTTCGAAATAAAATTTATTTATTTTTTTATCATTATATGTTATAATAATGCGGAAAAGAGGTGATAAATATGGCAAAACACAACCGAATACCTCAAAGCGTGTGGAATGAAGCGCAAAAGCAGGGCTTTAACCCTGAAACCACGCAACATTCTGTAAAGCTTGACCGTGACAGAAATAACACTTTGTGTGACTGTTACCTTTTCTTCAATGGCAAGGAACTGCTTTTTGTTTCGGGAATAAACACCCTGAAGCATATCAAAAAAAGAGGTTTGCGCAGAGCCCCCATTGAAACAAGCTACCAATCATTTGGTGTAGAAAAACTAAATATTGAAGGCTTTAAAAACTTCACGGTTGAACAACAGATATCAGGATGCATAATATCTGCTGAAAATGATTTTGGCCATATTATTATCACACGGCTTTCAAACACCTATTCTGATGCCGCAAAGAACTTCTGCTTTGAAGTAAACGTAGCTTTAGGGTGCGCAAAAGAAGATGCTAAGCCCCACAAGCGCGAGCCCGAATGTTGTCCCAAATGCGGAAAACCATACCCCGACCAAAAGCGCAAGGTATGCCCAAAGTGTATTGACCGCGCAGGTATAATCAAGCGCATATGGTTCTTCACAAAAAAATATAAATTCAGCGTTGCGGCCATATTTATCGCAATGATACTCACAAGCGCCCTTTCCATACTTTCCCCGTACATAAGCTCAGGATTTTTCTACGATAGCGTGCTTACAGAGGGCGGAAAATTCTACGGACAGGTTTTACTTGTTATAGGTATCCTTGTTGCAACACGTGTTCTATCCCTGCTTGTCAATATGATAAACGAGGTAGTTTGCGCCATAGTTGTTCCAAAAATCATATACGACCTGAAAAAGGTACTCTTTGAATCAATAGAACGCTTATCCATAGGCTTTTTCACCAACAGGCAAACAGGAGCCTTGATGAATCAGGTAAACGGTGACTCCAACACAATCTATTGGTTCTTTGTTGAAGGACTTCCCTACATTATCATTAACGTTGTTCAAACAGCGGCAGTTGGAGTTATAATGCTGACCGTTAGCTGGAAGCTTACTCTTATTGCCCTTTGCGCAGTTCCCCCGGTAGCCTTCCTTTCAAAGCTACTATTTACTCATATGAACAAGCTGCACGCAAAAAACTATTCTGCTCACAGGTCAATGAGCGGTATGCTCACCGACGTTTTGGGCGGTGTGCGTGTGGTTAAAGCCTTTGCCCGCGAAAACGAGGAAAAAAGGCGCTTTTCAGACAAGAATATCCGTGTAGGAGAAGCGGATAAAGCGGTTGCCGTTAGCAACGCTACCCTGTTCCGCCTTGTAACCTTCTTATTTTCAATAACCTCTACTTTGGTTTTGGGTGTAGGCGGTTGGATGGTAATAGGGGGTAAAATGACCTACGGCACTCTAATCACCTTCACAGCGTATGCGGCAATGCTTTACGCCCCCGTTACGTCATTTATAAATATGACTAACTGGATATCAAATGCATCTAACGCTATGCAACGACTTATGGAGGTTATGGATGCCGAGCCCGATGTTAAAGAAGCGGCAGAACCCATAGTTTTAGACACTCTGCGCGGAGATATAGAGTTTAAGAACGTTGACTTCAGCTATGAGAAGAACAGAAAAATAATAGACGATATATCCTTTAAAATTGAAGCAGGTCAGACCATAGGTATTGTGGGTCATACAGGCGCAGGTAAATCCACCGTTGCAAATCTGCTCATACGCTTATATGACACAGCGAGCGGAGATATTACCATAGACGGTTTTAACGTGCGAGACCTTTCCTTTGATACTTTGCGCCGCAATATTGCAATAGTATCACAGGAAACATATCTTTTCCAAGCAACCATATTTGATAATATTGCCTACGCAAAGCCAAACGCCACCCGTGAAGAGGTTGTACGCGCTGCACGTATTTCAGGCGCACACGATTTCATTTGCAAACTTCCCGACGGCTATTGGACAAAGATAGGCTGGGGCTACAAGGACCTTTCCGGCGGCGAAAAACAGCGCATATCCATTGCCCGTGCACTGCTGCGTGACCCCAAGATCCTTATACTTGACGAAGCAACCTCTGCTATGGATACCCGTACGGAGCGCAATATACAAACTGCTCTTGAAAGGCTTTCAGCGGGCAGAACCACAATTATGATAGCACACAGGCTTTCCACCCTGCGTAACGCTGACAGACTTTTGGTGCTTGAAAACGGCAAAATACCCGAAGAAGGCACCCACAACGAACTGATACATAAAAAAGGAATTTACTATAAGCTATATACACTACAGTACGAGGCACTTAAAAATGCCGGTATAGAGGAGGGATAAAATGAAGGAAAACAAAATAATGACCCTTGATGAAGCGGCAGGCCTTATATACCTCAACTCGCAGAATACCGTTTTTGCTAAAAAAGGCGACTTCCCCTGCGCTACCGTTACTGTAGACGGTGATAGCAAAGAATATGACCGGGTGTGGCTACACAGAGTATTCCCCTTTGAGCTGACCGACGAATTCATCTCCGTTCAAACAAAGGACGGTGAGGAGATAGGAATAATAAGAAAGCTTTCCGATTTTGATGAAGAAACCTCCCGTATACTTTCCACAGAGCTTGAACGAAAGTATTTTATTCCTAAAATAAAAAAGATAATGACCCTGCGTGAAAGAAGAGGATTTTCCTATTGGAAGGTGCTTACCGATATAGGAGAAATGGAGCTTTCCCTGCAGGACACCTACAGGAGCATCACAAGGGTTGACGGCAACCGAGTGTTTATAACAGACATTACCGGCAACCGTTTTGAAATAGAAAGTATTGATGCCCTTGACACAAAAAGCCGCAGAAAGCTGGAGTTGTACCTTTAATGAACAATGATATAATACTTTCCTTTCCCTACAGCCTTTCAAATAGTGAAGGGACAAGGGGTAAGGTAACGTTATTTAAAAAACAACTGCATATTGATGAGGGCGGTGTACTGCGCAAGATTCCCCTTGATACAGTTGAAGAATTTATCTTTGACCCGGGAATAGGATGTTGCTCGGTACAGGCAAAAACAAAGGAAGGATATCTTCCCCTTTGCCGCGGAGATATGAGCTTTCAAAAAACCTTTTCAAGCGCTGTAAAGCGTATGAACAAGTACCTTGAAAGCGGATATCATGATCCAGACTGGAGCAAATTTGAGCGTGTAGTATGCCCTGAATGCCACAGACCCCTGCCCCCGGGGACACAGCTTTGCCCCCATTGTGCGGATAAAGCAGGATATCTCAAACGGCTTTTAAAGATAGCTGCGCCCTTTAAATGGCTTATTATGTTTTCAGTAGTTATGTACTTCGTAATAGCGGCTATGGGACTTATAGGACCATATCTTAACAGGGTGCTTGTAGATGATTACATAAAAGCCGAAACAAAGCCTCTGCTTTCACAATTTGGCATAGTTGTAGCCTGTATTCTCGCCACAGAACTGCTTATACGCTTATTAAGTATACTGCGTAGCTACGTGCAGATATTAACGGCAAACAAGCTGTCTATAAAGCTGCGAGAGATCATATTCAACAAGATAGAGGAGCTTTCCCTTGCAGGGGTTACAAGACGTACCTCAGGCGAGCTCCTTGCCCGTATAACAGGCGATACTCAAAAGCTTAGGCAGTTTATAACCGATGATTTTGGCGCACTTATAGAAAGTATTGTAACTATTATAGC
>JAZOTL010000062.1:0-4024 GCA_045657645.1 Eubacteriales bacterium
AACCGTTGTGATTCTCCGCTTTTGAAAAAGCGGAACCAAAACTTTTAATAATAGGTTTGTGCGAATTCTGTTATTCGTATACGAACTTAAAGTTTTAATCAAACCCAAGCCTTCCCCAAGATTGGGGAAGGTGGCACCGACCGTAAGAGTCGGTGACGGATGAGGTTGAGAGTAGAACTATATATAGAAAATGAAACATAAACACAACAGAGACCTAAAACAACTGTCAAGAAATCTCCGCAACAATATGACCCCGGAAGAAAAGCACCTTTGGTATGATTTTCTTAAAAAGTTACCTGTAGCGGTAAAAAGGCAGGAGATATTTGATAGATACATTTTAGATTTCTATATACCCTCAAAAAAGATAGTAATAGAGGTTGACGGTATACAGCACACCTTTCCAAAGGAAGAAAAACAGGATGCAGAAAGAGATAAGTATTTAGAATCTCGCGGATGCAAAGTGTTACGGTATAAGAATACAGATGTAAACAATAATTTTATGTCTGTATGCAGGGATATATGTAAGAAAACAGAAATCCCAATAGAAAAAGCGTTTCCGCTTAGGGGTGGAGAAGTTTGATATGTTTCAAGCAAAGACTGTTGATTTTTTGCTTGGTGTATCAACCTCATCCGTCAGCTACGCTGACTCCTTCCCCAATCTTGGTGAAGGCTTAAGTGAGTGCAAACCGTTTATCTGCAGCACAAAGATAAAGTTAGTACAAAACAAAAAACAATCATTAAAAAGGCGATAACCGCAAGTTATCGCCTTTTTTTCGCTATTTTACTGTAATTATTAAAAAATTTCGATTTTTTTGCAAAAATTAAGAAATTGTACTTGATTTTTTTCCTATTTGGAGTAAGATAGAAAGGCATAATGTTTAAGAAAGAGTGATAAATATGGAAAACACAATCAAAAAAAGCGGCGGCTGGAGAGCCAACAAGTGGTTGCGCGCAGCAATCCCCGCACTTTTACTGCATTGCAGTATAGGTACAGTTTACTGCTGGTCCATTTTCAGCCAGGATATTGCTGATTACATCGGCTTTTCCAAGGGCGCTACCGAATGGGCGTTCAGCTTTGCAATCTTCTTCCTTGGTATGTCTGCGGCATTCCTGGGAAACATCGTTGAAAAGGATATTCACAAATCCTCTCTTATCGCGGCTATCTGTTTTGCCGTAGGTATGGCAGGCACAGGCGGCTTTATCTACTACGGCGGTAAGAATCCCGGCAGCGTTGTTGCACTTATAGGTATTTACGTATGCTACGGCCTTATTATGGGTATCGGTCTTGGTACAGGGTATCTTTCCCCCGTTAAGACCCTGATGCTCTGGTTTAAGGATAAAAAGGGTCTTGCTACAGGCTTGGCTGTTGCAGGCTTCGGCGCGGCAAAGGCTATTGCCAGCCCCATTATGGAGGCTATGCTTGGCAGCCTTGGCGAGGGCGGTATCTATAAAATGTTCCTCATCCTTGCTTGCGTATATTTTGTAATGATGTTCGTAGGCCACCTGCTTTTGAAAAAGCCCGATGATTGGCACGAACCCCAGAACGAAGCAGAGAAAAAGAGTATTCTCTCTGTTATCAAAATGCGCCCCATGACAAACTACATAGGCATCTGGCTTATGTTCTACATCAACATCACCTGCGGTCTTATGCTTATCTCACAGGAAAAGTATATCGTTAAGTGTGTCGGCCTTGCAGCTGTGGTAGGTATAGTTTCCACCGTTTCTGCAGTATTCAACGCAGGCGGCCGTCTCGGATTCTCCGCAATGGGCGATAAGATGAAGGACCGTAACACCGTTTATAAGATAATATTCGGATTATCCATCGTATTAACAGCTCTTGTTGTTGTAACAGGCGGTATTTCAAAGGGTGCAGGCAACACCGCACTCACATTCCTTGTATTGGTTCTCATTATGGTTGTAAACGCAGGCTACGGCGGAGGCTTCTCCAACGTTCCCACCCTCTTGTCCGACCATTACGGTATGTCCAATATCAGCGCTATCCACGGTATTACCCTTTCCGCTTGGGGCTTTGCAGGTCTTACAGGTAACCAGCTTGCTTCCTGGATAGTAAAGAACTTCGGTGAAGAAATCGAGGTAGGCGGCAATATGGTTAACCCCGTGGGTTACCAGACCGTGCTCTACGTTGCACTTGGCCTCTACGTTGTGGCAATGCTCCTCAGCATATTCCTCGTTAAGCCGGTAAAAGAAGATAAATAATATATTTATAACACAAAAAAATCTGTCACGAAATTCGTGACAGATTTTTGTTATATTCATATTAAACTAACCGTTTCACCGGGGTTAACAGCGAAGGTCTTTTTGTTGGCATAGAGCCAGACCGTACGGGCCGAGGGATTGTAGACACGGGTATGGGCAAGATTAAAACGAAGCCGCAGGTAATCCTCAACGTAATCGTATATTTCAAGATTGGTGGCGTACCAGGTATCGTCCTTTCCGCCCAACTTTTCGCAAAGGGCTTCAAGGTGATCCCAATTATTCTTGCGTTCAAATTCGTTTGTGTGACCGTATATATGGAAAAGACGGGGCAGGCCCTCCTTGCCGTTTTTACCGTCGGGATGAATGCCGAGGAAAATATCGGCGTATTCGTTTACAAGGCGGCTGTCGTGGTGAACGGTGGGCTGCCAATCGTACCAATCCGCAGGAATAAGGAAATAGTCGAAATCCTTTTCATCCGAGCGGGCATAGCAGTAGCCAAGATCCTGCAGATATCCCCTGATACGCTCATAGGTGGTACCGCAGGTGAGATCGTTGATACCCGAGCAGGGGTAGGCAAAGCCGCGGGAGATGATACCAAAGGTATCCTCGATAACCTTTCTTGATTCGTATGCTTCGGCTAACCCAAGGGTTACGCTTTGCAAGCCGTTTGCGGTGTGGGTCACACCGTGTACCCCAATCTCGTGTCCCCTCTTGGCAAGGGACTTCATTTGGTCAAGTGTCATATATTCGGCGCCCCAGTCCTTGGTTACGCAGTCACTTACTATATTAAAGGTGCATTTTATTCCGTGGCGGTCAATTATATCGGCAAAGCGCAGGTCGTATATATAGCCGTCATCATAGCTCATTGTAAACGCCTTTGGCTTCCCACCCGGAAAGCGAAGATATGTGTAATTCATCGGGATACTCCTTTGCTGTTCTTAATTAAATATTATCATACACCACCGCAATTGTCAAACGTAAAAAAGCTGTCACTTGACACAGGGGCGGTTCTGTGTCAACCTTTGCTATTTCTTGACATCATATTTTTTCAATGTTATAATTTAGTTGATAAAAAATATCTCGATAGGGGAATCTCCTCTTATGCGCAACAATATAAAAACTTATACAATAGATTTCCGCAAGGTGAAATATTACTCGGAAATTCACGAGGTTATACAAAAATCCTTGAATTTCCCCGATTATTACGGGTGTAACTGGTCTGCATTTTGGGACTGCCTGACAGAATTGTACGGAGAGCCTATGCGTATTGAAATAATAGGCATGGATATAATAAAACAAAATTTCGGTGATGCGGCAAGCAAAATGACGGATATTCTTAAAAGATTTAGGAATTATGAACCTTTATTCACTAAAGATATAGAAATAGTGATAATTTCAAGAAATAATCGTATTCAAATCAGATAGTACAATAAAGTTCTTTTAGTAGTTAAAGGAAATATTAGTTCACCTGCGGTGAAGCGATATATTTGCTACGCAAATTCGATATGCCGAACAGTCTTGCGCTGTCGGTGACAGATAAAGCAAGGCTGCGAGGACGGCAACCACCCAACGAGTGCAAGCGACTTTATGGAGCGATGCAGGAGTTGTTGGTGGTAACGAGATCGCGTTACAACTCGACATACCCTTCGGGTTCGATATGTTTTGCCTTTGGCAAAACGAGATTAAGATGTAAAAAAGCTGTCACGAAATTCGTGACAGCTTTTTATTAATCAATTTAAAATTATTTAAAAGATTCCTCGATAGCAACTGCAACAGCAACAGTCATACCAACCATGGGGTTGTTACC
>JAZOTL010000063.1:0-3417 GCA_045657645.1 Eubacteriales bacterium
GAACGTACTTTACCTGAAGCCAAAAGCGCTATCTTCTTTCTCATACCCTATTATACAGGGGACGTAGAAGAAAGAAATATCTCCCTTTATGCAGTTCCCCGTGACTACCACTACTATCTGCGCACTCTGTTTGAAAGAGTAATTGCAGAGCTTAATCAAGCCTTTCCGGAGCATAAGTTTGTAGGTATGGGCGATCACTCGCCTATAGCCGAGACCCACGCTGCGGCTTTTGCCGGTCTAGGCATTATCGGTGACAATTATCGACTCATAAATGAAAAGTACGGTTCATATGTATTTATTGCAGAGATACTCTGTACGCTTGACACACCCAAACGCCAAAACGTTATAAAATATTGCCCTCATTGCGGTCTGTGTACCAAAAGCTGCCCTTCAAAGGACGAATGCCTTTCCGCCATCACACAGAAAAAGGGCGAGCTTACCTACGATGAAATCAAGCTTATGCTCGAAAATAACACCGCTTGGGGCTGTGATATCTGCCAAAACGTTTGTCCCCTTAACAAGGGTGTTGACTACTCACCCATACCCTTCTTCTCACAGGATAGGGTATATAATTTGACCCCCGAAATTCTTGACGCAATGTCAGACAGGGAGTTATCGTTACGGGCATTTGGCTGGAGAAAGCGTAAAACTATTATGCGCAACCTGCGCCTTTTTGGTGATATGCTTGAACAAAAAGACTGAATACAATAACTATAATAACATCTTTTCTTACTATTATGCAATTATCAAGGGAAACGGCATTGTTTCTCTTGCCCTGCGCGGCGTGCGCTACGTACGCCGCTATCTCTTTATCACAAGACTTTTAGGATATATATCAGCTATTATCGCTTTTATAGAAACAAGCGCCGTTCTTGTAGTAGCACTGACTGCATTTATTATATTCCTTCCTGCAACGG
The DNA here is from genome assembly GCA_045657645.1 of Eubacteriales bacterium. Classification (GTDB taxonomy): domain Bacteria; phylum Bacillota; class Clostridia; order Oscillospirales; family CAG-272; genus RGIG7300. Next base: position 918 of record JAZOTL010000063.1, read on the forward strand.
CTCTTATTTTAGGCATAACTATGCTAATTAACAAAAGACGTTATAAGCACTTTGATCCGGATTTTGAAAGGGATATAAAGAGTGCGGAAAAGATTGTAATAATCGAGGCTAAAAGAGGATTTAACTTCAAAAAGCCCCGTTATATAAACCATATGGCAGACACCTTTATTAAAGAGGGATACACGGTAGTAATAATCTCCCGTTCCCTTTTGCGGGACCGATTTACAATAGCCCAGCGCAAAAGTGAAAGTCTTTGGGTAATAAAGCTAAATTACTATTACGCCGCAAAAAAGGTTCTGGATAATTACAAGCAAAGAACCACCTATATCACTTAATCGAATGAATAAGGCTATCCATTGCGCTATCGGCATCATTGCTAAGAGCATTATAATAGCCTTCAATCAGAGCAACGTCCGCTTCGCAGGTGATATCGGAATACTCTTTAAGTGCAGCACCTACTCCGTTTTGTGCGGCATAGGCTGAAACTTCCTTTGAGGAATCATCAAGGTCAAACAAAAGACCTGCGGCAATACCCATTGCAATGTAATCATAAGGCAATCCGTTCTTTTTAGCAAGCTTAAGCGCACCGGGCAAACGGTCAACGGCGGAAAGCTTACGCTTTGTATCATTACCTACACGGGCAACAGTATCACCTAAAAGCTTATTATCATATCTTGTAAGAAGATCAAAAGCGTGCTCGGTAAGTAATTCTATCTGTGCGCCGTGCTCATTTGATAAGGTCTGTGCAGACTGAACCAGAGCGCCCAGCGCTACAAATCTGATACGCATATCAGAAGCCGCCTGCCATATGTACTCATATCCTTTAAGCTTACCAAGATAAGCACAAAGAGCGTGGCTCATATTGTGCATATAGAGCTTGCGCTGTATAAACAGTTCAAAGGGAGCGTAAGGCAGCATATTCTTTATATCGGGTATCTCACCCTTAAAGGCAGACTTATCAACGGGAAGTGTGCAGAAGGGCTCAACGCATACTGCAAGAGGATACTTTGCAGATATCTCCTCGGGGGTTTTGGGAACCATTCTTCCTATAGATGCTTCAACAAATCCAAAGTTAGCATCAAAGTATTCCCTTTCCTCGTCATTGAGGTGCTCTGCAATAAGGTCGTGCAGATATACATTTGCATCTATCTTATTTTCGCAAACTATAATATCAAGAGGTCCACCGCCTAATTTCATACGGCGGCGCACACCTTCAGCTATAGGCGCTGCAATAAATTTAAGTATATTTACACCTACAGCGGTAGCCATTATATCGGCAGTAGCGATCTCATCGCCAACCTCGGCATTGTTTCTGCCGTCAGCGCATCTTACATTATCAACCTTTGTTTCTTCATAACCCTCGCCTTTTGTTATAAAAAGCGGATAAGCTCTGTCGTCGTTGAGCTTGTTTACAACGTCCATATTTACATCTACAAAAACGGTTTCATATCCGGAAAGATTAAACAGCTGAGCGATAAAGCCTCTGCCTATATTTCCGGCACCGTACATAACTGCCTTCATAATAGCCTCCAAAAGATAATATTTAATATATTATAACATATTATAATAAATATTACAAGGTAATAAATCTTAAATAGGAGATAAAAAATCGAGCCTTTCGGCTCGATTTTTCTTTATTTGTTACTTATCTTCCTTTGCAACCTCGGTAAGTGTGCTTGCAAGACCTGCAAGACTCTGTATCTCACTGGGTATGATGATTTTTGTTGCCTTACCGTCGGCTGCAGCTGTAAACGCCTCAAAGCTCTTTAAGGTAAGAACTGCCTGTGTGGGGTTAGCGTCGTTTAAGCGGCGAAGACCTTCAGCGGTAGCTTCCTGCACCTTAAGAATAGCCTCTGCTTTACCTTCTGCTTCCTTAATGGTTGCTTCCTTCAAAGCCTCGGCACGAAGAATAGCTGCCTGCTTTTCACCTTCTGCAACAAGGATAGCGGCCTTCTTTTCACCTTCTGCCTTGAGTATCTGCTCACGGCGTTCACGCTCAGCCTTCATCTGCTTTTCCATTGCGTCCTGAATTTCGGGCGGAGGAAGAATGTTCTTCAACTCAACGCGGTTAACCTTAATACCCCAGGGGTCGGTTGCCTCATCAAGAATGGTGCGAAGACGAGTGTTGATAATATCACGGCTTGTAAGAGTTTCATCAAGCTCAAGTTCACCAATGATATTACGAAGGGTGGTTGCGCTCAAAACCTCAATAGCCTGCATAGGATGCTCTACACCATAGGAAAAGAGTTTAGGGTCGGTTATCTGGAAATACACAACGGTATCGATACGCATTGTAACGTTATCCTTTGTGATAACCGGCTGTGGTGCAAAATCCACAACCTGTTCTTTTAAGATTACTCTTCTTGCTACTCGGTCAATAAACGGAACCTTTAAATGAAGGCCTACATCCCAAGTTGCCTGATAACCACCCAAACGTTCAATAACATACGCATGTGCCTGTGGCACGATCTTAATACATGATACAAGAACTACTAACGCT
>JAZOTL010000064.1:0-3593 GCA_045657645.1 Eubacteriales bacterium
CTTGACCTCTTTGCAAACGTTCGCCCCGTTAAGGTTCCCGAGCTTGGTATAGACTGGACCTTCTTCCGTGAAAACACCGAGGGTAGCTACGCAGTGGGTAGCAAGGGTATGAATATTACCGATGACCTTGCTATGGACTTCTGCGTTACAACCACCGAGGGTACAGACCGCCTTGCAAAGCTCGCATACAATTTTGCAGAGGCTAACGGCAAAACAAGAGTTTCTATTGTTACAAAGGCAAATATTATTAAGACAACCGACGGTAAGTTCCTCAACCTTTGCCGTGCAGAGGCTGAAAAGCACCCCAACATTACAACCGACGAGTGGTTTATTGATATAATGACCGCAAAGCTCCTTGACGATAAGCGCCGTCGTGATTTCCAGGTTATCGTGCTTCCTAACCTCTACGGTGATATTATCACCGACGAAGCTGCAGAGCTTCAGGGCGGTGTTGGTACAGCAGGTTCCGGAAATATCGGTAAGAAATATGCTATGTTCGAGGCTATTCACGGTTCTGCTCCCAGAATGGTGCAGGAAGGCCGTGGCATATACGCTGACCCCTGCTCTATGCTCCGCGCTACCGTAATGTTGCTTAACCACATTGGCAAGCACGCAGAAGCTGCAAAGCTTGAGAAGGCTCTTGACTTCTGTATGATAGAAGACAAGAAGTACGTTATCACAGGCCGCGATACAGGCGCAACCTGTCAGCAATTTACAGAATACGTTATGGATACCATAACCAATATGTAAGGTAATATAATGCAAAGAAAAAATCACGATAATTACGTATCCTCGGCAGTCATAAGAAGACTGCCGAGATATTTCAGATATCTGCGCCAGCTTTTAAACGAAAACAAACTGCGCATATCTTCAAATGACTTGGCTGACCTGATGAAGGTTACTGCATCCCAGATAAGACAGGACCTCAACTGCTTTGGCGGGTTTGGACAACAGGGTTATGGATACAACGTTACCTACCTTTACGGTAAGATTGGCGAAATACTTGGTGTTAACGAAAACTATCAAGCTATCATAATCGGTGCAGGACGCCTTGGTCAAGCCCTTGCCGCAAGCCCTGTTTTTACTAAACGCGGTGTTGAGGTTTGCGCACTTTTTGATAGCGACCCACAGGTAGTAGGTAAAGAGGTTGACGGCAAAAAGATACTTGATATCAAAGAGCTTGAAAGCTTTTGCGAAACAAACGTAGTTGATATTGGTGTTCTTACCCTGCCTGCAGACCACGCAGATGAAGCAGCCACAAAGTTATCAAATCTTGCCGTTAAGGGTATATGGAATTTTACAAGTCAGGAATTATCCCCTGATGAGCACGAGGGCGTAACAATTGAAAGTGTTCATATGGGCGATTCACTTATGATGCTCTGCTATGAAATGCTGAACAGAGAGGAAAAGTAATGAATTACATTGTCAACTTTGGCACAGGCGTAATTAACATCCCCAGAGATGGTGTTCTTGATAAATTAGCAACTGCAGGCGAACGAGAGCTTAAATTCCTGATACGCTTTATGGCAGACGAGGATTTACGTTCAAATTACGAAGAATGTGCAGATAACGTTGCTACAGAGCTTTCACTTAGCCGCGCCGCTATAGATGCTGCCCTTTCATATTGGCAGGGTGCAGGAGTAATTACCTCTAAGGAAGGCACCGCGAAAAAGAAAAAGGTAGCACGCTTCGCTACCCTACCCTCATATTCCGGAGAGGAAATAAGCAAAATAGTTAATGAAAACGGTCTTTCAGAAATTATTGATGAATGTCAGCGCCTTACAGGAAAGATATTCAATAATACAGAAATCAACCGAATAGCTGCGCTTAACAGCTATCTGGGTCTTGAAAGCGATTACATATTACTGCTTTTCAGCTATTGCGCAGCAAGAGGAAAGTGTGCCCTTAAATATATAGAAAAGGCCGCCTATGATTTAAGCGACCGCGGTATAAACACAACAGACAAGCTTGAACTTTTCATAAAGCTTGAAGATGAAAAGCGTTCCCTTGAAGGCAAACTAAGAACCATGTTCGGCTTTGGTGATAGAGAACTCACACCAACAGAAAAAAAGTATTTTTCAACCTGGGCAGACCTTGGTTACAATGAAGACGTAATAAGAGAAGCTTTTAACATCACAGTTGAAAAAGCCGGCAAGCTTTCCCTTCACTATTTAAATAAGATTCTTTTGAATTGGAAGGAAAAAGGACTCAATACACTTGAAGACGTACAACGCGCCACCGAAGAGTATAAGCAAAAGAAGGAAGATAAAAAAGCCTCTGATTCAAAGGAAAGCTTTGACGTTAATGAGTTCTTTGAGCTTTCACTTAAGCGCAGCCGTGAAAAAATGCAAAATTCATAAGGAGAAATTATGGCTTACAATAAAAATTTAATAATCGAAGTCAAGGACTCCTTTGCAAAAAAGAGAGAGGCCGCGAAAAACGAAAGCTATATCCGCACACTTGAAATATATTCTAAGCTGCCTGAAATTTCAGATATTGATAAGGCCCTTTCAAGTGCCGCTATTGATATTACCATTGAGATAGCTAAGGGCGCTGATAATATTACAGAAAGAATTGAACATCTCAAAAACAAGAATCTTGAGCTTCAACAGAAAAGAGCCGATATACTTACCGAACACGGCTACCCTGCTGACTATACGTTTGTAAAAAAAGATTGTTCTAAATGCGATGATACAGGTTTTGTAGGTGCAAATATGTGCGAATGCTTAAAACAGGAACTTTCACGCAGAATGCTTGAAAGATCCGGTATAGGCAAGCTTGCACAAACCCAGTCCTTTGATAGTTTTGATCTTCATTATTATGCAAGTTCAAAGTTATCCTACGATACAATGAAAGCAAACCTTGAATTTATCCGCAATTATGTTAATAATTTTTCCGAAGATTCAAGAAGCTTGCTTTTTGTTGGTAAAACAGGGCTTGGAAAAACACACCTTTCTTCAGCCGTAGCCAAAGCACTTTGTGAAAACGGCTATAACGTTAAGTATGATACGGCACAAAATATTCTTGCAGATTTTGAAAAAGAAAGATTCGGCAAATCACTTTCCACTGAAGAAAACCTTAACGAAATGTACTTTGAAAGCGATTTCCTCATTATAGACGATCTTGGTACAGAGCTTACTAACAGCTTTACTGTATCAGCCCTCTATAACCTCATAAACACACGTATTAACAACAAAAAGCCTATGCTTATAAATACTAACCTTACCTCTGAAGAGCTGTTAAAACGCTATGAGAGCAGAATTACATCCCGTCTTTTCGGTGAATTTGATGCTGTTATGTTTGTAGGTGAGGACGTACGACTTGCAAAACTAAGAAACATATAAAAAATGCTGCCAAACGGCAGCATTTCAAACTATCGAAAAAGTCGTTCTACCGCAAGACGTAGAAAAACTATAAACTTCTCTCTCCTTCAAGCCTTCTCCAAGATCGGGAAAGCTGTCAGCATAGCTGACTACGACTCTCCAAGAGCCGCCTGCGGCGTCGAGGATGATATTGATAACAAAAGGAAATAATAAAAAAAACGGCGATAACATCGAGTTATCGCCGTTTTTTCTTGCTTTCACGCCAAAGGG
>JAZOTL010000065.1:0-11113 GCA_045657645.1 Eubacteriales bacterium
ATCTCTTATCGATTTACCAAACACCTCAGCTTCACTGGTACAATAATCAATGCCAAAACCAACAGCAAAACCGCACAGCCCTCCAACAAAATTTCCTGCAACCGGGACAACGGAACCAATAGCTGTTCCTATGGCTGAAGAAGCATATATGGTTCCAGCTGACATTAAGACAGGGGACGGTTCTATGTCTTGCGGCTTATTTTAGAATTCTTTCAACAACACCTTTTGAAGCACCCGTCAACCTGCTGATTTGTCTGATTGACAGTCCTTTATCCTTGAGTTTTTTCAAATACCTGTCTCTTGATTTTACATCCAATTCCTGAAACTCTGCAGCACTTTCACATTTCGACAGCCTTTTTATGATCCTTCGTGCCTGCTCGTCCGTTACTCTCACAGGAACATTTTCGTCAACATCAAGGCACTTTTCTACCGTTTCGGAATTATTAAACTTTATAAAATGTTCAATATCCATATATGCAAATACAAAACCCGTGTCTGTTATTTCTGCACCCGACACGTATTCATTATAGCTGCTGTACGGATAATCTTCAAGCTTTTCACATATTCCGGCTTTTTTGGGGTTTTGATGTATGTATCTCAATACCGTATTGAAATATGTTTGGTCTTCTACTACTTCGCTTTTGAACCTGTCTTGAAACAGATGTCCTACTCGCTGATACTTTACGTTATACCAATATACAAACCTTGCACCTATACGTTTTACTATTTGTTCTATTGGCTCTGTTTTCTCTTTTATAAGCAGATGTATGTGATTACCCATCAGACAATACGCATATAATTCATATCCGCATATCTCCTTACAATCCTTGAGTATCTCTATGAATCTTTGGTAATCTTCATCTTCTTCAAATATCTGTTGCTGATTTATTCCTCGCAACATTATATGATATCTTCCTGTTCTGCTCTTTTCTCTCGCTGCTCTCGGCATAAATAATCACCCTATGCCATTATAGCATAGGGTGTTATTTTTGTCAAGACATAGAACCGTCCCCTGTCTTATCCCCTGTCTTATCAACACACAGAACAGTCCCCTGTGTTACTGTTATGGATGTGATATTCCAACAGGCATAACAACAGTTTTTTCTAAATTTTCCAATATTCGCAACAAGGTGGTCAAGTTCTCATGATAACTCTCAAATCGCCTATTACTTAACCACGGAAAACAAAATATTTCTTTTTTATAGGAGAATCCTATAGCCGCCATAGCTTTAAAAATTTCATTCCCAACACCTTTGAGGGGGCGCTCAAAACGTTCACTATCCATATAAAACAAATTTTTAATATCATCATATGAACAGTTCAATTTGCTATGGTCTAAGCCTTGTATTATATGTTCTTTTACGGATTTGTTAGCAGAGAACAAAGGATATACGTTATCCATATAGCAAGCATAATCTGAAAATTCATCTAAAGAAATCGACTCATTGTTCACGAAAAGCTTGGGTTCTTCAAACAAAACGAAATCTTTTGGTCTATGTTTATACATAGATAGTAAGTAACTTATAGCCCAATTACCGGAATCAATCTCTCCAACCAATCTGTTTATACCTGGTAAAAAAGTATAACACGAACAATCGGATAAAATGTCATGGGAAGAATAAAAACTTGACTTGCAGTGAACGTATCCTTCGCTTTTAATATTAATATTATTGATTTTCATTTTATCACCCCACGATTTTAACATCCCAAACAACTATCGGACCGGGCATAGTACTAACTACAGTAACACAGGGGACGGTTCTATGTCTTGATTATACATTTTATATTCCGTCCCTGTCCTTGTCATTTCAATTATATCATCACCAATTTATAAAGTCAACTCACGCAAAAAGGAGAGCGTTTCCACGCTCTCCTGTTGCTTTTGAAAAGCTGAAAAAGCAATCTCTTGTGAGATTGCTTTTTTTAATTTCTCTAATTATTCTACCGGTACAAGACTTACGTTTAAAAGCGCACCTACCGAGGAAGCCTCAAAGAGTGCTTCTATGGTATTTACACCAAGCTCGGTATTAAGGTAAAGGGTACATTCGTCCCCTTCTCCTGCTTCAAGCTTTGTAAAGAGTCCCATTTGAGTAACCAGCTTTTCCTCTATCTGTGCCCAATCGTATGCAGGATTTCTTTTAGCGGTAAGTACGTCGGTCTTTATATTATAGCCGCTATAAAGCAGATACTGCTGATATACCGCATATTGGGTAGGGTTCATATCCTCGGCTTCAAGGCCCTGAACGTGTGAAACGGAAAAGTCGCCTTGGTAATTGGGGTAAAGGCACTTCCACACGCCTTCCTCCTGCCACATATCAATATCGTATATGCTTTCATAGGCTTTATTTGCATTAGCACTGTCAAGCTCCTCTTGGGTGTAGGTCTTTCCCTTTTTCTCTTCCTTTTTTGAAGAACAGGAAATTGTGAAAAGAAGGGAGCCACAAACCATAGAAAGCAAAAGTAATATGGAAACAATTCTTTTTGCAGTTGAAGTAAAGTTATTATTTATCATTTCATATCTCCTGTTTGTTCTTATTGTATATAAGCATAAGTCCTTTTAAGAGAAGGTCGTCATCAAGGATTATCTTTCTTTTGCAAAGGGGTGTTATGGCAGTGGCAATTCCGCCTGTTGCAATAACGGTACACTTTTGGCCAAGTTCTTCCTCAATACGCTCTATCATACCGTCTATAGCGCAGGCATTTGCATACATTATGCCGCTTTTAAGACAGTCTACCGTGTTTGAGCCTATCACCTTTTTAGGTACTTCAAGAGGAATTTTGGGGAGCTGTGAGGTACGGCTTATAAGGGCGTCTGCAGAAACGGCAGTACCGGTGGTTATCATACCGCCTAAATAGTTACGGTTACTATCTACCACAGAAAGTGTGGTAGCAGTACCCATATCAATTATTATCTGGGGGCAGGGATATTCGGCAATAGCCGCAACCGCACCCACCACAAGGTCACTGCCAAGCTGTGCAGGATTGTCTATACGGATACTCAAGCCTGTTTTTATGCCGGGGCCCACAACCATAGGCTTAATGCCTACGTACTTTTCTACCGCACGCTTAAAGGTGTTAGTTACCGAGGGTACAACCGAGGAAACTATTGCTCCTGTAAGGGTAGCAGGGGTCATACCGTGCATATCAAGGGCTGTTTTTATGGTTACTGCATATTCAAGGTCTGTTGCAATACGGTTAGTTGATACCCTTTCGCGAAAGAGTATCTTATCCCCGTCTATGCAACCCATAACTATATTGCTGTTACCTATATCTACTGCTAATATCATTCTGCTTTTCTCCCTGATCTGAGCATCACTTTTTCTTTATGTTGAGAAGTCTTACAACTGCAGGACTTAAAACGATATTGAACAAGAGTTCAAATATAAAGTTAGCGCCTACCAGACCGATGACCATATATGAAAGAAGGTTTTCTCCACCTGCCCAGGATATCATAGTATCGCGGAACAAGGTTGCACAACCAATTAAAAACACGCCTGTATTTACCACAGGGCACACTATTGCTGAAATTACTACTGCAAGGTATGTATTTCCCTTTGAAAGCGCCTTATAAACAAGGCCTGTAAAAAGTCCTGCAAGCACACCCTTACCAACAACAACGGCAACGGTAGCACCAACGCTTACAGCTAAAAACGCCGCCGCATCACCGCTTATCAGAACGGCAAAGGCAAAAACAAGACCGAGCCAAGTGCTGATACCCGTACCGCATTTTGAAGCGCCTATAACTATAGGCAAAAGCACCAGGGAAATCGAAAATGGGCCTAATCTGATAAACGAGCCCATAAGCTGCAGCAAAATCACAAGGGCTGTAAGCACGGCACCCAAGGTCAATTTTCTTATTTTTTCACGGGAAAAATCTTTTGTTTGTTTCATAACAAACCTCCTAAATGTTATTGTTCCTCAATACCCGAAGAGAATTGAACACTCACGCATTTGAGTAGAGTTTTGCGGCTATTTTGAAAGCCTCGTCATAGTTTTGTATCTAACAAACCGTCTTCCTCGTCTTCCAAACTATCTCGCAAATCTCTTACTCAAATGTGCAAAGCAGTTTTAGATGAGCAGATAATTGTCAGAGCGAGGAAACGAGTGAAGACAATATAGGTGATATTGTCGAGCTCGGTGACGAAGCTATGGCAGTTATCTGCCATATAAAACCGTAAGTGTTCGACTCTCTTCGGGTATAGGATAAAATACACGGGGCATACGGGGCATATCTTCCTTGCCGTCAGATTTCATATGAATATCTGCGGTATGCAGGGCCCTTTTGCCATGCCCGCAAAGATTATATCACGGTGTTACAAAAAATGCAATACCCGAAGACAGTTCAGCTCTCTTTGTGCCAAAAGCAAAGGCGCAAATCTTGACTTTAATGTATATATATGTTATAATTCTATTTAATAATATAGTAGTAAAGAAAGGAATAACGGTCTGTAAATGAAAGTCCTGTATCTTATAAATTACGCAGGTAAGGCGGGCACCGAAAAGTATGTTGAAAACCTGGTTGAGCATCTCCACAACAAACAATGTGAATGCAGCCTGTGCTACAACATAGACGGCCCCTTAGCCGAAAAAATGCGTGCAAAGGGTATAGACTGCTATCAGCTTGAAATGAACAGTCCCTTTGATACGGCTGCTGCAAAAAAGCTGGCGCAGATATGCAAGGATAATAACATTGACGTTATCCACGCACAGTATCCCCGTGAAAACTATATAGCAATCCGTTCAAAAAAATACGGAAATAAGGCAAAGGTGGTATTCACCTCTCACCTCACCATATATCAGCCCCTTGCGTGGAAGTTCTTTAACATGCTGTACACCAAGAAGAACCATTGCGTAATCTCGGTATGCAACGAAGGTAAGGATATACTTATCTCAAACAAGGTGGCAAAAGACCGCATTAAGGTTATCTTTAACGGCATAGATGCCGCAAAAATGCCACAGCATGACCGTGCACCCTTAAGCGAGTTTGGCATAGGGGACGAGCTTGTAATATCAATACTTGCGCGCTTTGCCCCAGAAAAGGGTCTTCATTTCCTGTGCGACTCAATAAAGCGTTTAAAGGAAAAGACAGAGCGACCCTTTAAGGTACTTGTAATGGGTGACGGAGAGCAGTTTGAAGAAATAAAGCAAAAAGCCGAACAAGAAGGTCTGTCGGATACTATGATTTTTACAGGCTTCCGCACAGATACGGCAAAGTTGCTTGCCGCTTCCGATATCTACCTTAACACCTCAAGGGAAAATGAAGCAATGAGCTTTGCAATCCTTGAAGCTCTTGCAAACGCCCTTCCCGTAGTTGCAACCGACGTTGGCGGAAATGCCGACCTTGTTAACCTTGGCGGAAGCTGCGGAAATATAGTTGACTTTGGCAACACAGAGGCGTTTTCCGATGCTTTAAAGGCAATTTTGGAAGACGATGAGTTAAGAGCCGAATACAGCCAAAAAGCAAAAGAAAAAGCAACAAGCATTTTTGACCTTGCAAAGCTGCTTGATGACGTATACGAAACCTATAAATAATTTTTTAAGGAGCAAAACAATGGAAAACACAAACACCAAAAAGAGAAAATTTAATATAATCGATGCAATAATCATCCTTGTGGTTATTGCTGCAATCGCCTTTGTAGGCTTTAAATTCATTTCCAACAAAAACAGTTCCGCAAATATCGACAAGTACGTTATAACCTTCTACGGCGAAGAGGTTTCAGACTTTGTTCCCGAATATATTGCGCTTGGCGACAACGTTTACGATGACGTTGAGGAAGTGGTTATTGGTACCGTTGTTGACATTCAGACAAACGATTCCGTTACCTACACCACAAACGATTCAGGACAGGTAATCCAGACCTCCAAGCCCGGCTACAAGAGCATCAAGGTAATGACAGAGGTTTCGGCTACAGAATTTTCCAACGGTATTCTTGTTGACGATATCAAGTACGGCGTAGGCCATACACTTACCATGCGTGCAGGTACCGCTAAGCTTTTCCTTAAGGTATGCGGCATTGAAAAATTAAGCGAAAGCGCATACGCAGAACAGGAATAAGTTTTACGGCAACCGCCGGGAGAAAAAATTAATGATAAGTGCTTTTATTACAAACACCCTGCCCTGCTTTATCAAACGGGTGTGCGCCGCCGCAAGACAGAGCTTTACCTTTTCTGTTATAAGCCGCGCGTATCAATGGCTGTATAAAAAGGTGCATCAAAGCCTTATATGCAGCATCTTTACCCGTCACGAAAACGAGGGCAATATATACAATTCTTCCCTTCTGGCAAAGGGCTTTGACAAGGCCTTTAGTTGGGTGGTGGGCATTATAAAAAAGATCTTTTCCCTGCTTACCTTCGGAAGCAACGACAGCCTTGTGTTGTCCTTGGGCTCAAAGTTTTGCCGCCGTTTTAAATTCCTTGATTTTGAATTTATAATCGGCGCGGTGTTCACCGTTATGTTCCTTTGCCCCGGTCAGATGTGGTATAACGTTTACGCACTTGCCTTTTCACTATTTCTTTTAGGAACACTCCTTGTGCTTATGGCAATAGGCAGGCGCGAAACTCTTAAATTAAAATCCATCGGTCTTCCCTTTATAATTTTTGTTATTGCTTCTATAGTAGGTGTGGGTATTGCCCGCAACCTTGCAGAGGCACTGCGAGTATTCGTATTCTTCTTCTCAGCCTTCCTTTTCTGCATCATTATGATAGGTGCAATAACCGACACCAAAAAGCTGAAGAAGATACTGGGCTTTATACACTTTGCCCTGTTTGTTACAGCAATAGTGGGCTTTGTACAAAGAGCTATGGGCGTTGAGGTAAGCTCCTCACTTACCGACCTTACCGTAAACGCAGGTATGCCCGGACGCGTATACTCAACCTTTGAAAACCCCAACAATTACGCAGAATATATAGTTCTGATGTTTCCCCTTGCATTTGCCTTCTGCACCATGGTAGAAAATAAATACCTCAAGCTTTTAACCTTTGCTATGCTTATATTCCCCGTAGGTGCCCTGCTTATGACCTACTCCCGTTCGGGTTGGGTAAGCTTTGCACTTGCAGTTACGGTATTCCTTTTCTTCTACAACAAAAAGCTCCTTCCCCTGCTTTTTGTTTTCGGTGTTCTTGCTATACCGCTACTTCCCCAAACCATATATAACCGTATACTTACAATAGGTTCTACAAGGGACTCTTCCAATATGTACAGAATTTACATTTGGGAAGCGGTTCTTAAGGTTATAAAGGATAACTGGCTTGTAGGCTTGGGCCTTGGCCCGGGCAACTTCCGCCCCGATTACCTTACCTATGCGGTACGGCGTGCCTCCCCTGCTCCCCACTCCCATATGCTTTATCTTGAGCTTTGGGTAGAGCTTGGACTTATGGGCATACTGGGTTATCTGACCTATTATATTACCACTATACGCAACGCGGTAATACGAATAAAGAATTCTTCAAGTGCCATACGTATGACCCTTATTGCAGGCGTATCCGCACTTGCAGGCATTGCATTTGTATGTACTGCCGAATACATCTGGTTCTATCCGAGAGTTATGTTTAGCTTCTTTATAGTAGCAGGTATTCTTGCAGCGGCAACAAATATGGCAAAAAAGGAAACCAAAGAGTGAAAGGAACACCCGGAGGAAGCCGAAACCGTATGGGTTCGATTTCTCCGGGTGTATTTAAAACTATGAAAATAATGCATATTATAAGCGGCGGTGATAAGGGCGGAGCAAAGACCCATATGTTTGCCCTGCTGGACGAGCTTTGCAAGATAGCTGACGTTACCGTTGTGTGCCTTATGAAGGGTGTATTCTATGAGGAAATACTCCAAAGGGACGTACGCACGGTACTTGTGGAGCAAAAAAGCCGCTTTGATATAGGTGCAGTAAAGAAAATAGAAAAGCTTATCAAGGATGAAAAGTTTGATATAGTTAACGCCCACGGTGCAAGAGCAAACTTTGTAGTTTCTTTTTTCAACAAGAAGAAGCTTGGTATACCCGTAGTTACCACCGTGCACAGCGACTATCTTTTAGACTTTGATTCTTTTGCAAAAAAGCTTATATTTACAAACCTCAACATTGCTGCGCTTAATAAGATAAATTATAAAATTGCAGTATCCGATTCCTTCCGTGATATGCTTATAGGCCGCGGTTTTCAACCAAACGACATTCTGACCGTTTACAACGGTATGGATTTTAACTGCCCGGCCCCCCACGGAACAAAGGAGGAGTTTGCTCAAAGATTTAATATTCCTTACGATAAGTCAAAGGTATATATAGGAATAGCCGCCCGTCTTAACCGTGTAAAGGGTGTAGATATCTTCCTGCGCTCTGCAGCAGAGGTCTTAAAGGAAAGTGACGAGGCTCGCTTTGTTATAATAGGCGAGGGCGAAGATGAGGCTATGCTGAAAGCCCTTGCAGAGGAGCTTGGTATAGCTGATAAGGTATACTTCCTTGGCTTTGTGCGTGAGATATACGATTTCTTAAACTTTATAGATATTAATATGCTCACCTCCCTTAGCGAAAGCTTTCCTTACTCCATACTTGAGGGCGCAAAGGCTAAAAAGGCAACCGTTGCCTCTGCAGTAGGAGGAATCCCCCACCTTATAAAGGACTCCAAAACCGGCTACCTTTTTGAATCACAGGATTATGAGGAATGCGCACGCAAGCTGCTTTACCTTATAGACAACAAGGAAATGATAGCGCAACTGGGTGAAAATTTGTATATTAAAGCATCCACCGAATTTTCAAACAAAGCCCTTGCCGAAAGCTACCTTGCCAACTACGAAAGCTTTATTAAAAAATATAACAGAACCAAGCGCTACGATATATTGCTTTCGGGCTACTACGGCTTTAACAATTTTGGAGATGATATGGTACTGAAAACCATTGTTAATTCCGTAAAGGAAGAGATGCCCGATACGGAAATAGCCATCCTCACAAAACACCCCCGTGAAACCTCTTTGAACATAGGGGTAGACTCCCGTGACAGATACAACTTCTTTGACGTAATAAAAACAATAAAACAAAGCAGAATATACGCGTACGGCGGCGGTACCCTGCTTACCGACGTAACCAGCAGAAAATCCTTACTGTACTACACCTTTACCTTCAAATACGCAAAGCACAATGGCTTAAAGACCGCTATTATCGGTAATGGTGTAGGTCCCTTTATCCACAAATCAAGCGAGGCTGCGGCAATGGGAATCCTCTCCATTGCAGACACGGTAACTCTGCGTGATAATGACTCCTACAATTTAGCAAAAAAAGCGTCCAAAAACAATATATCCCTTACATCGGATGCCTCTCTGCTATACACACCCACCGAGAAAGGCAAAAACGCAAAGGAAAGATTCATTTATAAAAACTCCCTTGCTCCTAAAGGCTACTTTATCCTTTCTGTAAGAGAGTGGAAAACCGCGCCTAAAAACTACCTTGCAATGATAGCGCAAACCGCAGACCGTATGGCACGCCAATACTCCCTTACCCCTCTGCTTATCCCGATCCAAATGGAAAAGGACAGAGCCGTAACAGAACAGCTGAAAACACTTATAAATGCAGAGAGTATTGTTTTACCCGACGAAAACAATAACGTAGATACTATATGCTCACTTATTGATGACAGCGCCTTTACCCTGAGTATGAGACTTCACCCCCTTATATACTCATATTCCGCAGGGGTGCCTTTGCTGGGTATTAGCTACGACGAAAAGATAGACGCCTTCTTCCGTCAAACTAACTCCAAGGATTGCATAAAGCTGAGCGAGCTTTCCATTGAGCTATTGTTTGAAAAGGCTTCTTCCGCCTATGAAAACAAGAACCCCTCAACCGACCAAAGAATTGAGGAGATGAAAAAGGCATCAATGGGTAATATCACCGCTTTAACCGGTCTCTTAAAATAAAAAGAAGCGGTTCTTCCGCTTCTTTTTATAAACCAAATTCAAATATTGCTTTAAAAAGTTCTTTATTAAATTGATAGCGCGCATCTTCCTTTTCTTTGTTTTTCAGCGCCGTTGTAGTAGGCAAACGCCTGAAACACAAAAGTGTGTCTTCAGGTAAAGTCCCAAGGGCGGTAAAATACTTTGCAAAGGGTGTATCCTTTAAATATACCGAGTATTCATCTACTGCATATTCGGGAACGCTATCAAGTATATATTCAAGGGCTACAAAACCGTCCTGCTTTTTAACCGTTTCATACCAGGCGGGGTCTAACAGGCATATGAGAGATTCTCCTGCAAATATCTGGGTGGAAAATTGCTCCTTGGTCTTCATCATTTCAGATGTATTGACGTAGCGCATCTTTCCCTCTTCATCTACGGTGTACTGTACATCCTCTATCTGTTCATCGGTAAGCAAAAAGAGTGGGTTTAAGCTAACGTCCTTGGTACCGTTTTCGTCATAATCATACGGCAGTATTGCTTCAAAAGCATTTTCTATCTCTAACGCTTCGTTAGCATCGGGCATTCCAGGCCCTGCATACAAAACAAGGGAATCATAGGTATCTCTTGTAGCATACTGTACTATCATAACACTACCCACTATAACGAAAAACGCAACAATAATAGTTACCCATTTATAATGATACCAATAGTTATCCAACCATTTAAGAACTTTTCTCATAAGACCCTCACAGTTATAATGTATATGTATTATAATGATTGCAGTTTGTCGAAACGCCAAAAAGCCCCTGGACAATCCGATTTTATTATTTGAATTGCAAAATTCAAATAAAGCACAACACTATAGTCAAATTTTCTTTTAAAATTTGCTCGCAAATCAAGGATTTGCGCTCGAAACAGTAAATTGTCTTACTGTTTTCACTAACTACAACCATTATAGCAGACATAATTCTTCAATTCAATAGAAATAATATTATATAATAACAATATTTGGAGGTAAAAATGAAAATCACAGAAAACACACAAACAGCGCTTAACAAAATTAGCTACGGTCTTTACATTGTTACCGCAAAGGACGAAAACAAGGATAACGGACTTATTGTAAATACTGTATGCCAGGTATCAAACGATCCCACTATGCTGACTGTAGCAGTATTCAAGGGCAATCATACCCACGACCTTATAAAGAAAACGGGATTACTAAGTCGGATCGTAGCCATG
>JAZOTL010000066.1:0-7959 GCA_045657645.1 Eubacteriales bacterium
GTCTTTCTTGCCTTAATAACTGCGGGAGTGTTGGTGAACACTTCCATACCCTCGTTTACGGGGTATACGCAGGAGGTAACAAGACCTCTTGCGCCCTTAACCTCAACAAGGCAAAGGCGGCAAGCACCTATCTCGTTGATATCCTTCATATAGCAAAGGGTAGGAATGTCTATCTTTGCAAGTCTGCAAGCTTCAAGAACTGTGCAGTTTGCAGGTACGGCATATTCTCTGCCGTTAATTTTAATATTTACGTTTTCCATTATAAATTACTCCTTCCTCACTGCTTTACAATTGCCTTGAACTTACATTTTTCAATACAAGCTCCGCACTTGATACACTTATCGGTATTGATAACATGAGGATTCTTAACAGAGCCTTCGATTGCTCCTACAGGACATACTCTGGAGCACAGAGTACAACCCTTACACTTATCCTCCAGAATAACATAGGAGAGAAGATGCTTACAAACGCCTGCAGGGCACTTCTTATCCACAACGTGAGCTTCGTACTCATCTCTGAAGTACTTGAGAGTAGAAAGAACGGGGTTGGGAGCTGTCTGACCAAGACCGCAAAGAGAAGCGGACTTGATGTAGTAGCAAAGCTCTTCCAGCTTGTCCAGATCTTCAAGAGTACCGTTACCTGCAATAAT
Source organism: Eubacteriales bacterium (assembly GCA_045657645.1). Taxonomy (GTDB): domain Bacteria; phylum Bacillota; class Clostridia; order Oscillospirales; family CAG-272; genus RGIG7300. The sequence continues at coordinate 650 of JAZOTL010000066.1, forward strand.
CTTGTCAAGCATTTCAAGAAGTCTTCTTGTACCGATACGGCAGGGTGCACACTTACCGCAGGATTCATCAACTGTAAAGTCAAGGAAGAAGCGCGCAATATCAACCATACAGGTATCCTCGTCCATAACTATAAGACCGCCGGAGCCCATCATGGAGCCGATTGCGATAAGAGAATCATAGTCGATGGGAGTGTCGATAAGGGAAGCGGGAATACATCCGCCGGAAGGACCACCGGTCTGAGCAGCCTTAAAGTGCTTTCCGTTAGGAATGCCGCCGCCGATTTCCTCAACCACCTCACGAAGTGTGGTACCCATAGGAATTTCAACAAGACCTGTGTTTGTGATCTTACCGCCAAGTGCAAATACCTTTGTACCCTTGGACTTTTCTGTACCCATAGAAGCAAACCAGTCAGCACCGTTAAGGATGATCTGAGCGATGTTTGCGTAGGTTTCAACGTTGTTGATAATGGTAGGCTTGCCGAACAGACCCTTAACTGCAGGGAAGGGAGGACGAGGTCTGGGCTCACCGCGGTTACCTTCGATAGAGGTAAGAAGCGCTGTTTCCTCACCGCATACAAATGCACCTGCACCGAAACGGAGCTGGATATCAAAGTTAAAGCCTGTACCGAAAATATCGTTGCCAAGCAGGCCGTATTCTCTTGCCTGTGCAATAGCAACCTCAAGACGGTGAATAGCTATAGGATACTCTGCACGAACGTAGATGTAACCTTCATCTGCGCCGATAGCATAGCCTGCAATAGCCATTGCTTCAAGAACGGCGTGGGGGTCACCCTCAAGGATGGATCTATCCATAAATGCGCCGGGGTCGCCCTCGTCTGCATTACATACAACGTACTTTTTGCCCTTAGGCTGTGCCTGAGCAAACATCCACTTTCTGCCGGTAGGGAATCCACCGCCGCCACGGCCACGGAGTCCGGAATCAAGTATGCACTTGATAACGTCATCAGGAGTCATTTCGGTAAGAACCTTACCAAGAGCCTGATAACCGTCCATAGCTATGTACTCGTCAATAACCTCGGGGTTGATAACACCGCAGTTACGAAGAGCTACACGCTTCTGCTTCTTATAGAACTTTGTTTCGGAAAGGCTTGTAACCTTCTCTTCGATAGCATCGTGATGCTCTGCGTAGATAAGGCGCTCAACAGGGCGGCCCTTAAGAAGGTGCTCTTCTACGATTTCGGGAACGTCGTCCGCTGTGATCATAGAGTAGAATGTGCCTTCGGGATAAACTATCATAATAGGACCAACGGCGCAAAGACCGAAGCATCCGGTAACAACTATCTTAACTTCTTCGTCAAGACCTTTTTCCTTAAGCTGAGCTTCAAGAGTTTCTCTTATCTTGTCACTACCGGAGGATGTACAGCCTGTACCGCCGCAAATCAATACATGTGAACGAATCATTTGTCTTAATTCCTCCTAATTATTTATTTGCGCTGTCAACGGTGTACTCGTCAACAACGTTGCCCTTCTGAATATGCTCTGCGAATACACGCTTTGCCTTATCAGCGGTCATCTTTACATATGTTACTTTTTCCTTGCCTGCTTCGTATACCTCAACAACGGGCTCGTACTGGCATATACCGATACAGCCTGTCTGGGTTACTGTAATAGCGTCGGAAAGTCCTGCGTTTGCAACTTCTTCAACAAACTGTGCAAGAACGGGGCGCGCACCTGCCGCAATTCCGCAGGTAGCCATACCTACTACTATGCGTGTGCCTGCTTCGCCTTCTCTGATTGCTACTTTATTCTTCATTTTATCTCTGATAGCAGCGAGTTCAGCTAATGTTTTCATTTGGTATTACCTCCAAAATTATTGTATTGTTCTGTAAGATATTCACCTATCCAGGAAATAACCTCAGGCTCTGCTAAGGAAACGTCACCCAGTACCTCGCGCAATGCTTTGGTAGAAAGCTCTGCTTTACCCTCGGGCGTTTGATGCAGATATTCAAAATCAACATCCGGAGCGCCCATTATAAGGGTCTTCATTGTGAGCACCATATCGCCTATAGGTGTAAAGTCGATATGCCGTGTGTTAAAGGTGGCAACTACGGTTGTTCCTTTTCCCACGGTGGATTCGATGTTAAGGCTTCCTCCTGTTTGCTCACAGCTGAGCTTTAACAGGGGTATGCCCAATCCTACGTGCCGTGTGGTTCTTGTGGTGTAGAAGGGATCTATTACCCTGCGTACAACTTCCTCGGGCATTCCGCATCCGTTGTCACGTATGGTAAGGGTAAGTATTCCTTCATTATCCTCGATTATGGAAAGGTCAATATTCTTTGCTCCTGCGCTTACCGAATTTTCGGTAACGTCAAGAATATTTAAGGATAACTCCTTCATTTCTTAAAATTACTGATATTTTGCAAGAATATCGTCTACGTCTTCCTTTTTAAGTCTTCCGTAAACTTCATTGTTAACGGTAAGAACGGGAGCCAGACCGCAAGCACCGATGCAACGTGTAGCCTCGATAGAGTACTTTCCGTCGGGGGATGTGGAGCCTGCAGGAACGCCAAGCTTTGTAACTATTCTGTCCAGAATATCGCCTGCGCCCTTAACGTAGCAAGCTGTACCAAGGCAAACTGCAATAGCAACCTCGCCCTTGGGATTGAGGGAGAACTGAGAATAGAATGAAGCTACGCCGTATACCTCCTCAAGGGATACGTCCATTCTCTGTGCAATAATTCTCTGTACCTCAACAGGCAGATATCCGTAGATTTCCTGCGCTTCCTGAAGTATAGGCATCATCGCACCCTTGACGTCACGGTACTTATCAATTACTGCAATAAGCTGCTCTTCCTGAGCCTTAGTACCGCGAAACATGACCGTAGTCAGTTTCTTTTTCATAGATTTTTACCTCCGTTTATGGTTTTTTATTTAATTTATTTTTAAATTATTAAATAACAAATTATGGCGGACAAGAGCTCCCGAATAGGGCTCGTCCTCTATTTCAAGAAAGCTTTGCGCTTCGTTTATATCCCACAGGTAATGGGCATCCGAAGAGCAAACTACCTTGGTGTTTTCCACCGCCTTGTACTTTTGGCGGTATGAAGGAATATTTTCTTTATCTTTGAATTCCATACAGGAAAAACCGTATTCCACAGGTATATCACCCAGTACCGTTATTATACCGTTTGAGGTGCGGTCGATGTGTGCGGGGTAGCATACACCGCCATACTGCCCCACAAGTGCTATAGCACTTTCAATAGTAAGGTCGGTTGCGGAAATAAGCAGCTTTTCTTCCTCGCCCCGGATGTTATCCTCTTCATCCATAATATATTGATGACCGAAAATATCCGGGCGGTTTTTTATATCCATTATATGCGCCTTTACGTGAGAATCGAACGCCATTGCCGTATCAAGCTCATCAAAAAGGCACACCATATGCACATCCTCTGCCGTGGTAAGCTCCATACCCGCTATGGGGATGATCCCGTGCCGCTTGCAGGCTTTAAAAAATGCAGGGCAGTTACCGCAGGTGTTATGGTCGGTAAGGGCCATTATATTAAGGCCGTTTATCGCGCCCATACCCGCAATGTTAGCAGGGGTCATATCCTCATCGCCGCAGGGGGAAAGGCAGGAATGGATATGCAGGTCATAATAATATTTGTTCATTACATAAAGCGTATGCGGTTTTATCGCTACGTAAAAGGTTTACACCCTGCTGTTGTGCCTTTTGAATAACATCAGGGGCAATTTCTGCATTTTCAGCAATTATAACACAGGCTGTATCTACAAGGGAAGCTACGGCTACAACGTTTATGTTGGTCATAATGGTGATCCACATATCGCCGCACTGCGCTCTTCCCATAACCCAGCTTAGCAGGTCTCCCGTAAAGCCACCGGTTATCTCCCGATCGCCCTCGGCAAGATTGAGCACTTCAAGATTCAGCTTTTTGATAAGCTCATTTACCGTCATCTTTTTTATCCAGCTCCTTGTAGAGTTCTCTTATCTTCTCACGCATAAAGAATACGCAATCGTATATATCTCCGTTTCCTTTTACCGAATCCTCGGCAAGCGCCATACAGGTAGGTGCGCCGCAGGCTCCGCAATCAAGGCGGGGCAGCTTTTCGTAATTTGACTGTATATCTGCCATCATCTTCATGGCGGCACCCATATCGGAATCAAGGGCAGAGCTTTCCGAAGCTTCAAGGGGAACGTCCCAGCTATACGTATCGGGTACATATGTAGGGTCTTGAGTGCGCTCTATATGGTTTTGAGAAACAGGCAGGTATCTGCGCAGTATCTGTAAACGGGCTTTTGCTATATAGGGGTTTTCAACCGTAAGCGCACCGCCTACACATCCGCCGTTACAGGCGTATAATTCTATAAACTCAAGTTCTGTAAAACTCTTGTTTTCTATTTCATCAAGAACCTTTATGCAGTTTTCAATGCCGTCTGCCGAAAGGTATTTATCATTAAACAGTGCGGTGGCTTCTCCGCCGCTTCCGGCCCAGCTCACACCGATAATTCCTGATCTTGCGGGAAATTCGGGGGTTTTTATCTTGTTCATAGCCGAAACAAGCATAAAATATATTTCGCTTATGGCAAGCACACCGTCTACCGCACTCTTTTCTATGCCCACGGGGTTTCTTACGTAGCTTACCTTGGCGGGGCAGGGGGAAATAAAGAGGGCGCATATATCTTCATCACGAAGCTCGGGGTGGTTTCTTTTAGCTTCCTCTTTTGCCATACGTGCTGCAAGCTCTATAGGCGGTATGATGGGAAGCAGATGGTCTGTAAGGTAGGGGAAACGCGTGCTTATAAGCCTTGTAATTACAGGGCAAGCCGAACTGATCACCGGTTTTGCAATATCCGGACGCTTCAGATAATTTCTTGTGTATTCCGAAACAAGCTCTGCTGCTCTTGAAACCTCAAAAACATCGTCAAAGCCGCATTTAAGCAGACCCGATACTACGTAATCAAGGTCGTCAAGATTGTCGAACTGTCCGTAAAGGGCAGGTGCGGGCAGAGCTATTTTGTATTTACAATCCTTGAATTTTTCGTATTTATCAAAGGTTGCTTTTTTTGCCTTATAAGGACATATCCTTATACACTCGCCGCAATCTATACATTTAGTTTCATCTATGACGGAATGTCCGTTGCGAATTCGGATAGCCTCGGTGGGGCAACGCTTTACACAGTTGGTGCAGCCTCTGCACTTTTCCACCATAAGGGATACCGAATGTTTGAATTTAGACAATTACCTCACCCCCAAGGGATCAAAGATTGACTGTCATTGTAACAGTAGTTCCTTTGCCTACAACAGATTCTATCTTCATATCATCTGTATATCTTTTCATATTTGGAAGACCCATGCCGGCGCCAAAGCCCAAGGAACGTACGTTTTCGTGGGCTGTGGAGTAGCCTTCCTGCATAGCAAGCTCGATATCTGCTATACCCGGGCCGCTATCTTTAAGTATTATAGTTATTTTATCGGTTTCCACTATAACGTCGGCATCGCCGCCGTCTGCGTGTATAACCATATTTATTTCGCCTTCGTACATAGCTATAGACACCTTACGGATAACCTCAGGTGATACACCTATCTGGCGAAGCTTCTTTTTAACCTGAACCGACGCTTCTCCTGCCGAGGAGAAGTTTTCGCCGTCTACGTCAAAATGGAATCTTATAGGCTCGCTCATAAACTCACCCCTCAGCTTTCCAAACCGTTGGTGTAAAGCAGACCGCAGGCGCTGTACATACGCATATCGGATGTAAGTACCACAATGCCGCTTTCTTTTGCAAGCTCTACAATATCATCGGTGGGCTTTTTGGAACGCACGAAAACAATGCACTTCATATCCATCATAACCGCGGTGCGTACCACCTGCAGATTGCATAAGCCCGTAAGCAATACCGCCTGGTCTTTAACATAAGCAAGAACATCGCTCATCATATCGCAACCACATGCGCTTTTGACGTCTACATCAAGAAGTTCCTCGCCGCATACAACGTTAGCTTCAAGAAGCTCGGCAATTTTACCTATCTTCATCCTTTTTACTCCCCTTATGTTATAAATGGGTATAATTATACCATTTTGAATATTCTCAATATATTATACTACAACTCTGTCAAAAATGCTATAGTTTTTTAAAGTTTTTTTGTTATTTTCAACAATTTACGATAATACTTGTTTTTTGATGAAAAAAGGAGTATAATATTTAAAATGATTTTTTTCGGAAGGTGATATAAATGGCAGAAGAAAACTGCACACACGACTGCTCAAGTTGTGGAGCCGACTGTCCTTCAAAGAAAAATAAGGAAAGTCTGCTTGCTCCCCAGAACAAGTTGAGCAATATAAAAAAGGTTATAGGTGTTGTAAGCGGCAAGGGCGGTGTTGGTAAATCTCTTGTTACTTCAATGCTTTCGGTACTTTTCAGCCGTATGGAGTTTAATACAGCCATACTGGATGCTGATATTACAGGACCCTCCATACCCAACATCTTCGGTCTTCACGGTTGTAAGGTTACAGGTACCGAGGACGGTATGTTCCCTGTAGAAACCACCACAGGTATTAAGGTTATGTCTGTTAACCTCCTCCTCCCCGACGAGCAGGCTCCCGTTGCCTGGAGAGGCCCTGTTATTGCAGGTACTGTAAAACAGTTCTGGACCGACGTTATCTGGGACGATGTTGACTATATGTTTGTTGATATGCCTCCCGGAACGGGCGACGTTCCTCTTACCGTATTCCAATCCCTGCCCCTTGACGGTATAGTTATCGTTACCACTCCTCAGGACCTTGTTTCCATGATAGTGGCAAAAGCGGTAAATATGGCAAAGATGATGAATATTCCCGTTTTGGGTCTTGTTGAAAATATGAGTTATCTTAAATGCCCCGACTGCGGTAAGGAAATACATCTTTACGGCGAAAGTAAGCTTGATGAGGTTGCCGCAGAATTTAATCTTGACGTTCTTGGCAGAATACCGATAGATCCCAAGCTTGCCGCTGCATGCGATAAGGGCGCGCTTGAAATGATGGAGAACGATTCTCTTGATAATGCCGCAACAGTAATTTTCAATCGTACAAAATGATATAAAAATTTAGGGACAGCTTCGGCTGTCCCTTCGACTTTTTGGAAAAAAGTCCTCCAAAAACTTTTATAATCGAGTGGAGTGCGATAAAACTTTAAATTTGCGGCACGAAAATAAAGTTAGCAGAAACAAAAAGCCCTCTCCTGCGTGGAGAGAGCTTTTTTATTAGATTGTAATGTTAATAACGTTTATACTACCGTCATCGTATCTTGCTACAAATGTGTATTTGCCTGCAGAAAGGTTTGTTGCGGTGTAGGTA
>JAZOTL010000067.1:0-18912 GCA_045657645.1 Eubacteriales bacterium
TGAGCGTATTTCTGATATAATGGCCGAAAATGGAATAAGCGATACCTCCCGTGTGGGCATATACGGTATGACTTACAAGGAAAACGTGGACGATATAAGAGAAAGTCCTACAATGCAGATGCTTGAATGTATGAAAAAGCACCTGGCTACAGGTGTAAAGATATATGACCCATACGTAACCCGTGACATCTGCAATAATCAGTATCATGATTTTGATGCCTTCCTTTCGGATATAGATATACTTGTTATTATGGTAGGTCACGATGAAATAAAGGCAGCGGAAGAAAAGATAAAGGACAAGATAATACTTGATACACGAAACGTGTGTAAGCTTGACGGAATATATAAACTGTAAAGGATGATAGATATGAAAAAGGTAATGCTTGTCTTCGGTACAAGACCCGAAGCTATTAAAATGTGTCCCCTTGTTTTAGAACTTAAAAACCGCCCCGGTATAGATTGCAAGGTATGTGTTACAGGTCAGCACAGACAGATGCTTGATCAGGTGCTTGATGCCTTTGGTGTTGAGCCCGATTATGACCTTTCAATTATGAAGGATAAGCAGACTCTGTTTGACGTTACTACAAACATTCTCAATTCCATAAAGGCGGTTCTTGAAGAGGAAAAGCCGGACGTAGTACTTGTACACGGTGATACCTCCACCACCTTCGTAACTGCTCTTGCATGCTTCTATCTGCAGATAGCTGTAGGCCACGTTGAGGCGGGACTTCGCACCTACAATATCTACTCACCCTATCCCGAGGAATTTAACCGTCAGGCGGTAGGTATAATTTCCAAGTATAACTTTGCTCCTACTGAGCTTTCACGCGATAATCTTCTTCGTGAAGGAAAGGATGAGGCAAGTATATACGTTACAGGTAATACGGCAATAGACGCTCTTAAAACTACCGTTCGCGATGATTACACTCATCCTGAACTTGAGTGGGCAAAAGACAGCAGACTTATTATGATAACTGCTCACCGCAGAGAAAATCTTGGTGAGCCTATGCGTAATATGTTCCGTGCTATACGCCGTATTATCGACGAGCATCCCGATATAAAGGCAATCTATCCTATCCATATGAATCCTGTGGTTAGAGAGGCTGCAAACGAGATATTGGGCGGCGAGGATCGTATCCGTATCATCGAACCCCTTGAGGTTCTTGATTTCCATAATTTCCTCGCACGTTCCTATATGATTCTTACAGATAGCGGCGGAATCCAGGAGGAAGCTCCTTCTCTCGGTAAGCCTGTTCTTGTAATGCGCGATACTACCGAGCGTCCTGAAGGTATAAAAGCTGGAACCCTTAAGCTTGTTGGTACCGATGAACAGGTTATTTACGATAACTTTAAGCTTCTGCTTTGCGATGAAGAGGCTTATGATAAGATGAGTAAGGCAAGCAATCCTTACGGTGACGGTTTTGCTTGCAAGCGCATCGCCGATATATTGGAGCAGGATAACTAAACTATAATTAACAAACGAAAGGAGTGATAAGGTGACTGCATATGCTCTCAAATTGCCGGATGACAATAAAGTTAGTGTGTTTACTAAAATTTCATTGGCATCGCTATTCTGTTATATATGCACGTTATATGTTCTTGCATACTCTGCATCATACAATATAATATCCAAAGCCTTTTTTGCCCTTACTATTGTGGCAACGCTCCTTGAGTTTTTAGCAACAAGACAAAAAATAAAACCGGATAGAGCGTATCTTACACTTGTTCTTTTTGTGATATATGCTTTTATTACATCTTTGTGGGCTGTAAATCCTGAGGGTGTAAACAGTACGGTTTCTACCTTGGCTCAGCTTCTGGTGCTTTTCATTGTTATAAGGTTAAATATACGTGATGAACGAAGCTTTAAGGTGTTTTTGAATGCTCTTTACACAGGTTCACTTATAATGTGCTTGTATACAATACTCTTTTACGGGCCTGCAGAAATCATCTCACGTATATCACAAGGACTTCGAATCGGTGATGAGATAAATCAGGCTAACAGTCTTGGTTTTTATAGCGTAAATCTTTCCTTGTTTGCACTTTACTATGTAATGGTACAAAAAAAATATATACATATTGTTTCTGTTTTGGCTTCGGTTCTGGTGCTTTTGGGAAGCGGTTCAAGAAAATGCTTTTTGGTGCTTGCAATGGGATTTGCTCTGTTGTTGATTTTCAAAAGCAAAAAAGGTAAGATGGTTCGTTTTCTTGTGGTGTTGTTGCTCTGTTTGTATGCCTTGTACTTTATAGAGATTATGGCCGAAAACAACTATTTCTTCTACCGTATATCGGAAATGATTAAGGTCTTTTCTTTTGGTGCAAAGGAATATGATGATAATTCTATAGCAACAAGATTAAATATGATAGAGCTTGCTATCGATCTGTTTAAAGAAAATCCTATCTTTGGTTACGGTTCAAAACAATACGAGCATTTTTATGCGCTTACATATGGTTTAAGACGTCCGCCACACTCTACGTTTTTCCAGCTTATTGTAAGTTATGGTTCAATTGGTGCCTTGCTGTTCTATTCAAATCATGTATATGCGGTTGTTCAGATAGTGAAGAGCATAATCAAAAAGAATAAATATGCTACCGTGATGATTATAACCTTTGCTTCTGTGTTTATGAATGAATTTGCATCAAATATGCTGACCGACAAATTCACATTTATATACCTTGCGTTGTTTACTGCATACGTTGCCATAATAAAAAAAGGTGGTTTTGCGAATGTAGATAATGATGCGGATAAGGATAATCAAAATAAAAACGAAAATTCAGATTCTAACAAAAAAACCGTAGAGGTTCAATTCCGTAAACCTACAGGTATACGATAAATTATTATAAAGACTTCAAGATATGTTCTTGCTTTAAGGTGAAGTCGAATAAGCTTAAAAGGTGAATATATGATATCTCTTTTAGATAAATTCAACGAGCTATATCCTAATGCAGGTGAGATTTACGAATCCTTTTGCCCGTACAGAGTTTGCCCCATTGGTGCCCACAGCGATCATCAATATGGCCTTGTAACAGGTTTTGCAATAAACAAGGGTGTACATATTATATATGCTCCAACCGATGACGGAGTGGTGCGTGTAACCTCAGAAAATTTATCGGGTAGTTATGCCTTCAATTTGAAAAAGCCCGGCGCAAAGAAGAATGATTGGGCCGATTATCTTCGAGGAGCTGCGGCGGCGCTTGAGCATACTCACGGTATAATGCGAGGAATTGATGCTCATATATGCGGAACGTTACCCATTGGCGGGCTTTCATCCTCTGCAGCTCTGACAATTGCATTTTTAAATGCTTTATGTAAGGTGAACGGTGTGGTCCTTACACCAAAGGAAATGATATCCCACGCTTTGTGGGCAGAAAATCACTACGTTGGTGTGAAGTGCGGAAAGCTGGATCAAAGCTGTGAACTGCTCTCTAAAAAGGATCAGTTGTTATACCTTGATACAAAGGATGAAAGCTATAAAACTATCCCCAAAAATGAAAAAATGCCTCCTTATACAATTGCTGTTATTTTCAGTGGTTTTGAGCGCAATCTTGTAACCTCAAACTTTAATGTAAGAGTGGACGAAATGAAGTCTGCGGCCTTTGCATTAAAGGAGTATTCTAACAGTGTTGATACAACCTTTGAGGAAAGCCGTTTGCGTGACGTGCCCTACGAAGTTTTTGAACAATATAAGCACCGATTGCCCGATAATTGGAGAAAGCGCGCTGAACATTTCTATACTGAATTTCAGCGTGTTCAGCAGGGAGCTAAAGCTTGGGAAGATGGAGATATCGTTCAGTTTGGAAAACTTATTACCGAAAGCGGGCACAGCAGTATTTACAATTATGAAACCGGCTCTCCCGAACTTATTGCTTTGCACAACATAATGAAAGAAACCGACGGTATTTACGGGGGAAGATTTAGCGGTGCCGGCTTTAACGGAAGCTGTATGGCAATAGCCGATCCTTCGTATAAAGAAGTTATTGAGGAAAATATAACCCGTAAATATTTACAACAATTTCCTCATCTTGCAGAAAAATTCAAAATATTCTTCTGTGAAACTTCTGATGGTTGTTCTTTGTGATAAAAACAGACAAAAATACAATAAAAAATCAAGAATATCATTGCTTTTTATAAAAAATAGTGTTATAATATGAAAAGTGAAGGATATCATATTTTCAAATATATGGTTCTTTCATTTTTTAACGCAATCATTTAGTTAAAATATAATGTTATTACCCCTGTCCGGTAAATTGTTACCTAATCAAGAAAGATGCGAAAGGAAATGCCGTTTTGTTCGGCATGGTGCTAGCGAGAAATGGAAAAGGATCTTAATATCATATTGCAAGATGTATGCGCTATATTTGGTATAGAGGGCGAATACAAATGTTACGAAGTTATAAAAACCGGTAATATTAATCAAACATATCTTGTTACTTATTCCCGTGATGGCGAGGATAAGCCCTATATTATCCAGAGGGTAAATACATATGTTTTCAAAAACCCCGAAGGTGTTATGCAGAATATAGGTAGAGTTACCGAGCATATCCGCAGTAAGATAAAGGAAAGCGGAGTTACAGCAAAGAGAAACGTTCTTCATTTTCTTCATACTGCAGAAGGTAAGAACTTCACTTATGACGATGAAGGCGGATTCTGGAGAGGTTATAGATTTATAGATAATTCCGTAACCTACAATTCAAGTACTATACCCACATTTATGTCAGAGGTGGGCAGAGGATTTGGTGAGTTCCAGAAAAATCTTTCTGATTTTGATGCTTCCTGCCTTTTTGAAAGTATCCCCGATTTCCATAATACAAAAAAGCGTTTCGAAACACTTTTTGCTACTGCGGCAGAGGATAAATTTGACCGCGTAAAGGACGTGGAAAAGGAGCTTTCCTATCTCCGTAATTCCTACGACCTTGCTTGCTCACTTTGTACTATGCTTGAAAACGGTGAGTTACCCCTTCGTGTTACCCATAACGATACAAAGTGTAACAACGTTCTCTTTGATCTTGAAACCGATACAGCACTTGCAGTTATAGACCTTGATACCGTAATGCCCGGTCTTACTGCATACGATTTTGGTGATGCTATCCGCTTTGGTGCAAACAATACCATCGAAGATGACCCCGACCTTTCTAAGGTTTATCTTGATCTTAACAGATATGAGGAGTTCGTTTCCGGATTTATTCCTCCCCTTAAGGACTCCCTTACTGCAAAAGAGCTTGAAACTATGCACCTTGGTGCTTATGTAATGACAGCAGAGCTTGTTGCAAGATTTATGCAGGATTATCTTAACGGTGACGTTTACTTTAAGATTGATTATCCTGAGCATAACCTTGTTCGTACAAGAAACCAGTATGTTCTTGCTGCAGATATGGAAAGCAAGCTTGATGAAATGAAGGCTATAGTTGCTAAATATATTTAACAGTTAAATAAAAAAACACACTTCAGTTGAAGTGTGTTTTTTTATTCTGTATATTTTATCTTTTCTTTTTGGTAGCAGCAATACCAACACCGGATATTGCAAGTGCACCTATTGCCATTGCAATTCCTATATCAAAGGTCTGTGCTGCGTCTCCGCCTGTTGTGCCGCCTGTTGTTGCCTTTTTGGTAGTGCTCTTTGCTGTTTGAGTAACTGCATTACCGGAATTATCGGTAACGGTGTTGCCCTGTTCGTCGGTAACAACCTCTGTGTTATTACCTGCACCGCCTGTATTTACAGAAACGTCTTCATAAACAGTAGTTTCACCTACTACCTCTTTAGAGATATTCAATTTGATACCGCAGGTAAGTACATTAGGGCCGGAAGCATCTTCACCGTGCCAACCGTTTGCAAGGTCGGTAGGAGCGGTAAGAACGCGGGTCCAGGTATCTACAATTTCAGCTTCGGGGTCAAAGAATCTGTCCTGGTATAAAGCACCAACTCTTACAAGAGAACCGTTGGAAAGAAGGGTAGCTTTATCTACAACACATTCACCATAGGAGATATCTTCAACGTCGCTGATTATCATATCCCAGGGAATAGCTGCTTCAAAGCACCAGCCCTGTTCGGTCTTATGGCCTGCTACCTTAACCTGGTCGGTAATGTCACCTTCGTTAATCTGCTCTCTGTACATTCTTGCTTCATCGCCTTCAAAAAGACCTACAAGATACCAAGGGGTATAGTCAAAGTTTGTGGTAAAACCTGCATCAAGCATGATTCCCAAGGGGTCTATAAGTATACCGAAGATATCGCCGTTAAAACCGTATGTGTTGCCGTCTTCGGAAGCACCGTCGATATCATCTTCACCTGTGGAGTAAATAAAAGAGTTAAAGCCCGCAGGGATAGTTTCGCCGGTGACACCGTGTGTTGCTTCAAGGCCGTCTAGGATATTTGCACAGCAGTACATATATGCATCATCCCATGCAAATCTTACGTTACCGTCCATTGTAAGTGGATTGGTATGCCAATAAAAGCCGAGAGTGTCATAGTTCATAAGCGCGCTTACAGACCAGCCCTCATTCTCGTTGATGTTACCGTCAACGACGGGAGAAGAGTTAGGAACTGTAATAGGGGGATTTTCCACAACATATTCGGGACCTGCTGAAACTGCATAGGAAAATGTTAACGCGAGGATAAGTGCCATTGCAAGGCATACAGTAAATTTTTTCATATTAGATTCCTCCGTAAATTTATTATTATATAACATTTATTTAAATAAAGCAATAATATTTTTAACTTTATAATGATAATTGCATATTTGAATTTCAAGTGCTTTAATTTTTAACAGAAATCTGTTTACATAATAACTCTATTATGATAAAATATCTATGTACGTCTAAGGAGGTGTAGCTTATGATAATAGATATGCACTCACATATATTGCCCCGTCTTGATCACGGATCCGGTTCGGTAGAATGTTCTGTTGCACAGGTGAAAAGGGCAGTTGAAGCAGGTATAGAGGTTATTCATCTTTCCTCTCATTATTATGACCACCGCGATGATATAGAAAATTTTGTACAAAGGCGTAATGAGGCATATAAGGCCTTGTGCGATGCTCTTGATGAAGAAACAAAGAGCCGCGTACGCTTTGTTCTGGGCGCAGAGGTGACCCTTGAAACCGATCTTGTAGATAGGGATAAGTTACCGATGCTGTGTATTGGTGAAACTAATAATATCCTTATAGAAATGCCCAAAATTTCCTGGACGGAATGGACCTATAACGCAATATATAATATATCGGCAAAGTATCACGTAAATCCCATTATTGCACACATAGACCGATATGATGAAAAGGAAAGCGCCAAGCTTTATGAAATGGGGCTTAAAATACAGGTAAACGCCGACGCCTTTCAAAGCTTTTTTACAAGACGTAAAATGCTGAAGCGCTTTGCTGACTCAAGTGTACACCTGCTTGGTAGTGACGTCCACGGTAAAGAGGCTAAGGAATATGACCGATTTGAAAAAGCATTAAAACATCTTGAACCCTTTAGGGAAGAGATAATGAATAATGCAAAAGAAATTCTTGGAGTTTAAATTTGATGATTTATCCTGATCTGCTTAATACAACCGATAGCTTTTACGGCTTTGTGGCTGATTCGGTGTTTGAGGATCTGCGTTTAGATAACATATTGACCAACGCTACTCTTAGTAATATGAAGCGCTTACCGATAAAGGAAGATATTTATAAGCGCAGGGAATTGTTTGAGTGCCTTGGCACTTCAAATGTGTTAAGAGAAGCGCTTAAAGCTCTCGCTGAAGGGGCCGGAGATATTGAACGCCTATACCGTGCTTATACCGAACGAAGTGAAGGAGTGGCAAAATACTATAACTTTGCCTTTTTACTTTTAAAGGTTGCGGCTTTTTATAAAAACGCTTCTACCGTACCTACGGAGTGTGCGTTCCTGGAAGAGTTTGGCGGCTTTTTTGCCGAGCAAGGTGCAAAAAAAGAGTTTATAACTATGGCAGAGCGTGCTGCTGCTGTATGCGAAAATGCGGAACGTTGCGTGAGAATTACCCTTCGTAAGGATAGTGTAAAGCTTTGTGAAAGCGCAGGGGAAGATCTGACTTCTACAATATATAACAGCGCTGTAGAAATGGGGTTAAAGCCATCTGTAAGTTCAGGATTGCACTATCAATTGTCTAATAGCTTTGCCGAAGATTATTTTAAGCTGTATCCTAAAACAAAGGCGGAGCTTGAGAGTTTACATAAAGAATATTGCGGTTTTGTAGATGCTAATATTATTAAATATAAGGATCAGATAAGCTTTTATCTTGACGTATACCGTCTTGTAAATGAATGTAAAAGCAGGGGCGTGGTTTTTTCCTTTCCCGATATTACCGAAAGTAAGAAGATAGCTTTATACGATGCCTGTGATATAACCCTTATTTCAAAAGATACGCAGACAATCGTTTCAAACGATATAATTTTTGACGGAAAAGAACCATTCTTCTTCCTTACGGGAGCTAACGGTGGCGGTAAGACTACCTATCTGCGTAATTGCGGTGTTAACCTTATATTTGCTCTTAACGGATGCCCTACACCCTGTAACGGTGGCGAAACGGCTATGCTTACAGGCGTGTATACCCATTTCCCCCGTGATGAGCGCTTTGAAGCAGACGGAAGATTTTTTGACGAGCAAAAAAGGGTAGATGCAATAGTTGAAAAAGCTGATGCAAATTCATTTGTGCTTTTAAACGAAACCTATTCAACAACTACCGAGGAAAAGGCTTCAATAATGACCCGCGAGCTTTCCTTAAAGCTTGCACAGCTTGGTTGCTTTACTATATATGTGACCCATCAAAAGGATATTAGCAGTCTTGATTTTCCTGTTTTAAGGTGTGATGTGGACAGCGGTGACGATAACAGGCGTACTTATAAAATAAGTCGCGGCAGCGCACTGCAGGGGTCTATGGCGCAGGATATACTAAAAAAGTATTCTCTTGACCGACAAAAGCTTATTGAAAGGTTTGGTGAGTTTTAATGAAATACAGCCTTTTAAGTAAAGTAACGGATAGGGAAGAGCGCTGTGACGTTATATACGACCTTTCAATAGACAGGGCGGTATATAATATAACAAACGACCACTCGAAATGCGGATATTTTTGCAATATACTCTCAAAGCCTTTAACAAACACGGATAATATAAAATACCGATCCGAGATACTTGAGGACTTGATTAATAATCCCGAGCTACTTGATAGCTTGAAGATCGTTTTCGGCAGATACGATAAAATTAAAAGCGATTGGCTTGAGCTTAAAAGCTCAGGAAATATGAGAGAGGCGGAAGCAGGCAGCGAGGCTGTTCTCGATTATATATATTCATCCTTAAAGGTTACCGCTTTGTTTCCTAAAACCATACTTTCCTTTTTTCAATCAATTACCAAGGCCTTTGATGGTTATGTAATTAGTTCGGAAGGTTTATGCGCTGTTCGTGACTATGCTTCAAAAATGACAAACAACGCATCTTTTGCGCGTATAGCCGAAATTGCTTCTTTGTTTTTGTATAATTCACCCGAGGATTATGATTTTGAGTTGATATGCAATCTGGGTGACTCATTTGAGGCAGTAAACGCCGCTGTGTGCGCAGTTACTCCACGTACTAAGGATAAAAGCACGGTGCTTAATAAGCTTAAGCTTATACGTAAAAAGGAGCAGGGTGTTACATCAACCGATGCTCAAAGCATAGCAGATTCCTATTCCTTGCTTTGTGATGCGCTTTCTTCTATAGATTCTCTCCTTGAGGAAATAACCAACGAAATATATTCGGTGTTTTACGGTATTTCCCGCGAGCTTGATTTTTACGATGTTGCTATTTCCTATGTTAACAGTATAAAAGAAAAGGGAATACCTCTGTGTTATGCCCGTTTTTCCGATAAGGCCGAAATCTGTTCGCTTTATGATATTCTGCTTATATCTGAAAACAAGGAACATGTAATACCCAATGATCTTAATATTAAGGAAAATAAGGGCGTTCTAATTAAGGGAGAAAATAATACAGGTAAAACAACCTTCCTGCGTAGTATAGGAACAGCACAGCTTTTTGCACAAGCCGGGCTCCCTGTCCCTGCGCTTTCTGTCACCCTGCCTGTAAGAAGTGCCGTTATGAGCCATTTTTCCAGCGCAGAAGAAGAATTTAGCGTTGGGGATACATCCGGTCGCTTTGAAGGTGAAGTTAAAGCTATAGCCCAAATTATGGCTAATATTGATAAGGATACACTTGTCCTTTTGAACGAAAGCTTCCAGACCACCTCTTACGATGAGGGAGCGCGCGGAATAGAGCACATATTGAGAGCAATTATGTCTGTTGGTGCTTCGTTTATATTTGTTACCCATTTAACTCCGTTGTTTAATGCTTTTGACAGAGATGTATTAAAGCTTTCGGGCGGAGATAAAAAATATACTATTAAACCCATTGCAATGGAGGAATTATGAAAAAGCTAGTTTCACTTATTTTGGTGGCTGTAATGCTCCTGCCTTTAACGGTTTATGCCGTTCCCGGAAGCGAGCTGCCTTTTACTGATGTACAGCAGAATGACTGGTTTTACACCGCTGTATTGTATAATTACCGCAAGCGTGTGCTTGTTGGTTCATCTGCAACTACCTTCTCTCCCGAAAAGGAGATAACCAGAGCTGTGGCTGTTCGTGCTCTTGCTTCTATTGAGGGAATAAGCGATGACGGTGAGGTTACAGAGCTTCCTTTCCCTGATGCTGACCCCAATGCATGGTATGCATACGCTCTTAACTGGGCGGTAGAGGCAGGTATAGTAAGCGGTTACAGTAACGGTAATTTTGGTGTAAGTGATCCCGTTACCCGTGAGGCTCTTGCTTGTATGTTTTATAACTATCTTTCCTATAAGGGTAAGATAGGAAATTATACCTGCGATCTTACTCAGTACCCCGATGGAGAAGAGGTAAGCGATTGGGCGGCAGATGAAATGGCGTACGTGCTTGCTGCAGGTCTTATACTTGGTAACAATAAGGGTGAGATAATGCCTTCGGGTATATCAAAGAGAAGCCAGCTTGCAGTGCTTATATATAAGCTCCATTTCTTCTTTGAATCTTCAGGCGGATATGTAGATGGTACACCTTTTGCTGTACCTAATACAGCTGATGCCGACGCTCTTGTTATAGAGGATAAGGAAGCAAGAATAGTTTGCTGGGGAGATTCTCTTACGTACGGATACGTACCGAGAAACTGGCCCGAAAATATTACTCCGTATCCTGCGACTATTGAAAAAATAACAGGGGTAGATACACTTAATTACGGTGTTCCCAGTGACACCTCCGAGCTTATAGCTATGCGTCAAGGCGCACTTCCTGTATACGTTATGCCTACTACCATTCCTGCAGGGGTAGAAAAGGTACAGATTACCCTTGTTGATGATTACGGTGCTGAAGCAGAGATAGGCGTATACGGCTATCAGGGTGTTAACGAGGTAACCATAGGCGGCGTAAAGGGTAAGCTTGAAGGTGTTGGTACGTACTACTTTACGCGTAGCGAGGCCGGGGAAGAGGTTAATATCACCGAACCCACCCGTATAATTACACACGCTATGGAGGACAGAGGTTCAAACGATATACTGGTTCTCTTTATAGGTAGCAATAACTTCTACACTCCTGCCGATATGCCCGAGCTCTTTGATATCCAGCGCAGAATGATAGAATATTCCGGCTGTAAGGATTATATAGTGGTAGGCTTTACCGCGGCTTGTATGATGCCCGAAATAGGCACTCTTAATAATATGCTGCGCGAACAGTACGGTGACAGATTTGTTGACGTGCGTGAGTATCTTATAGGCGATGCCCTTGCAGATCACGGCATTACACCTACCGCGGCAGACTATGCAGACCTTGCAGTAGGAGAAATTCCTTATTCATTGCGCTCTGACAACTGCCACGGAAATCAGCTTTTCTACACAATTGTGGGAGAAATGATAGCTCAGCGAATAAATGATTTAGGATATTTAGATTAAACCCTTGCATTGTGAATATTAATATAGTATAATAAATTAAAATAATCCCAAGGAGAAATATCATGCTTTTAGACAGATATTATGAATGTGTTGACAATCTCTTTAAGACAATAAGAGAAACACAGATGGAGAACATCAAAAAAGCGGCAGTTATGATGGCTGACGCTATGTGCGAAAAGCGCAACATTATTATACACGATACAGGTCATATCATTAATTTTGAAATGATCCAGCGTAGCGGTGGTCTTGCTGCTCCTCAGATGCTTAAGTATTATCTTGTAACAGAGAGTGACGGTCTTAACAAGCCTGAGGTTGCAACAAAGAACAGAAATATGGAAGGTATGGCTGAACTTGTTTTCCGTGCTTCCAAGATGCTTGATGGTGACCTTCTTATAATCGGTTCCGTTTCCGGCCGTAGCGACCAGGTAGTTGACCTTGCAATTACTGCAAAGGAACACAACTGTCCCGTTATAGCTCTTACCTCTCTTAACTATTCCTCTAACGTAGAGAGCCGCCACACCAGCGGTAAGCGCCTTTTTGAGGTAGCTGACCTCGTTATTGATAACTGCTCACCTCTTGGTGACGGTATGATGGACGTTGAAGGTCTTGAAATGCCCTTCGCTCCTGCTTCCGGTCTTGCAGCTACTTACATTATGTGGTCTGTATATACCTGCTGCGTTGAGGAAATGCTCAAGCGTGGTAAAACTCCTTCTATCCTTAAGAGCTCCAACACCCCCGGCGGTGATGATTACAACCTTATTATGGAGCACAGATATCAGGAACTCGGCTATTAATATAAATGATATAAAAGAAAAAACTTTTCGCTTGGCGAAAAGTTTTTTCTTTTATATTTCGTTCTTTATAAGATCCTTAAAGGATTCACGCTTAATGGCAATATAAGATGTGTTGCCGTTAAGCATTACTACGGGAGGGCGGGGAATACGGTTGTAGTTTGATGCCATAGAATAGTTATACGCTCCTGTAACAAACACACCAACAAGATCACCGCGCTCGGGCTTAATCATAAGCATATTTTCACCTATAAGGTCACCGCTTTCACAGCAGCGGCCTGCAAGGGTGCAGTTATAATCAGGAGTACGGTCTGCCTTATTTGCCACTACCGCAGAATATTCTGACTGGTAAAGGGCATATCGGGGATTATCGGGCATACCACCGTCAATGGATATATAGTTCTTAAAGCCGGGTATTTCCTTAACTGCGCCTACTGTATAAAGGGTCATTCCTGCATCTGCAACAATGCTTCTGCCGGGCTCAAGCAGTATTTTGGGGAGTTTTAAACCCATGTCACTGCATTTTTCCTTAACTATAAGGGAGATTGCTTTTATGTTTGCAGCGTAGTCTATTTCGGGCTCCTTGTCTGTATATTTAACGCCCATACCGCCGCCAAGGTTAAGCTCCTTTACTTCAAAGCCATACTGTGCTTTAATATCTGCAACAAAGTTGAGCATAATATCAGCTGCATCTGCAAAGGGCTCGTACTCAAATATCTGTGAGCCGATATGGCAATGAAATCCTA
The DNA here is from genome assembly GCA_045657645.1 of Eubacteriales bacterium. GTDB lineage: Bacteria > Bacillota > Clostridia > Oscillospirales > CAG-272 > RGIG7300. Next base: position 13,489 of record JAZOTL010000067.1, read on the forward strand.
CAAGCTCTATATTGGGCAGGGAAAGAGCTATACCCACAAGCTCGTGAGCCTGCTTTGTTTCTATTGCGGCGCCGAACTTGGAATCCACCTTGCCTGTATTTATTGCTTCAAGAGTGTGGGGGTCTATACCGGGGGTTATGCGCAGCAAAATCTTTTGCGTTACATTACAGTCACCTGCAATACGGGATATTGCCTTAAGCTCATCAACGTTATCACATACAAAATATCCAACGTTTGAATCTATACCGTATTTAATATCAAAATCGGTCTTATTATTGCCGTGGAAATAACCCTTAGATACGTCAAAGCCTGCGCTTAATGCTGTGAACAGCTCGCCTGAGGAAACGATATCTATACCGATACCTTCCTCCTTTGCTATTTCATATATACGCTTCATTGAAAGAGCTTTACTTGCAAACAAGGGCATAGAGCCGTTGCCAAAGCATTCTTCAAGTGCATTTTTATATATGCGCATACGTTCTCTTATACGCGCTTCATCCATTATATAAAGGGGTGTTCCGTACTGCTTTGCAAGCTCCACAGTATCGTGGCCTGCAAATTCAATATGTCCCTTTTGGTTAACCTTTACGTTTGAGCTTGTGTACATATTATTCCTTTATTAAATCTTCCATATTGTAAAGTCCGGGCTCTTTGCCGCACAGGAAAGCTGCGGCGCACATAGCACCCTCTGCAAACAGGCTTCTTGACTGTGCCTCGTGCTTTATGGTAAGGGTTTGGGTGCCTGTGTTGATTATAACCTCATGCTCACCAACAACGTTACCCATACGAATAGCGTGTATGCCTATCTCTTCCTTTGTGCGCTTGCCGTGGTCACGCCTGCCGCAGAGGAATGTAGCATCATTACGCACTTCTTTGATGCCTTTTGCAAGCAAAAGGGCAGTACCGCTGGGTGAATCAAGCTTTTGGTTGTGGTGCTTTTCGATTATTTCAATATCAGCATCAGGGAACATCTTTGCGGCTGTTTTGCAAAGCCTGTTCATTACGGCAATACCTAAAGACATATTTGCTGAAAAGAACACGGGTATTTTGTTTGCCGCATCCTTTATCATCTGTAACTCTGCTTCATCCTGTCCTGTTGTGCATATAACTGCAGGCAGGTTGCGGGATATTGCGTATTCAAGCAGGGATTGTGTTACCGTGTGATGGGAAAAATCAATTATACAGTCAGCCTCACCTGTAAAATCCGAAAGGGATTCGTATATGGGGGTATCCATTGAGGGAAGGTTGTTTTTATCTACGTATGCTGCACCTACAGCGTTAAGGTAGCCTTGGTCTATAAATTCACATACAGCCTTGCCCATTCTTCCGTTAGAGCCGTTTACTATTATTCTCATATTATTTTACCTGTATACCGGCAGCCTTCATACATTCAACAAGCTGCTTTTCGTGTGCTTCTTCCATTTGAGTAAGGGGAAGTCTTAAATAGTTTTCGCAGAATCCCATATGAGCCATAGCGGCTTTTACGGGAATGGGGTTTACCTCGCAGAACAAAGCGTTGATAAGGGGGAGGTAATCTAACTGCATCTTAAGGGAGCCTTCAACGTCACCTGCAAAGAACTTCTTGCATATTTCTGATGTTTGTGCAGGAAGGAGGTTTGAAAGTACAGAGATAACGCCCTTACCGCCGCAGGAAAGCACGGGAACTATCTGATCGTCATTTCCTGAATAAATGTCAAGCTTGCCGCGCAGGAGTGCCTGTGTTTCTATGATTTTTGAAATGTTGCCGTTTGCTTCCTTTATTGCGGAAATCATGGGATGCTCTGCAAGCTCAAGGTATGTATTAGGCTCAATGCCACAGCCTGTTCTTGAAGGAACGTTGTAGAGTATAAGGGGCTTGTCAGAGGCATCTGCTATACAATTAAACATCTTCACAAGACCCTTTTGTGTTGCCTTGTTGTAGTAGGGTGTTACAACAAGCATAGCGTCTGCTCCAACCTCACAGGAATATTTGGTAAGGTCAATAGCATAGTCCGTATCATTTGAGCCTGTGCCTGCAATAACGGGCACTGCGCCTGCGGTGCGTTCAACGCAGAATTTGATAGCTTCACGGTGTTCTTCGTCTGTAAGGGTAGAGGATTCACCTGTTGTACCGCATACAACAAGGGCGTCAATACCCGACGCTATCTGCCAGTCAATAAGAGCACCAAATTTTTCAAAATTAATGCCGTTTTCGTCTAAAGGTGTAATAAGTGCTGTTGCAGCTCCTGTGAAAATTGTTTTCTTGGTCATTTCAATTCTCCTATACAATAAAAAATAGCCGATTATACGGCTACCATAAATAAAAATTCACTAAACGAATTTCATAATTATGATAGCACTCCGCAATTGCGACAGTACAAGAGATATTCTCCCTTGTCCCAGAGAAAACACCGCCGTGCTTCTCTTCGGCGCCAACGCCTTTTGCAGTGCCGTAACCTTGCGAGGGTATGACCGACAGTAGCTACTCTTATATGGCGCGCCTCTATCTATAATCCTTAATTATGTTAACACAGAATAAGGTTGTTGTCAATATTATTTTAGATAAATTTATCGTATTTTATCTTGTAAAAACGGTGCGGATATTGTATAATAGCCTAAAATAAAAAATGAGGTTCTTATGAATAAGGTTGTAAATTATTTTGTAAGTCACGATTTTTTTAATTCCTTTAAAACTATGAAAAAAGGTGAAATTTTAAAGCATTTTTTCCTTTGGATATTCGGTATATTTATACTTCCGCTTGGCTCCCTGCTGGTTAAACATTCAGGCTTTGGTGCAGGGGCAGGAGAGGTGCTTAATTTTGCCTTGCGTGATCTTTTACATATAGATATTGCCATAGCCGTGTATATAACCGCGGCAATATACGTTATAATTGCTACTATCGCAAGAAGGGGGCTTTTTAATTGGCCAACTATAATCACTTTCCTTCTTGTAGGAGTTTGTACTTCCTTTTGGGAAAGGGTGCTTATAAACGTAGACGGAACGGGAAAAAGCGTTTTATTTGTGCAGATACCCCTTTTTGTAGCAGGTATGCTGGTGCTTGCCCTTGGTGCAGGAATTATGATATCCTCTATTTTCCCTGCAAACGCAATGGATGATCTTGTGGAAGCCTTTAACCGTGAAAGAGGTGTGCCCCTGTGGGTGATGAAGCTTGTTCTTGACGGCGGATGTGTGCTTATCGGTTTTCTTTTGGCAATGCTCATTCCTACGGTTGAAAACACAGTAAACATTGGAACCCTTGTGATAACCCTGTTTATCGGTCCCCTTTTTGATCTTAGCAAATGGGCTGTGTGTAAGGTATTTAAAATTGAATATATAACAAAAAAGCAGGCAAATTGATTGCCTGCTTTTTTTATAGTTAATCACTTTGTGGTGATTTGTGTATGCGGTTGTTTTGAGGGTGCGCTAATGGGTGCGGTAACTCGCCGCTCAGCCCATTCTTATAATATCGCCCTCTTTTACTTCAAAGGGAACTTTTGTTTTAAATATCATATTGGGATGAGGAGCAGATTCTATTTCTTCTCCTGCTTCGTTTGTAAGGAATTCTATATTAAAGGCTCTGCCTGTTTTGCCGGGGGAGATAAGCTCTGCGGTATCGCCGCGGCATATCTTATTTCTTTGTATAAAGGAAGCAATTCCTGTGCTTTCGTCATAGCCCACAGCCTGGGCGATATACGCCTTTTCACGCAGGTAGCCGTCACGTGTGCAGAGGTTGGCATCGTCTAAAGGATCGCCAAAGAAGAAGCCGGTATTGTATTCACGGTGGCTAACGCTTTCAAGCTCGCGCTTCCAGGTAGGGTCGTATTGGTAGTTATCGGGATCACGCAGATAGCTGTCAATCGCCATACGGTAGGCATTTGTCGTAACTGCCGTATAATAGGCACTCTTCATACGGCCTTCTATTTTAAAGGATTTGATACCTGACTCCACAAGCTCTGGTATATGCTCTATCATACAGGTGTCCTTTGAACTCATAATAAAGGTTCCGTGCTCGGTTTGCATAATGGGGAAAGGCATTTCTGGGCGCTTTTCCTCTACAATTTCATAAAGCTTATAGTTCCACCGGCAGGGCTGTGTGCAACGGCCGCTGTTGGCATCTCTTGAAGTAAGGTGCTGTGAAAGCAGGCATCTTCCGCTGTAGGAAACGCACATAGAACCGTGTATAAATACCTCAAGCTCAAGATCTTTTGGAATTTCACTTCGTATCTGCTTTATTTCATCAAGGGTAAGCTCACGTGCAAGCACAACCCGTGTTGCGCCCATATTGTAGTATGCGCGGCAGGTTTCAGAGGAAAGTATACTTGTTTGTGTTGATATGTGAAGTTCCGTTTGGGGCATTATCTTTTTTGCAGTTTCAATAACGCCGGGGTCTGCCACTATAAGGGCGTCTGCCTTGCAGTCCTTTATTTCGTTTAAATAGTTACGCAAAGCTTCAAACTCCCCTACACGGGGCATTGTGTTTACGGTTATATAAACCTTTGTTCCTCTTGCGTGGGCGTATTCTACCGCTGAATATATTTCTTCTATCGAAAAATTGTCGGCGGCAGCTCGCATACCAAACATATTTCCTGCAAGGTATACTGCATCAGCTCCGTAAAGCACGGCTGCTTTAAGTTTTTCAAAATTCCCCGCAGGGGAAAGAAGCTCCGGAATATTTCTTTCAGACATATTGTTTCCTTTGGATAGTTAGATTTATGCTAGAATTATACCATAAGCATATAAAAAAATCAACCTGAAAAAACCTTGCTTATTTTTGTGATTTGGTGTATTATTTAATAAGTAAATAACAGGGTGATAATATGAACGATAAATATTTTATGGAAATAGCTTTGAAAGAAGCCCAGAAAGCTTTTGATAAAGGTGAGGCTCCTATAGGTGCTGTAATAACCTGTGGGGACGAGGTAGTTGCAGTAGGGCATAACCGTAGGGAAACGGACAAAAATGCTCTTCTGCACGCCGAAATTGTAGCCATAGACGAAGCCTGCCGTAAGCTTGGTGGTTGGCGACTGCACAAGTGTACTATGTACGTAACCCTTGAGCCTTGCCCTATGTGTGCAGGCGCCATTGTTAATTCCCGTATAAAGCGTGTTGTTTATGCAGCAAAGGATGCTAAAGCAGGTGCTTTCGGCAGTGTGCTTAATCTTAATAACTATCCCTTGAACCATAAGCCGGAGCTTGTTTGGGGCGTTATGGAGCAAGAGGGAAGAGAGCTTATGACAAAGTTTTTTGATAATATTCGTAAAAAGAGGAAGTGAAAATCACTTCCTCTTTTATGTTATTATTCTGTTCGCAGTGCTACAACAGGATCCTTCTTTGCGGCACTTCTTGCAGGGATAAGTCCCGAGATGAGAGTGAGGAGAACGCTGAGCGCTATAAGGAGAACAGCGTGGATAGGATCGAGAGTTGCAATGTTCGGAAGTCGGAGG
>JAZOTL010000068.1:0-5068 GCA_045657645.1 Eubacteriales bacterium
GATTCCCGAATCTACTGATTGCTATAATGCAGCTGTAGAGCTTATCGAGGTTGACGGTTGCGACCTTATCTTTGCTGATAGCTTTGGCCACGAATCCTTCCTTATTCAGGCTGCTGTAGAGTATCCTGAGGTTGAGTTCTGCCACGCTACAGGTACACAGGCTCACACAGCAGGTCTTGACAACTTCCACAACGCTTTCGCTTCCATCTACGAAGGCAGATATCTTGCAGGTGTTGCTGCAGGTATGAAGCTTAACGAAATGATCGCTGCCGGCGAATTCACAGCTGAAGAAGCTAAGATGGGTTACGTTGGTGCATTTACATTTGCTGAAGTTATGTCCGGTTACACATCCTTCTATCTTGGTGCAAAGAGCGTTTGCCCCACAGTAACCATGGACGTTAAGTTCACAGGTAGCTGGTACGATGAACAGCTCGAAAAGGAAGCTGCTACAGCTCTTATCAATGACGGTTGTAAGCTTATCAGCCAGCACGCAGACTCTATGGGTGCACCTACTGCTTGTGAAACCGCAGGCGTTCCTAACGTTTCCTACAATGGTAGCACACTTGCTGCTTGCCCCAACACATTTATCGGTTCTTCCAGAATTGACTGGACACCTTACTTCAAGTACATCATCAAGTCCGTTCAGGACGGTACAGCAATTGATACCGACTGGACAGGTACTATCGGCACAGGCTCCGTTGTACTTACCGATGTAAATACAGCAGTTGCTGCTGAAGGTACTGTAGAAAAGCTTGCTGAAGTTAAGGCTCAGCTCGTTGACGGTACAATCAACGTATTCGATACCGCTAACTTCACTGTAGGTGGCGAAACTCTTACAACCTACCTTGCAGACGTTGATACCGATGCTGAATTTGCTAAGGATACCGAAGCTATTGAAAACGGCGTGTTCTATGAATCCAAGCATCGTTCCGGCCCTTACTTCGATATCAGAATCGACGGTATCACCCTTCTTGACGAAGCTTATTAATCATTAAATTAGAAAAGGCGAGGCAACACCTGCCTCGCCTTTATCCTAATTTTGAAGATCGTGCTTCAGTGTATGTAACACGACCTTGAGAATTAAGAAAAAATGGAGGTTCATTGTGACTAAAAAGCCTGCTATTGAACTAAAAAATATTACTAAAAGGTTTGGAAGTAAGGTAATAGCAAATAAAAACGTTAACCTTACCGCAAACTACGGGGAAATCTTATCTATACTTGGTGAAAACGGAAGTGGTAAGACTACCCTTATGAATATGATTTCAGGTATTTATTTTCCTGATGAAGGCACAATTCATGTGAACGGGGAAGAGGTAGTTATAGCTTCTCCCAAGGATGCCTTTGAATATAAAATCGGTATGATTCATCAGCATTTTAAACTTGTTGATGTTTTTTCTGCTGCTGAAAATATTGTTCTTGGAATAGAAAACGGAAAGTATGATCTGAAAGAATCAACTGAACAAATTAAGAGTATCAGCAATCAGTACGGTTTTAATCTTGATCCGGACAAAAAAATATATACGATGTCTGTTTCTGAAAAGCAAACTGTTGAAATTATTAAGGTTCTTTATCGCGGTGCTGATATTTTAATTCTCGATGAGCCAACAGCGGTTCTCACGCCTCAAGAAACCGAAAAATTATTTGATATTTTGCGCCGTATGCGTGATGATGGCAAATGTATCATTATAATTACCCATAAATTACATGAGGTTCTTTCACTTTCTGATAAGGTTGCAGTTTTACGTAAAGGTGAATATATAAACACTGTAAATACTTCGGAAACCTCAGAATCAGAGCTTACGGAAATGATGGTTGGTAAAAAGGTTGAGCTAAACATTTACCGTTCTGAACCTAAAAACAATGTTGAACGATTGAATGTTGAAAACGTAACTTGTTTAGATAGACAGGGTTCTGTAATACTTGATAACGTATCGTTCAACGTTAAAGCAGGTGAGATACTCGGTATAGCAGGTATTGCAGGCTCAGGCCAAAGAGAACTTCTTGAATCAATTGCAGGTTTACAGCACTTATCTTCCGGTAGTATTTTATATAACAACCCTAAGACAAATAAAGTTGACAATCTCCGTGATAAAACACCAATACAGATACGTAATTTAGGTGTTAGACTTTCTTTTGTTCCTGAAGACCGCCTTGGTATGGGTCTTGTTGGAAATATGGATATTGTTGATAATATGATGCTCCGTAGTTATTCAAAGGGAAGTTCAGTATTTGTACAAAGAAAAGCGCCTAAGGATCTTGCAAACAAGATTATAAATGATCTTGAAGTTGTAACCCCGGGTGCCGGCACTCCCGTGCGCAGACTTTCCGGCGGTAACGTACAAAAGGTACTTGTAGGTAGAGAAATTGCATCATCACCTACCGTACTTATGGTTGCATATCCCGTAAGAGGTCTTGATATTAACTCTTCATACCTTATATACAAACTTTTGAATGAACAGAAGGAAAAAGGCGTTGCTGTTATATTTGTTGGTGAAGACCTTGACGTTCTTATTGAGCTTTGCGACAGGATAATGGTAATTGGTTCGGGCAAAATTACAGGTACGGTAGATGCAAGAAACACTACAAAAGAAGAATTGGGTCTTCTTATGACAAAATCCAAAGCCGAAGGGGGTAATGATAATGGCAAATAATATTCCAAAAATTAAGCACAAGCGTGAACCCCTGTTTCATGTTTCTAAAAGAGATGAAATGATATGGTGGAAGGCGTGGCTTATAAGATTTGCCGCAATAATTTCCTCCGTTACAATAATGTTAGCTGTTGCCTATGCTTTGGCTTCTGCTTCTCGCCCTGATCGCGCAACACTTTCTGTAATCATAGAAACTATGTACCGCGGTGTTTTGGGAAGAATAGAAGAAGGTTCCTACGTAATGCTATGGAAATATCTCCAGGATGTTGCTATTTTGTTGGGTCTTGCCTTAGCATTAACACCTGCTTTCAAAATGAAGTTTTGGAACTGCGGTGCTGAAGGACAGGCATTGATAGGCGGTTTCGGAGCAATAGTATGTATGATTGAATTAGGCGGTAAAGTGCCTAACACCATCCTAATTCCTATCATCGCAATTGTAAGTATGTTGAGCGGTGCTCTGTGGGGATTCATTCCTTCGATTTTTAAGGCGTTCTTTAACACAAATGAAACCTTATTTACCCTTATGATGAACTATATAGCAACTCAAATCGTTGCATATTACGTTTATATTGAGGGCGGCGGATCTCACGTAATTCAACCCCAAGAATTTGGTAATTTACCTAAGATCGGTGATAACGATTATCTTCTTAACGTTATTATTGTTGCTGTTCTTACTGTTGCAATGTATATATATTTAAAATACAGTAAGCATGGTTATGAAATTTCTGTTGTTGGTGAAAGCCAAAATACAGCAAGATACATTGGTATAAATGTAAAAAAAGTAATAATCCGTACAATGTGTGTATCGGGTGCCCTTTGTGGTTTGGTTGGTATGTTGCTTGTTGCAGGCACAGACCATACAATTCGTACCGATACTGTCGGAGGACAGGGTTTTACAGCAATAATGATATCCTGGCTTGGTCAATTTAATCCTTTTATAATGGTTATTATGACTGCCTTGGTTAAATTCCTCGGTATGGGCATGGGTAAGGTTGCAGACTATTATTATCTTAACTCTTCCTTTGCAGATATTGTAATTGGTATAGTTTTATTGTGCGTTGTAGGAAGTGAATTTTTCGTTCACTATACCGTTAAATTCCGCCGTAACAAGAAGGAGGCTTGAGTATGATAGTACAGTTTATTTGCAGAGCAATTCTTCTTGGCGTACCGCTGCTTTATGGTTCAACAGGAGAAATTATTACAGAAAAATCAGGTCATCTTAACCTTGGTATACCGGGTATAATGTACGTTGGTGCTATAAGCGGCGTTATAGGTTCGTTTTTATATGAATTATCTTGCGGCAACAATATAGATAAAATGAATGCCGTGCTTGCAATTATTATCCCTCTTGTTTGCGCAATTGCCGGCTCTGCATTAGTTGGTCTTTTATATAGTTTCCTTACTGTAACTTTAAGAGCAAATCAGAACGTTACAGGCCTTGCTATAACCACTTTGGGTATTGGTTTAGGTAACTTCTTTGGTGGCTCTTTGATCAATCTTGTTGATAATGAAGGTATGGCATCTATATCACTTGGTAAAACAAGCAGCTTTTTCACAACTAAGCTTCCTTTTGCCGATAAATTAGGTTGGTTTGGAGATATTTTCCTATCCCACGACTTTCTTACCTATTTAGCTATTATTATTGCGTTTGCTACAACCTATATACTTAACCGCACAAGAATAGGTCTTAATCTTCGTGCTGTTGGTGAAAACCCTGCAACGGCTGATGCAGCAGGAATTAACGTAGTAAAGTATAGATACTGCGCAACTTGTATTGGTGCTGCAATCGCAGGTCTTGGCGGTTTACAGTATGTAATGGCGTACGCTACAGGATCTTGGTCCAACAACGCCTTTGGTGACCGTGGCTGGATGGCGATCGCACTGGTTATCTTTGCTCTTTGGAAGCCGACGATGGCGATCTTTGGCTCTTTCCTGTTTGGTGCGCTGTGTAACGCCAATAACTACATCCGTGGTTTGGGTGATGCAACACAGGAACTGTTCAAGCTGCTGCCGTATGTGGTTACCCTGTTGGTTCTGATTATTACCAGCATGCGTAAAAAGCGTGAGCATCAGCCGCCTCAGAGCCTTGGCCTTTCCTATTTCCGCGAGGAGCGGTAATCAAAAATCCGAGTTTTTTATAAACTCGGATTTTTTTAATGGGAAACTGTAAAAAGTATAGCGTTTCTCTCCACCATTTTCACCGTGTTTTCAGATTTACAAACATACCTTGCTGTGCTATTATTAACAATATGAGAAACAGGAGGAATGAACGATGGAAAATGTTCCTGTATACTGGAAAACCACATTGAATGATGTGGAAGAGACCTTGCAGTTTGTGAAAAAAGGAAAGGTATCTCATGCCGCCACTTCCGCCGGCGGCAGGCCGATCTATATGGTGGAATACGGCGTGTCAAATCTTC
>JAZOTL010000069.1:0-3212 GCA_045657645.1 Eubacteriales bacterium
CGAGGGCTGGTTTGCAACACCAGAAGAGGCTTTCAAACAGGCTATAAGTATGACCTGCAAAAAAATAATGGAGTGCAAAACAATTATTTGCGCAGTACCTTACAAAGTAAAAGCGCAAGCGATCAAAGATACACTTGCGCAGGACGTTACACCAATGGTTCCTGCCACACTTCTTAAGCAGCACCCGGATGTAAGTGTTTATTGTGATTTGGATTCGGCGTCGCTTGTACCACAGTCAGTTCTTGACAAGTTTTGCTAAGAGTGGTCCTTTTGCTTTCCTGCAGAAGGTGCGGAGCCTATAATTTGTTTGAAGTTATAAAAAAACGTGGTGTAATTGTTGTAGCCGACAGTGAGGCTTGCCTCTACCGCGTTCATTCCTTTTTGAATAAGTTCTGCGGCATAGTACATTTTTTTAATGGTGATATAGCGGTTAATGGTCATATTCATATACGCCCGAAAACGATGGCAGAGTGTGGATTTGCTGACGTACAACTGAGCCGCCATATCATCTAACGAGATGGGACTGGTTATATGCTCGTTTATAAAGTCAATCATACGCTTGATTAAAGAGTCCGCCGTAATGGGCTGGATTAAATACAGCTTCCGACTTGCAAAAATCTTATCAAGTCCGATAATAAGCTCAATAGTTTTTGCAATAGTGTAGGGAGTTTTATAACGGTTTTCCTCGGTGCTTTGAACAATTGACAACAAAAGCTTATCAAGGCTGTATTGCCTACAGATATCGGCAGGAATAATGGGCGCAAGGTCGGTCCACTGAAATGAGGGCGAGTCTGCCGACATGCTCCGAAGCGATTGGGTGAGAAGTTCCATATTAAAATGCAGGACTATACGCTCATAATCGGTACCGCTGCCGATTTGCAGAGTATGAATATCGTTGGGTGCTATGAGAATCATATCGCCCGGGTTTACTTTATACACCTTACCTTCAATAAGATAGGTGAGCTTTCCGCTCAGCAGGTAAAGCAGTTCATACTGACGGTGCGCCTCGGGCCCGATATAGTAGTCGCTTTGATTGGCGGTAGTTACCGTATGGTGAAAGAAAAAATTACTGCCAACGGTATTTAGTTCTTGGTTTTTTGTTTCCATAACTTCACTCAATATCAAGCTTTCACTCCGAAATCTTTACGCATAATTATTCTTCCTCTTTTGTTTCAGAGATATATTCTTGATTGTCGGTCATTTCTTTTTTTACGTGATAAACCAAAGCGGTGAACAACGTGCCGATAAGCGAAAATACCGCAGGACCTACCGACCATATATAAGTACCCGCCCAATCAAGACTATTTCTGTCAAAGCCAAACCAACAAGCAAAATTGATTACAAACAAAATCAGTTGCGGCATAATAATTTTTTTGGAAATTATATATGACAATACGCCGTATATAATGGCGCACAACGGAGCTACAAGCAAAATAGCATATGACGACAAGCCTATTATGTTTATTACGAATATTAAAATACTTAAAATGGGACAAAGCCAATATTTTTCCCAAAACCCACGTTTCATAACTAATCCTCCGGATATTTTATTATAAAATTATTATAACATATTAAAAGCGGCTTCTCAACCATCTATTTTTAATAAGTCTCTTGAATAAAAACAGGGCACACGATATAATGAAAACAAATCACAAAACGAGGTGAAATGTTATGGAAATTCCCAAGCGTATGCACGAGCTTTTATACACGCCCGCAGTATTTGCGGTCAAAAACAAGTATCAGATAATGGCGATGGCGCGTTCTGACCTTTTGTTCTGGGTAGAGGTGAACGGTCAGAAGTATTACGACCATTCAAACGGAATTATCCGTTCATCGACACGCGTTCACCGCGTGAACGTACCTGTTGACGAGCTTGACAACGCAGGCGAGTATTCGGTACACTACCGCAGAATAATTGAACGCAAGGCGTACTTTCCCACCCTTGAAGACGAGGTGTCACAGACCTTCAAGTTCCGCGGTCTGCCAAAAGAGGGGCCTATAAGAATGTACCATCTTTCAGATGCGCACAGCAGGTTTACCCTTCCTTCCAAGGCGGCTTCGTATTTTGGTGACGACATTGACCTGTTTATACTCAACGGCGATATACCCAACCACAGCGGTGACATTAACTACTTCAACATTATATACCAGTTCTGCGAAGCGGTAACCGGCGGCGCAAGACCCTGTATTTTCTCTCGCGGCAACCACGACACACGCGGTTTTTTTGCAGAGAACATTGCAGAGTACACACCAACCGAGAACGGCAATTCATACTACACCTTCAGACTTGGCAGGCTGTGGGGTATTGTTATGGACTGCGGCGAGGACAAGGTGGACGAGCATCCCGAGTACGGCGGCACGGTTGCCTGCCATCAGTTCAGGCGCGAGGAAACCGAGTATCTTGAAAGAATAATAAAAAATGCAGATGAAGAGTACGCTGCACCGGGCGTAGACTACCGCTTGGTTATCGTGCACAATCCGTTTTCGCACACCATACGCCCGCCGTTTGACATTGAGCAGCCGCTGTTTTCACACTGGCTTAAGCTGCTCGGCGAAAACGTAAAGCCACAGGCAATGCTGTCGGGGCATTTACATACGCTCGCGGTAAGCGAGATAGGCGGAAAACTGGACGACAAGGGTCAGATTTGTCCTGTTATTGTCGGCTCGCGTGAAACAAGAGATGAAAAAAGAGCTATGGTTGATTTCACGGGCGCCGCGCTCACAATAGACGGATATAAAATGAAGGTGCAGTTTACCAACTCCAATCACGAAAGCACTGAAGAACATATTATTGATTTGACAAAATAAAAAAGCACCTTGGAAATACTTGCATTTCCAAGGTACTTTTTATGTAATGAAAGTGATAGAAAAAGCATTATGATCAATAATTTGAATTTTTCGCCTTTGCCCCAACTCCGTTTATAATGGAATCGCTATACTTTTTCTTCATTAAGATCTCATCAACTTCAAATATAAAACGGGCAGCGGTTTTTTATACATTGGTTATTGCTTGAAAAATGGCTACACTTTATGTCACTGAGTTGCATTTTTATACCGAGTTCGGTTTTGGCAAACTCAACCGCCTCAGTTATTGCAAGGTATGAATCGCGCTTACAACACCGCGGTCCGCCGACCGAGCCGATTGCGCCAAGCGCGCAGGCGGTCATACGGTTAGAAAGGCCCCATTCTTTATCCGACAGAGGCGTTGAGCC
>JAZOTL010000070.1:0-10504 GCA_045657645.1 Eubacteriales bacterium
AGAACCGTCCCCTGTGCTACTACCTATTACTATGACCTGCAGAATCAGTTAAAGCTTGAGGAAAACGAGCTGAGCAACGAGAGCTACCTGTATGAGTACGATACCTACGGTAACATTCGTAAGAAATACGTTGTAGCTTATACGGATTACGGCTCATACAGTGAGGCTTATACGGTAGGAACAGCTACTCACCTTAAAGAAGAAAACGTCTATTCATATGATAACACCCTGTGGAAGGATCAGCTTACCGCCTATAACGGAGTGAGCATAACCTATGATAATATAGGTAATCCTTTAAGCTACTACAACGGTGAAAGCTACACCTTCAATTGGCGGCACGGGCGTGATCTTAACAGCGTGACCCGTAACGGTACTACTACCTATTACGGCTACGGCATAGACGGAATGAGAACCATTAAGAACGTAGGCGGTGAGGTATATACATACTATTACGCAAACGGAAATCTCATTTCACAGGTATGGGATGACGGCACAAGGAGCCTTAATTTCCTCTATGATGAATCGGGTAACTGCTACGGATTTACCTACAATATAGACGGAAATACCACACCCTATTACTACATCAAGAACCTGCAGGGTGACGTTACCGCCATACTCTCCAAGGCTCACGGTATCATTGCGGAATACAGCTACGATGCTTGGGGCAACGTTCTTTCGGTAGTCAACGCATCGGGTGTTGATATTTCATCTGATACAATTCATGTTGCTAACATAAATCCCATTCGTTACCGTAGCTACTACTACGATACCGAAACAGGGTTCTACTATCTGCAAAGCAGATATTATGATCCTGTAATTGGAAGATTTATAAATGCGGATGAATTTTTATATACAACAGCTTTTCTGGGTTTCAATCTCTATACATATTGTAATAATACTCCGACCAATGGAAGTGATCCGTGCGGTAATTGCTTCCATCGTTGGGATTTTTGGAATGATTGCGAAAAATGTGGTGGTGAAACAATACTTGATAAAGCAACTGAAGTGTGGAATGATATAACCGACGCTGCTTATTCTGCTTATTATTCTGCCACCGAGTTTCATTTTGAAAATAGGGAAGAACAAAACAATCCTTCTCCTACATATGAAGAAGTGAATTCCGCCGATTCCGGCTGGACTCTTGTTCCTCCAGACCAATCTCGATATCACAATAATGGAGTAGGTGCCCCTGAATTAAAGTATACGCATTCAGACGGAAGAGAGGCTGTATTTGATGGCGATACACACGAATATGTATCGGACCCACTATATATAGGGACATATAATTATTGTCCAATAGTTCAAATACCTAAGTCAAATGCAAAGTTGGGAGATTATGCTGTGTTTGCGGTTACTTGGGTAGGTCATGGTGTGATGGATGTTTTCCCATACTGGGTGACTGGAAATAGCAACACACGTGAACAATTTGAAAGCAAGCTTAAAATTTTCGATTGAGAGGCATACTATGAGCAAACAATACCTTATTATTACGTTTTTTTTGCTTATTTCAATTACCCTTTGCGGATGCCAATTAGAGCATGCCAGATTTGATTTTGTAATAGAAGAGTTCGAGAATCTTCAAACCGATGAATATTCTGCATCGGAGAAGTTGGATAAATATAAAATCAAGGATGTAATAATCCGCCCTTGGATAAGAGAGGTTCAACACGGTGTATATCGCCTTAATATATATGGATACACTAATAATCATGAAGAAAACTCTGAAATACAAATAAAGAGTGTTTTGTTATATACAGAATCAGGCATGGAATTGATAAACCTTCCGGAATATAATACGATCATCGCATACTCCAAAACAGAAAAAAATGATTGTTATAGAGCTGATGATATTGGTAGTTTTACTGCCGATGTAGAGACGGTTCAGAAATATAATACTTTGTATTTAGAAGTAGAAGTCGATTTGATTGTCGATGAACAAGTTGAAACTGCGGATCTTTTATACAAAATAAATATTATGGAATATTTGACAACGTATATGATAACGTAAGACAGGGTAAGACAGCCTAACTATTAAAAGTCAATAGTAAAATAGAAAAAAGTATAAAGAAATGCGCCGCCCTTGACAAACAGGAGCCAAATGCAAAAAACAAGGGTGCGAGGGTGAAAAAGGGGATAAGAAAAAAAGCCACCGCACCCTGTGCTAAGACAGGGGACGGTTCTAAGACAGGGGACGGTTCTATGTCTTGACGAAAATAATAAGACAGGGGACGGTTCTATGTCTTGACAAAAATAACACTGGGCTCGGTTCCTTGTGGATATCCACCTGAACGTAATAGCTCAGTATGCTTACGACGCCTGGGGTAATGTGCTCTATATCAAGAACGCAAACGGCGCCAATATAACCGACGGCAGTCATATTGCACATATAAATCCCATACGCTATCGCAGCTATTACTACGATACCGAAACAGGCTATTACTATCTCCAGAGCAGATACTATAATCCGGAGATCGGTAGGTTTATCAACATGGATGATATATCTGCCGTAATGGCTTCCGATACCACCGTTACAGATAAGAATCTTTACGCTTACTGTGATAATAATCCTGTTATGCGCATTGATGACGACGGGGAGTTTTGGAAAAAATTAAAAGAAGTTGGCCTATCATGTTGCAAGGTTGCTGCTGCAGTAGCAGTTATTGGTGCTAGTTTGGGAGTAACTGCTATCGCAATCGGTGGAACTATATCTAGCGGTGGTGTGGTTGCTGCAGCTATACCAGTAGCAATAGCGGTTTCAAAAGCAATGGTTGCAACTGCTGTTAGTATAGCAACGGTAGGTGTTACGGCTGGTGCTGTTGGAGAAGTTGGTTCTACAATAACTTCTAGAAATTCTAAGACAGGGGACGGTTCTGTGTCTTGACAAAAAAAGACAGGGGACGGTTCTGTAGCACAGGGGACGGTTCTGTGTCCTGGAATAAAGTTGAAGAAGGAGAGCGAAATCGCTCTCCTTCTGGTATGCGGTGCTCCGCTTTAGGTTCTCTGATAAGTATTGTAGAATTAAAAAAAGCAATCTCACAAGAGATTGCTTTTTTGTTTGGTCTTAAATTACTGGATCTGTTCCTTGACCTTGGATGCCTTACCAACTCTGCCGCGCAGATAGTAAAGCTTAGCTCTTCTTACCTTACCGTTTCTGATGGTCTCAACCTTCTCAACGTTGGGGGAGTGAAGGGGGAATGTTTTTTCAACGCCTACACCGTAGGAAATTCTTCTAACGGTGAAGGTTTCGGAAATACCGCCGCCATGACGTGCGATAACAACACCCTCGAAAAGCTGAATTCTTTCTCTGTTACCCTCTTTGATCTTGTTGTGAACACGAACTGTGTCACCAACCTTAACGCTGGGTACGTTTTCTTTTAACTGCTCGCTTGTAAAAGCCTTTAAGATATCCATTGTGGCTTCCTCCTATTCATTACAGACATTCTTGCAGAGCATACGCAGAGGACTGCCTGTGTTATTTGTGTAACGAAGGGATTATATCACAATTAAAATGGGAATGCAATAGTTTTTTCAAAGTTTACTTTTTTGTTACAAATAAATATTTGCCGTACCTATTGTAAAAGTGCGTGAAATAATATATAATATAATATCAAATTGTTTCCATATATTCAGCGAGGATAGAATTATGAAATATCTTATACTTGTAACAGACGGTGCAGCCGATTATCCTATCGAGGCCTTGGGCGGTAAAACTCCCCTTGAAACAGCTAACAAGCCCGTGATGGATGCGCTTTGCAAAAAGAGCTTTGCAGGTACTGTTTCCAACGTGCCCGAGGGTATGGTTCCCGAAAGTGATACCGCAAATATAGCCATTATGTCCTATGACCCTAAGGTTTACTCCAAGGGACGTTCACCCCTTGAAGCGGTAAGTATGGGCATAGATATGAAGCCTGATGAAACCGCTTTCCGCGCTAACATCGTTACAATAGGCGATGAAGAGGGCTATGAAAACAAAACTATGATCGACCATAGTGCCGATGAAATAACCACCCCTGAGGCGGACGAGCTTATCAAAACCATTGACAAAGAGCTTGGTGATGAGATAAAGAAGTTCTATACAGGTGTAAGCTACCGCCATTGCCTTATCTGGAAGGACGCCCCCGAAAACGTTGAATTTATGCGTCCCCACGATATCCTGGGTCAAAAGGTAACAGATTACCTTCCTCCCGAGCCCTTCCTTACTCTTCAAAAGAAGAGCTACGAGATTCTTGAAAACCATCCTACAAATATTGCCCGTAAAGAAAGAGGCTTGCGCCCTGCAAACTCTCTTTGGCTCTGGAGCCCCGGCAAGAAGCCCGCGCTTCCTAACTTTAAGGAAAAATGGGGAGTTGACGCATCTGTTATCTCCGCTGTTGACCTTATAAAGGGTATCGGTCTTTGCGCAGGTATGGAATCTATTGACGTTGAGGGCGTAACAGGTAACGTGCATACCAACTATAAGGGTAAGGCTGATGCTTGTATAGATGCATTTAAGCGTGGAAAAGAGCTTGTATACGTACACGTTGAAGGTCCTGATGAATGCGGACACAGAGCGGAGCTTGAAAATAAGATACTTTCCGTAGAGCTTATTGACGAAAAGATACTTGCCCCCGTTCTTGAATACCTGCGTTCCACAGGTGAGGACTTTAAGATACTGGTTCTTCCCGACCACCCCACACCTATCTGCAAGCGTACACATACTATGGACCCCGTACCCTTCTTCCTCTATTCCTCTAATGAGGAGCTTGAAGGCGCAGAATCCTTCTGCGAAAAGGCTATGGAGTCAAAAACATACATACCTGACGGAAGCACTCTGCTTTCCTACATGATAAAGGATGAAAAGTGATGAACAAAACTGCTACAAAAAAGGAAAAACAGGACGTACTTAAAACGGTTTTTGAATGGGCTGAGCTTTTGGTTATATCCATTGCCATAGTTATGGTGGTGCTTACCTGTATTGCCCGCTATTCTCCCGTTAACGGTGCATCCATGAACGAAACTCTGCAGCATGGTGACGTGCTTATATTAAGCGATTTTCTGTATAATCCCAAAAAGGGTGATATAATTGTATTTCAATCCGAGGCAACCGGATATCATAATCCTTACGTTAAGCGTATAATAGCTACCGAAAATCAAACGGTGGATTATAACCGTGCCACAGGACAGGTTACCGTTGACGGTACAGCCCTTGAAGAGGATTACGTTGTATACAAGGGTATGCAGAACAACTATGCAAATGTAGAGTTCCCCTATACAGTTCCCGAAGGTCACGTTTTTGTAATGGGTGACAATCGCTGGAACTCAAGAGACAGCCGTGCTATAGGCGCAGTAGACGAAAGAAATATTATCGGCAGGGTGGTTTTCAGGCTTACCCCTAATACCGGTAAAGTAAATTAATTAAGAGGAAAACGATGCCATCTACACAAATACAGTGGTTTCCCGGCCATATGGCGAAAACACGCCGCCTTATAACGGAGTGCTTGCCTGAGGTTGATATTGTAATAGAAATACTTGACGCCCGTATTCCCGAAAGCTCTAAAAATCCGGAGATAACAAGGCTTGTTAAAAATAAGCCTATGCTTACTCTGCTTTCAAAATCCTCCCTTGCAGACCCCGTAGCAAGCGACAAATGGCGCGCTTACTATGCAAAGCAGGGCAGAAGATGTATGTTTATAGACAGCATAACAGGACAGGGAATAAAAGAGATAGGTAACGCCGTAAGGGACGTGCTTTCCGAAAAGGTGGAAAAATACGAAAGCAAGGGTATGCACGGAAGAACCCTTAAGGCTATGATAGTGGGTATACCAAACGTAGGAAAATCCTCCCTTATCAATAAGTTGGCAGGGCAAAAAAAGGCAAGAGTTGAGGACAGACCCGGTGTTACTATGACAAAGCAATGGGTTTCTACCTCGGTAGGTCTTGACCTTCTTGATATGCCCGGTGTTCTTTGGCCTAAATTTGAGGACGAGCGTGTTGGCGAAAATCTTGCTATTACAGGAGCAATAAAGGACCAGATAATGGACCTTGACAGAATTGCCACAGCAATGATATCAAAGGTTCGTTATAAATATCCCGAGGAGCTTTGCGCAAGATATAAGCTGGGGGATATTTCCCAATATGACGACCTTGAGGATTGGGAGCTTTTAGAGGTTATAGGCAAAAAGAGAGGCTTCCTTATTTCCGGAGGGGAAATAAACTGGGAAAGAACTACCAATATGCTGCTGGATGAATTCAGAGGTGCAAAGATCGGCAGAATAACTCTGGAGCTTCCGGAGGATATACAATGACCTTTGAACTTGAAAACCGGTTTTACTCTGCAGGATATAAAGTGGTTGCAGGAACCGATGAGGCGGGCAGAGGCCCCCTTGCAGGTGCTGTTTACGCCGCGGCTGTTATTCTGCCCAAAGACGTGGAAATAGAGGGTTTAAATGACTCCAAAAAGCTTACCGAAAAGAAAAGGGAAAAGCTTTTTGATGTGATAAAAGAAAAGGCCGTAAGCTACGCTATCTGTTCTGCTTCGGTTGAGGAGATAGACCAGCTTAATATACTCAATGCCGCACAGCTTGCAATGCGCAGGGCTGTTGCAGAGCTTACACCTGCCCCCGATATGGTGCTGGTGGATGGAAACGTGGCAAGGGATTTTACCTGCGATACACAGTGCGTGGTAAAGGGTGATTCAATTTCTCCTTCCATTGCGGCGGCATCTATCCTTGCAAAGGTCAGCCGTGACCGTGATTGCCTTAGGCTTGATGAATTGTATCCACAGTACAATTTTAAAAAGCACAAGGGTTATCCCACAAAGGAACATATGGATGCTGTGAGAAAGTACGGACCTTCTCCCGTACACCGCAAGACCTTTCTTAAATTTCTTGACAAATGAGTATTTTTTCGCTTAATAATAAAAAGAAAGGCGATTACGGTGAAAAGCTTGCCTGCCGTTATCTTCGCAAAAACGGTTACCGTATAGTCAAGCGTAACTATAATACCCGTCACGGCGAGATAGATATTATCGCCCGTAACAAAAAGCATATCGCGTTTTGCGAGGTTAAAACAAGAACCCAAACACAGGCATTGCAAAAGTACGGCAGACCTGCAAAGGCGGTAAATGCCGAAAAGCGGCGCCATATAATATATGCAGTAAAAAATTATCTGCGTGAAAATAAGACCAAACTGCTCCCAAGGCTTGATATTATAGAGGTGTACCTTTCGCCCGAAAGTAAGAGAAGCTACAGGATAGAGCATATAAAGGGTGCTTTTAACGCAGACACACAATAAAAGATAATAATTATATATTAAGAGGACATAAAAATGGTTTACAGAAGTACAAGAACTAACGCACAGGCAGAGGTTAGTGCAGCACAGGCTATCAAGCAGGGTCTGGCTTGCGATGGCGGACTTTTTATGCCTACCGAAATGCCCACACTCTCCCTTGAAAAGGTAAAGGAGCTTTGCTCTGTAGGATACGCAGAGCGCGCGGCTTATATCCTTTCACTTTTCTTATCCGATTATACATACGAAGAGCTTTTGGCTGATTGCAGTGAAGCGTACAGCGAAAAGCGTTTTGTGGGCGGCGCCGCTCCCCTTAGTCATATAGATAACGGCCTTTCCATACTTGAGCTTTGGCACGGCCCTACAAGCGCATTTAAGGATATGGCTTTGCAGATAATGCCCAGACTCCTTTCCCGTGCTCTTACAAAAACAGGTGAGGAAAGAACAGCATTTATACTCGTTGCAACCTCAGGTGATACAGGTAAGGCGGCTCTTGAAGGCTACCGCGACGTAGATAAGGTAAAGATAAAGGTGTTCTATCCTGTTGACGGTGTTAGTAAGATACAGAAACTGCAGATGGCAACACAGGCAGGCGAAAACGTTTCCGTTTGCGCGGTTATCGGTAACTTTGACGATGCTCAGACAGGCGTTAAAAAGATATTCTCTGATGAAGCAATGGCAAAGAAGCTTAACGAAAACGGTTACTTCCTTTCCAGCGCAAACTCCATAAACTGGGGCCGTCTTGCTCCCCAGATAGCATACTACGTATCTGCATACTGTGATATGGTGTCTGACGGCAAGATAGCTATGGGCGATAAGATGAACGTATGCGTTCCTACAGGTAACTTTGGTAATATATTTGCTGCATACATTGCAAAGCTTATGGGTCTTCCCATCGGTAAGTTCATCTGCGCTTCCAATAAGAATAACATACTTACAGAGTTCCTTTCTACAGGTACATACGATAGAAACCGTGATTTCTATACAACTATGTCCCCCTCTATGGATATACTTATTTCAAGCAACCTTGAAAGATTGCTTTATCTTGTAGGCGGCAGTGAGCGCACAGCCGAATATATGAATAAGCTTAACACAGAGGGCAAGTATACCGTTGATGACGATATAAAGGCTGTAATTGCAACTGAATTTGCAGGCTACTATGCTGATGAAGCAGAGTGTGCACAAACCATAAAATCCAACTTTGAAAACCGCGGATATCTTTGCGATACCCATACCGCAGTTGCTGTATGCGCCGCTGAAAAGTATATAAGCGAAACTGGGGATACAACTCCTATGGTGGTAGCTTCCACCGCCTCCCCCTATAAGTTTGCTTCTAACGTATATAAGAGCATAAAGGAAGGCGTTACCTTTGAGGATGAGTTTGACGCTCTTGATGCACTTAATGCTGTTTCGGGTGTAGAAATTCCCGAGGGTCTGGGCGGTCTTAAGGGTAAAGAAATCCGCTTCGACCGTGTGATCGAAGCGGCGGCAATGCCCGAAGAGGTAATTTCCGAGCTTGGTCTTTAATTGGACTTAAAGGTTGCGCATACGGTGTCGGTGCAGGAAACGGCGTTGGTAGGTCCTACGGTAATGTGACCTGCCGTGCAGTTGTTACATCCGTCATTGTATGTGCAATTTTTCACATCACAGGATATTCCCGAAATAGTCTTTTTGTTTGAGGAATCATCCTTTGAATCAAAGATGTTCATACTTTCACCCCCATATTTGGTTTAACCATACTTTGAAAAAATATTCACGGAGGTTATATGGCGTTATACGTGCTTTCGGATACACACCTGTCTATCGGTGTAAATAAGCCAATGGATATTTTCGGATACCGTTGGAACGGTCATTTTGAAAAGATGAAAAATGCCTGGTGCAATACCGTGAAAAAAGAGGATACCGTGGTAATACCGGGGGATATTTCATGGGGTATGAATTTTGAAGAAGCGAGAGAAGATCTGCTTTTTCTTGACAGCCTGCCCGGAACAAAGATAATTTCCAAGGGTAACCACGATTATTGGTGGGCAACAAAGGCAAAGGCAGATGCCTTTTTTGAACAAGAGGGAATAACTACCATAAAGCTGCTTCATAATAATGCATACCGGGCAGAGGGCTTTGTTGTATGCGGTTCAAGGGGCTGGTATACCGATGACCACAACTCCCCCGGCAATGCAGAGGATTACAATAAAATAGTCAACCGTGAGGTAGGCAGAATAAATTTAAGCCTTGATTATGCGGATAAAATGGGATTTGAAGGAGAACGGCTGATGTTTCTTCACTTCCCACCTGTATATGGTGATTATATATGCGATGAAATAGTAAATGCACTTGAAGCAAGAGGCGTAAAAAAGTGTTTTTACGGTCATATTCACGGTGTGTACGATATGCCGCAAACTATAGTTTATAAGGGAATAGAGTTCACGATAATTTCGGCGGATTACCTGAATTTTGTTCCTTATAAGGTATTAAATTGAAAATAACAAGAAATTTTTTCAAAATACCTTGACTTTATTAGATAAATATGTAAAATAGAAATGATATGTTTTAATTATTAGAAAGGACATTTAAAAAATGGCAAATGTAAAGGTAAACAACCTGGAGACCAACAAGGTTGAAATTGAATTCTCGGTTGATAAGGCTACCTTTGATAAGGCTTGCAGCGCAGCCTACAAAAAGAATGTTTCTAAGATGACTGTACCCGGTTTCCGTAAGGGTAAGGCTCCCAGATCTATCATCGAAAAGATGTACGGTAAGGGTGTATTTTATGAAGATGCAATCAATGAGGTACTGCCTGCAGCTTATGACGAGGCACTTAAGGAAAGCGGTCTTACTCCTGTTAGCCGCCCCGAATATGATGTAGAAAAGATCGATGACGACGGTGTTGCATTCAAGGCTTCTTTCTATGTATATCCCACTGTAGAGGTTAAGGATTACAAGGGTATTGAAGTTGAGCGCAACGTAAAGAGCGTTACTGCAACCGAAGTTAACGAAGAAGTTAAGCGCGTTCAGCAGAGAAATGCCAGAACTATCGACGTTACCGACAGAGCAGCAAAGAAGGATGATACCGTTACTATAGACTATGAAGGTTTTGTTGACGGTGTTGCTTTCGCAGGCGGCAAGGGCGAGGGTCATCCCCTTAAGCTCGGCTCCGGTCAGTTTATCTCCGGCTTTGAGGATCAGATAATCGGTCACAAGATTGGTGATGAGTTTGACGTAAACGTTACCTTCCCCGAAG
>JAZOTL010000071.1:0-10519 GCA_045657645.1 Eubacteriales bacterium
GACTGCTTGAAAATACCGATACCGTTGCCAGACGTGATATGGCAGAGCAGTTGCTTGACAATATGGATCTGGAAAGGGAAAGGGGTATTACAATTAAGGCCCGTGCCGTTAACCTGCAGTATAAGGCGGAGGACGGCGAAACCTATTCCCTTAATCTAATAGACACCCCCGGTCACGTAGACTTTAACTACGAGGTAAGCCGTTCGCTTAACGCTTGTGACGGCGCACTTCTTGTTGTAGACGCCACTCAGGGTATTGAAGCACAGACCCTTGGTAATGCTTATCTTGCAATAGATGCAGACCTTGAAATAGTGCCTGTTGTAAATAAGATAGACCTTCCCTCGGCGGACGTTGACCGCGTAAGAGGTGAGGTGGAGGATATAATTGGTATACCTGCCGAGGATTGTCCTGCAATATCAGCAAAAACGGGACAGAATATCGAAGACGTGCTTAAAAAGATAGTAAGCGATATCCCTGCTCCTAAGGGTGATGAAAACGCTCCTCTTAAGTGTCTTATTTTCGACTCTTATTACGACCCTTACCTTGGAGTTGTAGTATATGTTCGCGTATTTGACGGTACACTTAAATCAGGTGACAGAATAAGAATGATGAACACAGGTGCAGAGTTTGACGTTATTGACGTTGGCTTTATGGCTCCCTTCGGGCTTCATAAAACCGATAAGCTTTGCGCAGGCGAGGTTGGTTATATTACCGCAAGTATTAAGAACGTATCTGATACCCGTGTAGGTGATACAATAACCACGGCTCAGGGCGGTATTGATACACCCTTGCCCGGCTTTAAAAAGGCGTTGCCTATGGTGTACTCCGGTATATATCCCGAAGACGGCGCAAAGTATGATGACCTGCGTGATGCTCTTGAAAAGCTTCAGCTTAACGATGCATCTCTGCTTTTTGAGCCCGAAACCTCTGCAGCTCTCGGCTTTGGCTTCAGATGCGGCTTCCTTGGTCTTTTGCATATGGAAATAATCCAGGAAAGACTTGAAAGAGAGTTTAATCTGGATATTATCACTACAGCACCCAGCGTTATTTATAAGATAACAAAAGCCGACGGCACCGTGCTGTATATTGATAACCCTTCCAACTACCCCGATCAAGCGGAGATACGTGAAGCAGCAGAACCTATGGTAAAGGCAAGTATTATTACACCCGTTGATTACGTAGGCGGTATAATGGATCTTTGCCAGGACAGACGAGGTATTTTCTATGATATGAAATATCTTGATGCCACAAGAACCGAGCTTCATTACGAACTGCCCTTGAACGAGATAGTATACGACTTTTTTGATGCCTTAAAGAGCAGAAGTAAGGGTTACGCATCCCTTGATTATGAGCTTAACGGTTATAAACCCAGCAAGCTTGTTAAGCTTGATATTCTCCTTAACGGAGAGATAGTTGACGCCCTTTCCTTTATAGTACACGAGGAAAAAGCGTATCCAAGAGCGAGAAAGATAGCCGAAAAGCTTAAGGAACATATTCCCAGACAGCTTTTTGAGGTTCCCGAACAGGCAGCGATAGGCGGTAAGGTAATTGCAAGAGAAACAGTAAAGGCTCTTCGTAAGGACGTGCTTGCAAAGTGTTACGGCGGTGACATAACAAGAAAGAAGAAGCTGCTTGAAAAGCAGAAGGAAGGTAAAAAGAAGATGAGAAAGCTGGGTAGCGTCGAGGTAACACCCGAGGCGTTTATGGCAGTTCTCAAGCTTGATGAATGATAGGTGATACAGATGAAGAATTTAGGTTTATATATGCACTTTCCTTTTTGCGAAAAGAAGTGCGATTATTGCGATTTCTATTCGGTAGCCGGCTTTGACAGCTACAAAAGATATACCGATGCTTTAATGCTTCAGTGCAAGGATTATTCCGGTGCTGCCCGTGATTACGCAGTAGACAGCGTGTTTTTCGGAGGCGGTACTCCCTCCATTCTTCCAGAAAGGCAGATGCTTGAGCTTGTTGACTGCATTTACGAAAACTTTAACGTAACCATGGAAGCAGAGTTTACCATTGAGGCTAATCCTGCAACCGTATCTTTGGCGCAGCTTAGAAAGTATAAAAAGGCAGGTATCAACCGCCTTAGTATGGGACTGCAAAGCGCACAGAACAATGAACTTCGCGCCCTTGGCAGAATACACAATTTTGAGGAATTTAAGTTTAGCTTTGAGGATGCAAGAAAAGCAGGATTTGACAATATAAACGTTGATCTTATGTACGGTATTCCCGAACAGACTCTTAACTCCTTCCGTTCCTCTCTTGCAAAGGTAGTAGCTCTTTCACCTGAGCATATTTCCTTATACAATCTTAAAATAGAGGATTCTACTCCCTTTGGTGCAATGCGTGATACTCTCCCTCTTCCCGATGAGGATGAAGAGTACGAAATGTATGAGTATGCCATAAAGTACCTTGAGGAAAATGATTACGTTCAGTACGAAATAAGCAATTTTGCAAAGCGCGGATATGAGTGTAAGCATAATATGAAATATTGGAATTGCGAAGAATATCTCGGCTTTGGCCCCGGTGCACATTCCTATTTCCTTAATACCAGATTTTCCTTTATCAAGGATGTTCACGGCTTTATGAATATACTTGAAGATCCTGATGCAAAGGAAGCCCTTACCGATGAAAACTATACCATACTTCCTCACGAAAGAGCAGGGGAGTATATAATGCTGAGCCTCAGACTTAAAAAGGGTATAGACACCGATGAATTTGAAAGGGTGTTCGGGCTTGATTTTGACAAAATGTACGCAGATCTTCTCCCTGCATATTGTGAGAACGGATTTATGACCCGCACTCCCGTAGGATACGCATTCACAACAAAGGGTATGTACGTAAGTAACTATATTCTTTCTTCAATGCTGGACTTTTCCTCTGATATCGACAAGAACATTGCCAACGGGAGCGATAAATAATACTGCATATCCCAAATAAGGAGTTGTACCAATGAAGCGATTAAAAAAGATATTGCTTAGCCGCAGGATTATGGTAATACTGCTTCTTATAGTGCAATTTATGATGATGACCGCTCTTCTGTTTTCGGGAGACGTTGTATCTGAGGTAATTTCCGCTATTATAAGTGCGGCCAGTGCTTTTGTTATCGTTTATGTTGTAAACAGGCGTGATAAGCCTGCGTATAAGATAACCTGGATAATACTTATGCTGGCAATTCCTGTATTCGGTACTCTGTTTTATTTGGTTCTTACCATGCAGGCAAGAAGCGGTAATTCTAGAAAATACGTTGATTATTATGTAGCACTTACAAGTAAAAATCTAACGGTTAACAGGGATGTAAACGAAGAGCTTGCCTCTTTGCATCCTCAACATATTTCTCAGGTGAATTACCTGTCTAACTACGCTAAATTCCCCTTGTATAATAATACCGATGCAGAGTATTTTTCTCCCGGCGAGAAGTTTTTTCCACGCTTTAAGCAAGAGCTTGAAAAGGCGGAAAGGTTTATCTTCCTTGAGTTTTTTATTATCGAAAGAGGCAGAATGTGGAACGAAACTCTGGAGATACTTAAGCGCAAGGCGGCGCAGGGTGTTGAAGTTCGCCTGATGTATGACGATATCGGTTGCCTTACACTTCTTGAACCCGACTATTGCGAAAAAATGAAAAAGCTGGGTATAAAGTGCGTTGCTTTTAACCGCTTCAGAGCTTTGTGGTCCTCGGTACAGAACAACCGTGACCACCGCAAGATAGTTGTTATAGACGGTAAGGTATGCTTTACGGGCGGTGTAAATATTGCCGATGAGTATATTAATGAGGTAGAACGTTTTGGTTATTGGCAGGATTGCGCAATCCTCATAAAGGGCGCGGCGGTTAAAAGCTTTACCGTTATGTTCCTTTCCCAATGGGGATTTGCTAAAAGCATTAAAGAGGATTTTACCCCATACCTTATAGATACCCCCGAAGGGAAATATGATAACGGTTATTTTCTGCCCTATGCGGATACCCCTTTGGATGATGAAAATATCTGCGAACATGTTTATATGCAGATACTAAATCAAGCAAGAGAATACGTTTATATAGAAACACCCTATTTTATTGTTGATGACAGTATGCTTTCTGCATTCAGGCTCGCTGCTAAAAGCGGAGTTGACGTGCGTATAATAACGCCCCATATTCCTGATAAAAAGCTGGTTCATCTTACAACACGTTCCTACTATCAGGCGCTTATAGAGGCAGGGGTGCGAGTATATGAATTTACTCCGGGCTTTATTCATTCAAAAACCGTAGTATCAGACGATGATATTGCCACTGTCGGTACCGCTAATTTTGACTTCCGCAGTTTGTATCTACACTTTGAATGCGGAACCCTTGTTTTTAATTCTTCGGTTGTGTCGGATATGAAGAAAGAGTTTTTTGCTACTCTTGAAAAATGTCATGAAATAACCGAAAAGGACCTTAAAACAAATATCTTCGTACATTTGTGGCAGAGTCTTTTGCGCCTTATTGCCCCTTTGTTCTGAAAATTTATCCAACCGCAAATTAGCATATATTACATTTGATTTCGACCTTTCTTTGGTGTTACAATGGATTATCCGTTTTCAAAAACAAGAAAACGGACCCTAACACAAAGGAGGTCGATTATGTTTAGGAAAAGAAAAAAGTTCACCTGTGTTTTACTTTGTTTGTTAATGCTTCTTGTAACGGCGCTGCCAAATGCGGCAATGACTCTTGATATAAACGGACAAACCTTGAATCATTATGTTGAAAAGGGAGTTACATACGTGCCTGTACGTTTCTTTATGGAGCTGTACGATGGGTATAACGTTATCTGGGATGCCGATAACGGTTTATGTTACGTTGTGGGTAACGGCCTTGATATGACGGTATATCCCGGCAAAAATTACGTGGTAGCCAATGACAGAAGCTTGGTGCGTGAGGGGGCGACAAGGACTTTTGATGATAGACTATACGCACCCATTACAAGCCTTGCGGCGGCAGTTGGCACAAAGGCGGTTTGGGATAAAAACACCAACCACGTTAGTGTAAAGGGGGGCGGTACAGCAATTGAAGATGCTTCTTCCTTCTATGATAATGATGATCTGTATTGGCTTTCAAGAATAATCGAGGCGGAAAGCAAGGGCGAAAGCTTCCTTGGTAAGGTTGCTGTGGGAAACGTAGTGCTTAACAGGGTATCATCTTCTCTCTTTCCATCAACGGTAGAGGGGGTCATATTTGATGACAAATTCGGAATACAGTTTACCCCTGCTGCAAACGGCACAATATACAATACCCCATCTGACGAGAGCGTTCTTGCTGCAAAGGGCTGCCTTGAGGGTTTTAGTATATCTAATACTGCTATGTACTTTCTTAATCCCAGAATTGCTACAAGCTCTTGGATAACAGCTAACAGGCCCTTTGAGTTTTCTATAGGTAATCACGATTTTTACAGTTGATTATAGTGTAAATCGATTTTTGCAAAGTGACAAAATTTGATTAGTGCCTCTGATCTTACGGCTTCTTACTTGAATTTGAAATCTCTGTTTGATATAATTGTATAAAACTTATCAAAGGAGTATAGAGTATGGGACCCGGAGGAATGGGGCACAGACCCCCTTGGGAGATAAATGATTCATTAAAACCGAAAAAACCTCAAAGTATCGGCGAACTTCCGCTATATCTAAAAAAGGTAATAGGCGGATTTTTTAAACGAGTGTTTTATATTTTCGGACTGGTGTGGGAAGCAAAGCCTATGCTTATGTTCGTTATGGCTTTTATGGCGGTGTTCAACGGTGTTATGCCTGTGGCAGGCTCTTATATATCAGCAAATCTGCTTAACAGCCTGGCCGAACTTTTTATGGGAGAACGCAATCTTGATATGCAGGGATTGTGGGCGGCAGTTGCCTTGCCTTTGCTTTTGCAGTTCGGATATATATTCTTTAACAGCTTGGTGAATTCCATAAGCCATATGATAACAAGCATATCGGGTGAGGTAGTGACAAATCACGTTAAGGTGAAGATAATGAAAAAATCCTCGGATATAGATCTTTGCC
Source organism: Eubacteriales bacterium (assembly GCA_045657645.1). Taxonomy (GTDB): domain Bacteria; phylum Bacillota; class Clostridia; order Oscillospirales; family CAG-272; genus RGIG7300. Next base: position 6,013 of record JAZOTL010000071.1, read on the forward strand.
GTTTTGATATGCCTGAGTTTTATGAAAAGCTGGAAAATGCCAATCGCGAGGCCGGTATGCGCCCCATAAATATTATGCGCTCTACCTTCAGCCTTATATCTACAACCATAAGCATAGTTTCGTATATAGTAATACTTGCGGCACTGAGTCCCATTGCACCTATTGCGGTTATACTGCTTTCGGTACCCAACGCCATCATTACCTTTGTGTATCGAAGAAAGAATTTCAATTATATGCGCCACCGTTCCAAGGACAGGCGGCAGATGGCATATTGCTCGGAAGTTCTTGTGAACAAGGACCTTGTTAAAGAGGTAAAGCTTTTTGGCTTGAACAACGTCTTTATTGAAAGATATAAACGAGTTTTTAAAAACTATTTTAAGGGTATAAAGAAGCTTATTGCAAGTGAAAGCGTGTGGAACATAGCTCTTACACTTGTTACCTCTATCGTTAACTGCACTCTTTTCTTCTTTATTGCTTACAGGGTATATAGGGGAGAGGGGCAGATAGGTGATTATTCCTTTTACACAGGAGCCCTTAACTCTATTTCAGCGGGTGTAATGACCTTTGTTACCACCACTTCCGGCATATACGAGGGTTCATTGTTTATAGAAAACCTTATAGTGTTTATGAATGAGAAAAAGAGCATCGTATCCTGTCTTGATACTCCCCGCGAGCCTGCGCGACACACGGGGCATACCATAGAGCTTCGCAACGTAACCTTTCGCTATCCCGGTACACAAAGGGACGTGCTTAAAAATATTAACGTGGTTATAGAACCCGGTGATACCGTGGTTATGGTAGGTCTTAACGGGGCAGGTAAAACCACCCTTATAAAGCTCCTTACCCGTCTTTATGACCCTACCGAGGGTGAGATACTTCTTGACGGAAGAAATATAAAGGAGTATGACGTTGAAAAGCTTTATAAGATATATGGTATTATCTTTCAGGACTTTGGCAAGTACGCTGCGTCGGTTAAGGAGAATATATCCTTTGGCCAGATAGACAAGCCCGTGAGCCAAGAGCAGATACGGGCGGCGGCACTTGCAAGTAATGCAGACGGCTATATTAAGGATCTTCCCAACGGCTATGACACACCTCTTATGAGATTTTTTGAGGATAACGGCGTAGAGCTTTCCATAGGTCAATGGCAGAAGCTTTCTATCGCCCGCGCCTTTTACAGCGATTCGGATATACTTATTCTTGATGAGCCTACCGCCTCTCTTGATGCTATTGCAGAGCAGGAGGTGTTCTCCCAGTTTGATAAGCTGCGTAAGGATAAGACTACCATATTTGTTTCCCACAGGCTTTCAAGTGCTACCGTTGCTTCAAAGATACTCGTTCTTAAAAACGGTGAGCTTATTGAAACGGGTAATCACCAACAGCTTATGGAAAAGCGCGGTGAGTATTATGAGTTGTTTTCCACACAGGCACAACGTTATATTTCAAGTGAAAATGAGCGTATAAACGACGGCCACACACCCCCGCCATTTGGAGCCGGTGTGTCCCCTCACGGCTTTGCTCCTCGCGGCGGTATACCACCCAGAGGAATGCCACCACGCCCTGTGGAAAATAATTAAGAAAATATCAAAAAATACTTGCAATTAAAAAAGTTGTATGTTATAATACATAAAGCAAAGACGGAGAGTGGTTGACAGCCACTCTCCGAGTTTTATGTGCAAAGGATTTTTAAAATGGCTTCAAGTAAAAATATTGCCGCAAAGGTAAGAGAATTATTAGAAGGTGTTATTAACGGACTTGGCTACGACGTGTGGGACGTAGAGTACGTACGTGAGGGTGCTGAATGGTACCTGCGTATTACCATAGATTCCGCAAACGGCATTGATATTGACGATTGCGAAAAGGTTCACCGTGCCATTGATCCCGTTCTTGATGAAGCAGACCCCATAGAGGATGCCTATCGATTAGAGGTTTCTTCCCCTGGTCTTGAAAGGGATATCCGTCTTGATGAGCACTTTGAGGCTTGTATAGGCGAACGCATCCTTGTAAAGCTTTTCACCAACCTTGACGGTGCGAAAACCTACGAGGGAATACTCAAGGCGTACGAGGAGCAGACTATTGTTCTTGCCCTTGACAGCGGAGAGGAAAAGCGCATAGCTCGTAAGCTTGCATCAAAAATCAGAACAGTATTTGAATTTTAACCCCTATAAAGATTGTTTGGAGGATTATCAAAAAATGAATACCGAGTTTTTTAACGCACTTGATCTTCTTGAAAAAGAAAAGGGAATACCCAAGGAATATATGCTTGAGCGTGTTGAGGCAGCTCTTATCAGCGCATATAAGAGAGATCAGGGCGGTAACAGCAACGTAAGAATAGTTCTTGACCCCGTTAAGAAGGACGTTCGTGTGTATAAGCAGATGGACATTGTTGAAGAGGTTGAGGATGAAGCTACCCAGCTTACTCTTGAGGATGCTCGTAAGTACAACAAGAGATATAAGCTTGGCGGAGTTGCAGAAATTGAGCTTAAGCCCAAGAACTTCAGAAGACTCAGCGCACAGACAGCAAAGCAGGTTATCATTCAGGGTATCAGAGAAGCTGAACGCGGAATGATGATAAAGGAATATGAAAGCAAGAAGGAAGAGATAATCACAGCTACCGTTCAGAAGATCGATCCTACTACAGGAAACGTTACTCTTGATACAGGAACAAGCTATGCTACTCTCCTTAAATCCGAACAGATACCCGGTGAGGAATTTAACGTAGGTGACCATATAAAGGTATTTATTATGGAAGTTCGTAAGGAATCCCGCGGTCCCCTTGTTAATCTTTCCAGAACTCATCCCGGTATGGTTAAGCGCCTTTTTGAACTTGAAGTTCCTGAAATTCAGGACGGTACCGTTGTTATAAAGGGTATCATCCGTGAGGCAGGCTCCAGAACCAAGATGGCTGTAGAATCCAGAGATGAAAACGTGGATCCTATCGGTGCTTGTATCGGTAATCGCGGTATGAGAATAGGCGATATAATAAACGAAATTGGTAACGAGAAGATAGACGTTGTAAGATACAGTGATGATCCCTGCCAGTTTATCCGTGAGGCCCTTTCACCTGCAGAGGTAAAAGAGGTAGTTATCGACGGTGAAAGAAGTGCAAGAGTTATCGTTGCTCCCGATCAGCTTTCCCTTGCAATCGGTAAGGAAGGTCAGAACGCACGTCTTGCAGCAAGACTTACAGGCTATAAGATAGATATTAAAGAAAACTAAGTACGGAGGCGGCAATGGGCGATACCCTGAAGCTTAAAAAAAAGCCGGAAAGAAAGTGTATCGGCTGTAATATGCATAAGGAAAAGAGCGAGTTTATCCGTGTGGTAAGAAGCCCGGAGGGAGAAATATCCCTTGATGTTACCGGAAAGAAATCCGGCAGAGGGGCATATATTTGTAAGGATATAGCTTGTCTTAAAAAAGCCCGCAAGCAAAACCGCCTTGAAAAAAGTCTTAATTGCAAAATACCCGATGAAATTTATGAAAGCTTGGAGGCAGATGTTTCGAAGTTATGATGAATGATAGATCAAAGCGTCTTTTAGGTATGCTTGGGCTGGCGCAGAGGGCAAGGATGCTTACTGCAGGGACCGAGCAGACAACTGATGCCGCAAGAAGCGGAAAGGCAAAGATGATGATAGTTACATTTGATGCCTCTAAGAATACTAAAAAGAGAATTTTTAATTGCGCCCGTTACTACGAGGTGGCTTGTTATGAAGTAGAACTTACTTCGGAAGAGCTTTCAAACGGAATCGGCAAAAAGGGGCTGTGTGCAGCCTGCGCCGTGCTTGATGCCAATATGACAAAAGGTATAGAGCGGCTTTTAAACAACGATACAAAGCAACAATCGAGCAAAGCGGACGCAAGTTCGTGGGAGGTGTAATATATGTTAAATCCAAAGTATAAGATAAACAATATGGCAAAGGACTTGGGCATTAAGGGCAAGACCATTACCGAGATACTTGAAAAGAACGGCAGAGGAGCAAAATCCACCTCCGCCTCCATAACTCCTGAGGATTTCAACATCGTACTTAATACCCTTTCTCTTGAAAACCAGGTGAAGGCTATTGATAAGTATATGTACGGTGAAACCATGATTCCCAGAAGTGTTCCCAAGGAAGAACCCAAGAAGGAAGAAGTTGCCGCACCTAAGGAAGAAAAGAAGGAGAGCGCTCCTGTAGAAACCAAGCAAGCTGAACAAAAGCCTGCCGTAAAGGTTGAGGAAAAGAAGGAAGCGGCTCCTGAAAAGAAGGTAGAGGCAAAGCCCGAGCCAAAGGCAGAGCCCAAGGTTGAAAACAAACCCGACCTTAAGAAAGAGCAGCCTAAAAACGATGCAAAGAAGAAACAGCCTGCACAGGCAAGACCCCGTATGCAGACAGTTACATTGCCTCGCCGTACAAATGAAGACGTTAAGGCTCCCACAGCTCCCATCGATGCTTCTGCTCGTACTAACAACAATTCAAGAGTTCGTGTAGTTGATACCCGTTCAAGCAACGTAGACCTTTCCAAGTAT
>JAZOTL010000072.1:0-6871 GCA_045657645.1 Eubacteriales bacterium
GGCTTGCTTTTTCTTTCTTCTGTTGTTTGCCATATTTATTTCACAAAGTCAAACTCAAAATCGTAAATACTAACGGTGTCACCATCATCAACGCCGGCTTCTTCAAGCTGTGCTATAACGCCGCTGTTTTTAAGAACTCTCTGGAACCAGTTGAGAGATTCTCTGTCATCAAAGTTAACTGAGCCCATAACCTTATAGAGCCAATCACCTTCAACGATGTATACTCCGTTAACATTCTTGATTGTAACTTCGTGATCCTCCTTATCATTAAATACTTCAGGTTCGATATAGGTGCTTTCAAATACCTGTACGGGGGGGAGATATTTTAGTTCTTCCCATACAAGATCGATAAGCTTGTCTATATTTTTTTGTGTAACTGCTGAAACGTATATGAGCTTCCAGCCGTTTTCCTTAACGTATGCTTCAAACTCTTCAATATCAATAATTTCTTCATCTATCATATCTGATTTGTTTGCGCATATTATTTGAGGACGATCTGCAAGGGCAGGGGAATAGGTTTCAAGCTCGTTGTTGATAAGCTCTATATCATCGATAGGGTCGTTGAGATTTTGGCCTGAAATATCCACAACGTGCACGAGAAGACGGCAACGCTCTACGTGACGTAAAAATTCGTGACCAAGACCTGCGCCCTCGCTTGCCCCTTCAATAAGACCGGGAATATCTGCCGCTACAAAACCGCCTTCTTCACGTGCTTTTACAACGCCAAGGTTAGGAGAAAGTGTTGTGAAGTTATAGTTTCCTATTTTTGGCTTTGAAGCGCTGATAACAGAAAGAATAGATGATTTACCTACGTTAGGTAAGCCTATAAGTCCAACGTCTGCAATCATTTTAAGCTCAAGGGCTAACTCTTTTTCTTCACCTTTAATACCGCTTTTTGCAAAACGGGGAATTTGGCGTGTGGGTGTAGCGAAATGCTTGTTTCCCCAACCGCCTCTGCCACCGCGGCAAACTGTGAATTCTTCACAGTCGGACATATCCTTGATTATAGCACCGCTTTCGGCATCCTTGATAAGTGTTCCGGGCGGAACAAGCAAAACAAGATCTTCGCCGTTTTTTCCGTGCCATTTAGATGCTTTTCCGTCACCGCCATTTTCGGCTGCAAACTTACGTCTGTACTTATAGAAAAGAAGTGTTGTGGCTCCTTTATCTATTTTAAAAATTATGTTACCGCCGTTTCCACCATCACCACCGTCGGGACCACCGTGGGAAACGTATTTTTCGCGATGGAAGGAAACGCATCCGTTTCCGCCGTCGCCTGCTTTACAGTTGATCGTTACTCTGTCAAAAATCATTTGTTCACCATCTTAAGAAAACTTTCTTCACTAAGGATCTCGATTCCAAGATCCTTTGCTTTTGTTAATTTACTGCCTGCATCCTCTCCGCATAAAAGATAGGACGTCTTTTTTGAAACGCTGCCGGACACCTTGCCGCCGTTTTTTGTGATGATTTCACTTGCTTCGTTTCTTGTCATTGTAGGAAGTGTGCCCGTAAGCACAAATGTCTTTCCCGCAAACAAATCTGTTGTGTCCTTTGGCAACTCGTATTCTGTGGAAACACCTGCGATTTTAAGCCTGTCTATTATGGCTTTTGTTTGGGGGTGTGAGAAATAGTTAACTACATTTTCTGCGGTTATATTTCCTATATCATCTATTTTTGTAAGGTCTTCTACAGATAGATTATAATACATTTCTATCGAATTGTAAACACCTGCAAGGCTAAGAGCTGCCTTTTGGCCGATTTGTCTTATGCCGAGTGCAAAAAGAAGATTTGCAAGCCCTCTGTTTTTTGATTTTTCTATAGCGTCTATAAGATTTTTTGCTGATTTATCTCCCATTCTTTCAAGAGAGGCTACGTCATCAATTTTTAGGTAATACAGGTCGGCAACGTCCTGAATAAGTTTGTTTTCGTATAATGCTTCAACCACCGCGGGTCCCATTCCGTCAATATTCATTGCGTCCCTTGAAGCGAAATGTATTATGTTACGCAGAGCCTGAGCAGGGCAGGAGAGGTTTGTACAACGTATTGCCGCCTCGCCTTCTTCTCGGTATACCTTTTCACCGCAGGAAGGGCAGGTATCGGGAAATTCAAAATCTGTTTGAGTGCCGTCGCGCTTGTTTTTTCTTACCTCAACTACCTCGGGAATAATATCTCCGGCTTTTTGAATAACAACAATATCTCCTATATGAATATCTCTTTCGCGTATAAAATCTATGTTGTGCAACGTAGCGCGGGAAACGGTAGTACCGGCAATGAATACGGGTTCAAGTATAGCTAAAGGTGTTAAAACTCCCGTTCTGCCGACGTTTACCTGTATATCTATAAGCTTTGTTTCCTTCTTTTCGGGAGGGAACTTATATGCAACAGCCCATTTAGGAGTGCTTGTGTTTTCACCAATTTCAATTCGGCGTGAAAGATCATTAACTTTAATAACCGCGCCGTCGATATCAAAGGGAAGAGAAGCACGTTGTTCTCCAAAACTATCAACCGTACTTACAGCTTGCTCTATGCTGTGAACGGTTTTCCTGTCAGGCACGGTTTTAAATCCAAGTCCGGAGAGAAAATCAAGACTTTCATTATGGGTTGAAAACGTTTTTTCGCATTCCTGAATATTAAAAATAAATATATCAAGACCTCTGGATGCTGCAATTTTAGGGTCAAGTTGACGCAATGAGCCTGCCGCCGCATTGCGGGGGTTTGCAAAAAGCGCTTCTCCTGTAAGCTCTCTTTGGATATTTACCTTTTCAAAGCTTGCGCGGGGCATATACACCTCTCCGCGTACAACAAGCCTGTCCTTATAGTCTATTTCAAGAGGAATAGATTTGATAGTACGAATATTTGCGGTTACGTTTTCTCCTACAAATCCGTCACCACGTGTAGCGCCCTGTATCAGTAAGCCATTTTCATAGGTAAGCGAAACAGAAAGGCCGTCAATTTTATATTCAACGGAATAACTGTCGTTTTCATCAATTTTAGAGAGAAAATCAGTAAGTTCATCATAGGAAAAAACGTCTTGCAGGCTACCCATCTGCACAGTATGGTTAACCTTTTCAAACTTATCAAGAGCATCGCCCCCTACACGAACTGTAGGAGAGGTGGGGCTTTGATACTGTGGGTACTCTTTTTCTAAATCTACAAGACGGCGGAATAGCATATCGTATTCGTAATCTGATATTTCGGGAGCATCGTTATTATAGTATAATTCAGAATGATGCTTTATGGCCTGCCGTAATTCTTCAATTTCTTTTCTTATATCTTCCATAAAATCTGCCCCCAAAAATATATTAATATATATATTACCATATAAATAAATAAAATTCAAGTCGCGTGACTTGAATTTTATTACTTATAAAATTATACATATTAAACCGCCGCTGCCTTCGTTGATGATTCGTTCAAGGGTTTCCCCAAGCTTTGTGCGTGATTCATCGGGCATATTTTCAAGCTTTGAATTTAATCCGTCTTCCACAAGTTCGTACATGGTTTTGCCGAAAATATTTGATTCCCATATCTTTTCGGGTTCAGATTCATATTGTCCCCACAGATAGTTGATAAGGTCTTTGGATTGTTCCTCTGTCCCTACAACGGGATTAATCTCTGTTTCTATATTTGCTTTAATAATATGCAGAGAGGGTGCATTCGCTCGTAATTTTACTCCGTAGCCGTTTGCTTGTTTTATTATTTGAGGTTCTTGGAAGTTAAGATCTTCTACAGAAGGCGCAACAATTCCGTATCCTGTTTCTTCAACCGATTTAAGCGCGCTTTCAAGTCTGCTGTATTTCGTTTTTATATCGGAAAGCTCGGAAATAGTGGTTATAAGCTCTTCCTCGTTTGTTATATCTATTCCGGTAAGTTCGCTTAAAGTTTTATAATACAGGCCGGGGGCAAGGGAGAAGGTTATATTCACACTTCCGCTTCCCATATCTACCGAATCTATAAATACGTTATCAATATTTTCGTTTTCTGTTATCTCAGAAAACACCTGTTTTACTTCGCCGATTTTGGTAAGTGAGTTGGCGCGTTGTAAAATTTCACTGTGCAGAGCGCAAACAAGATAATGTTCTTTGCTTAATGCAGTTACCCAGCCGGGAAGATCTATTGCTATCTCCTTAACAGGGAATTCCGGCAACACAAGTTCAAGAATGTTTTTTATATCTTCTGAATCCAGTTTAAGGCAGTCGACAAGCGCAACCGGAGCATTGTATTTTGCCTCAAGCTCGGTTGCTAAAGCAACTGTGGTAGGATCATCCGGATGTGCGGAATTAAGAATTATTGCGAAAGGTTTATTCAGTTGTTTTAATTCATTTACAACACGCTGTTCAGCCTCTATATAATTGTGCCTGCCTATTTCTCCTATAGAGCCATCTGTTGTTACCACAACTCCTATTGTAGAGTGCTCGCTTATAACTTTTTTTGTTCCGATCTCTGCTGCTTTTGAGAATGGGATTGTTGTATCGGACCAAGGGGTGGTTACCATACGCTCCTCACCATTTTCGTTATTGCCGATAGCTTCAGGAATAATATATCCAACACAATCTACCATTTTAATTTTCAAATTAGTGTTGTCCGCTAAACAAATATTAACAGCTTCTTCGGGAATAAATTTAGGCTCTGTTGTCATAACAGTTTTGCCCCCTGCGCTTTGGGGTATTTCATCCTTTGCGCGTTCTTTTTGATAATCATCTGTTATGTTAGGCAGAACAAGGGCTTCCATAAATCGTTTTATAAAGGTGGATTTGCCCGTACGTACGGGTCCAACAACGCCTAAATAGATATCTCCGCCCGTGCGTGCTGTTATATCCTTATATATGCTTGTATTTGTCATTCTTTTATCCTCGTTTCCTTTTACTCTCACAAAATAGTATGTTGTGTGTTTAAGATTTATGATTAAAAACATCATACATTCAATTTTATGTTGACAAATTTCTTGTGAATATATATAATAAGTAGGATTTTAAAAAATACGGAGAGTTATATGAAATTGTTTAAAAGCGTTTTATCGTTACTTCTTGTTATATTAACTGTTATGCCCGCTTTATCTTTTTATTCATATGGCGCGGATAGATATACAATTACCTTTAATGCCAACGGTGGCAGTGATGCCCCTTCAAAGCAGACTGCTTCTACACTTATACTGCCCGAAGACCATCCAACTAAGGATGGGATGGTATTTACAGGATGGGCTTTAAGTGAAGAGGATGCCCGCGTTGGAAACGTTATAAATACAAAAAGCAACGTAGCACTTAACGGTGATATCACACTTTACGCTTCATACGCATACACTGTTACTCTTAATAAAGGTCAACACGGTGCAGGTACATCCACCATAACCCTTTATAAATACAAGGGTGTTGACCTTGAACTTAAACATGAAGAAAATGCCATCTACACAGCATACGGTATGCGCTCTGCAAAGCAGTATTCTTCTTCGAGTGATGACCAGCGTGTATTTATTGAATGGAACACGGCACAGGACACCACCACAGGTAGGGGTGTTGGCACATCCTACCACGAGGCATACACAGCTGATGCAAACGCAACTCTTTATGCTATATGGGGGTATTCAATATCCTATTTTGCTGATGGCGGTACATTCCCCTCAAGCGGTAATCAGTATCACGAAACCTACGTATGCGGTTATCACCCCAACACTCAAACCAATCCCTTGAGCAACTACGGCTATCATAATTTCCCGGCAGGTAAAAATGCACCTGTTAAAAATGGATGCCGCAGGGTAGAGCTTTCCGATTATGGCACTGATTTTTATTATCTCATTTATGCAAACAAAAATCTGTGCACACCTGAATCTACAAGTCAAAATCTTACCATATCACCTAAATCAGAACCCGCCAGCACTCTTCATTATGTTTGGAAGGATTTTTATTGTACCACAAACAGTATAGGCAATACCGCACCAACCTTCTGGGCAATATGGGAGCCTTCGGTTACCTATAAGGCCAATGGTGGAACAGGGAAAGACGTTACACAGTATCTTACCTGGGATAATGCTATTTACACCTATAAAGACTATACCGTTATGAATGAGGAAACTGCAAAATCAAAGTTTTCTAACGAAAATGGGGCATTTATCGGTTGGAATACCAAGCCTGACGGTAGCGGTAAGTCCTATGCTCCCGGAAAAACCATAGGCGGATATCTTGGTAATTCAGACCCCATCGTTCTTTATGCACAGTGGTCCGACGGCACTCTGCCCATTAACTATTATGATAACGGCGGAAGCAAGTTCAGCGGTACACACTCTGTGAATTACCCCAAAGAACATAAATGCGGAGAACAAACTGTTCTCGGAAGTGCAACAAAAGCCGGAGCCGAGTTTGGCGGTTGGTATTTAGATAAGGCGTGTGTTTCTTCTCCTGTTACAGTGATTGATGCCGATATGTTCGGTTACAGTGACACAATAAAGGTATATGCAAAGTGGATAACTGACAGTTATCTTATAACCTATAATGATATGGGTGGCCAGCCCTTTAGCGGTGAATACGGCGAAGGCACACCTTTTACGCATACCTACGGCAAGTCTACAAAGCTGGTTCAGCCTGTAAAAGAGGGCTATAGCTTCTACGGCTGGTACACAAGTGCGGACTGCTCAACAGGCAAAGTAGGTTCACTTGGGGCAAAGAAGTTTAACGAGGATATAGATCTTTACGCAAAGTGGGTAGCAAACGCCTATTCCATAAAATACAGGGATGAAAACAATAAAGGCTTCAGCGGCAAGCTGCTTTCAAACCACGTAACAGTTCATACCTACGGTAAAAACACCACTCTCCCCGTACCCACAAAGGTTGGAGCAACCTTTAAGGGTTGGTATCTTGATAAGGCCTGCAAAACACAG
>JAZOTL010000073.1:0-3257 GCA_045657645.1 Eubacteriales bacterium
GGTAAGTGTAACTCCGCTTGTAAGAGTGGAAACGGAGTTAACGGTACCGCCTGTCAGCGAGCTTGCTGCCGCCGTTTGAAAAACGCAAAGCGGTAATACCATTAATACTGTTAAAAGTATCGCAAGTGTTCTTTTCATAGCCATCTCCTATGTTAAAATTTTTGCTTTACATTAAATTTTAACATAAAGTAACTAAATTTTCAACATTTTTCAAAAACCTTTGCTCCGCCTATTCCAAATTTGTAGGGTTACACAAACAACAGCTATCTTTTTTGTTTAAAAAGCAGAGATAAAATCTTACTATTTACTTTTCTTCCTTTATATGTATGTCAAGCAGCAGAGCCCCCACCGTGGGTATAACAAGGCAAGCAAAAGCCGCTTCAAGCATACTGTGTACCGAGCTTACAATAAGTCCACCCTCACGCAAGCCTGTGTACGTGTAAAAAAGTGTATCTAAAAATAAAACCAGCGCCACGGCAAAGCCTGCATACAAAATTACCCTTGGCCATTTAGCAATAGTATATTTTTTCATATTCATAGTTTAACTCCTTTCAAATTCTTCTATTTGTATTATATCATAAGAGCCTTTTGGAGTCATTACAAAGAATATGGAAGAACTATTGAAAATCAACTAAATATATGCTACAATTATTTTAATTGCGCTTTCAATAATAAAATCTATCGAAAGGGCGGTTTGAAAACCGCGCACCATTTATGAAACGTTTAACTTCCCTACTTATGGCAGTAATTATGCTTATATCGGCCTGCTCTATTGCAAGCTTTGCAGGCGCCACAGGCGTAATAGAAAACGAAACTGCCATACTTCCTTACGGTTCACACACAATAACGGGGACAATAAACCCCGAATATTACAGTGACCCCGTGTATCTTAACGATACCACCGCAGGTTACTTTTGGGCAACAAACCCCTGCACGGCAGATGCAGCGATATACTTCCGCGCTTCTGACGAGGGACTTTATGTTGCGGCAGACATTACCGAAAACAAGAGCAGCGGTAACTCCTACCTCTATTCCACGGGTTATGACAACATAAACCCCGACGGTAATTCCTACCCCTACGGCTTTAACGGTGACGTATTCACCTTCTTCTTTGACCCCGTAGGAAAATTCGAAAAATCCGACACACAGACCACCGCTTGGTACAACATTACTCTTTTTGAGGATAAAAGCGTTCACGTTTACCGTTCAAAGGTAAATGAAGCAGATATTACAGACGAAATTACAGGCAAGGGTGCAATCAAGTCCCAAAAGAAGGGCTGGAGCTTTGAGGTGCTTTTGCCCTGGAGCGTGCTTGTAGCCGATGCAAAGGCCGCTTCTTCTAAAGTAAAAGTTACTGCAGAGGAGATATGCGCAGGTGTTGTAAGCCGCGCCTCTGCAATGTATATGGATAGATACACCTCCTCCGGCACAAGAACCACCTGGGGAAGATATATCACCGTTTGCCACACCACCCACGACGGTTACACAGGCAACGCTACCGCAGGAACGGTTGCAAAGGCATACGGCCTTAAGCTCCTTATAGACAGCACCAACATTCACAAGTGGGGCGATTGGTCCACCACCCTCAAGGCAGGCTGTGAAAGCGAAGGTGTAATGGAGCGCAGCTGTGCCGTATGTAAAACCACCGAAACAAAGTCTATCACACCCTTAGGTCACACCTGGAGCGAATGGGACGTAGAAACAGAGGCCTCTGCAGGTGTACAGGGCTACAAAACACGTACCTGTTCAAGCTGTAAAACTGTAGATGCCCGCACCGTAACAGTGCCTGCAGAGCCCCAGCTTATCGTATACCTTAACGCAACCCAGGGCTTTGCCTATGAATTTGAAGAAATAGACGTTATCAACTACCACCCCGCAAGAATCAACTCTGCGGCCTGCGCAGGCGTTGACCCCGTTGACGTTTCCCAGTGTATAGGTGTGCTTGATATAGTACGCAACGCGGCAATAGAGCAAAACCCCGATATCAAATTTGTGCTCACCATTGCCAACAACAATATAAATGATTTTGAATCCTGGCTTAAAACAGAGGACTACCGCAAACAGCTTGCCGCCGCTATGGTAAGTTACGTTGAAAAGTATGACTTTGACGGCCTTGATCTTGACTACGAGTTCCCCACAGGCAACGCATCAAAATCAAGCTTTGTTGCCCTTATGAAGGAGCTTCGCCTTCAGCTTGACAACCTTACCTACAAAACAGGCAAGGAGCGTACCCTTTCTATCGCAGTTCCCGCCTCAACCTGGGCATTCAGCCTTTTCGATATTACCGGAATAGAGCCCTACGTTGATTATTTTAATATAATGAACTATGACCTTTACTGCGGCGAAAACTTCCCCAAGACCCACCACCATACCCCCGCATACGATAACACCCTTTATTCCGGTGGCAGTATGTACAGCGATATTAAGCTTTATCTTTCCAAGGGCATACCCGCTTCAAAGATAGTTTCGGGTGCAGGTCTTTACGCAAGAACCTGGACGGGTGTTTCTTCCTCTAACAACGGTCTTTTCAAGTCCGGCAATCTTACCGAATACAACTTCCACTACAGTGACCTTATAAGAAACTACGTAAACAAAAACGGCTACGTTCGTTATTGGGACGACACTTCCAAGGCACCCTACCTTTATAACGAAGCCGAAAAGGTATTTGTAAGCTATGACGATGAAGAATCTGTTGGCTACAAATGTAAGATAGTTATAGAAAAGGGCATCCGCGGACTTATGGCCTTTGACTATTGCACCGCAGACGGTACCGGTATGTTTGATTATATCGGCGAGCAGCTCTCCAAGGGCACAATGAACATCACTTACCACGATATGGGCGGCGGCGAGTTCAGCGGCCAGTACGGCAAGAACACACCCTTTACACATACCTACGGCACGTCTACCACCCTTGTACAGCCCACCAAAACAGGCTACGGCTTCTACGGCTGGTATACAAGCGAAGACTGCTCAACAGGCAAAGTAGGTTCACTTGGAGCAAAGAAGTTTACCGAGGATATAGATCTTTACGCAAAGTGGGTAGCAAACGGCTACTCCATAAAGTACAGGGATGAAAACGACAAGGGATTCAGCGGTAAGCTGCTTTCAAACCACGTAACAGTTCATACCTACGGTAAAAACACCACTCTCCCCGTACCCACAAAGGTTGGAGCAACCTTTAAGGGTTGGTATCTTGATAAGGCCTGCAAAACACAGGCACTTACAACTCTTGGCGCAACAGAAATTACAGCACCCGT
>JAZOTL010000074.1:0-6319 GCA_045657645.1 Eubacteriales bacterium
CATGCCGCGAAACCATTAAGAGAAAGGTTCAGGCAGGAGGTAAGCTTAAGAAGCAGTCGGGCGGACACGGTCAGTATGGTCACGTAAAGATAGAGTTTGCACCCGGTGAAGCAGACGGACTTACCTTTACAGAATCTGTAGTTGGCGGTTCCGTTCCCAAGGGTTACTTCCCTGCAGTTGAAAAGGGTCTGCTTGAAGCTATGCAGAAGGGTATACTTGCAGGCTACCCCGTAGTTAATCTTGCAGCTAATCTTTATGACGGTTCCTACCACGATGTAGACTCCTCAGAAATGGCGTTCAAGTTAGCAGCAAACCTTGCATACAAGGACGGTCTTGCAAAGGCTAACCCCGTACTCCTTGAGCCTGTAGGCGAGCTTAAGGTTACCATCCCCGACAATATGCTGGGTGATGCTATCGGTGACGTTAATAAGCGCCGCGGCCGTGTAATGGGTATGAACGCTTGCGAAGGCAAGGAGGGTTACCAGCTCCTTGAAGCTGAGGTTCCCGCTTCCGAAATGGTTGATTACACCATAGCTCTTCGTGCTCTCTCACAGGGTAAGGGTAAATTCTCCTATAACTTTGTAAGATACGAAGAGGTACCCGCAGCTACAGCACAGAAGATAATTGCTGAGGCAAAGGCTGAATAAATGATATAAAAAAGGGCGAACTTAGTTCGCCCTTTTACATCCTGCCGATAAAACTTATCGGCAGGATGGCAGACTTCGAAAAAGGAAGGTATATTTGCGCCAAACAAATTCGTAGGCGTACTAAGTACGGTAGAGTTTGTTTGGCGTGAAAGCAAGAAAAAACGGCGATAACTCGATGTTATCGCCGTTTTTGAGTGGTTTTCTATACTATTGTCAACCTCGCAATGCCGCCACCTTCCCCAATCTTGGGTAAGGCTTGGGTATGTGCTTATTCATTCTTTGTTTCCCAACTCTTGCGGTAGACCGACTTTTTCGACAGTCTGAAGGGCGAACTTAGTTCGCCCTTTTTTTATATTGCTTCTTTTATTTTTGTAACACACTCTTCAGCGCAAAGGCCTGTGCAGTCGATAGTTATATCTGCATACTTTTCGTATAAGGGTGCGCGCTCGGTATACAGCTTATCCAAGGTGCATCCCTTTTCCATTGCAATGCCGCGGGTGGTTATATTTTTAATACGGCCGTTTATATCCTCGCAAGAGAGCTTCAAGTAAACGGCAATACCATTGCTTTTAAGATTTTCCATAGCCTCTTTTCCGTAAACTGCACTGCCGCCTGTGGCAACCACGCAGTTTTCACCCTTAAAGGATGCAAGCACGTCATTCTCTATGGTCTTAAATCCGTCAAGCCCGTATTCTTCTATCAGCTCACAAAGGCCCTTTTGATACTTTGCCTGTATAATAAGGTCGGTATCAACAAAATCACAAAGCATAGTTTTTGCAAGCAGTACGCCCACCGTGCTTTTACCGCAGCCGGGCATACCTATAAGAACTATATTTTTCATTACTTTACCTCATAGTAATACCCGAAGGAAAATCCTTCGGGTATTATAATTAAAATACTTCTTCTTCGGGAAGACCGTAGGTATGGGGGTTAGCCCATTCAAGGGGAGGACGCTGGAAGTCTATCTTGGGGGGCCAAGTGAACGCCTCTCTCCAGCCTATGTTATCCTTTACAAGGTCATTATAGAACTTAAGGTTATCATAGTAGTACTGCTTTCTTGATTCAGCATCGCCCTTTTCAAAGCGTGCATCGTGCTCGATGGAGAGCTTAATAAGAGTGTACTGGAGTCTGGAACGCTTAACGTTTTCAAGAGTTTCCTTATCATCCTTAACAGCCTCTTCTGCAGCATCCCACCAACCGGTTATCTCCTCGTTATGAGCAATCCACTTTTCGTAAGGAATAACCAGTGAAGGATGTGACCAAAGGTCGCTGTGACTGTTAGACACCTCATCACAGGTAAAGTTGATAAACTTAAGGATGTTTTCCCAGCCTGCGCCGTAATATGCTTCAAGGAACTCACGCATATGGCGGTCGTACTCTTCATCGGAAAGGTAAGGATCCCACATAAGCTTTGCGTGGAGATAGGAACGAAGCTCTGCAAACTCACCGGAAGGATATATGTAGTTTGCTTCGGGGTAATAACCTGTAACGCTGTTATCCGCAAAGAAACGGATATTATCACGCATAATTCTGAAGTTGGGGAAGGGTGCGGTAAACCACGCATAGTTTGTGGAATAATCCCACACGTAAACCTTTTTAACAACCTCATTCCACGCTTCAAGGTCTGCCTTGAACTCAACGTTTGCCTTACAGCTTTCATCGTTGAATGCGTGAGAATAACAGCACTCGATAGGACAAAGCTTTATGATAACGTTATCACGGGGCTTGGTCTTCTGAGGAGGCTTACGGGTATACTGGTATGCAAAGGTCTGGAAATGAAGCTTGGGATACTTGTCCTTAAAAGCATCTGCAAGAGCATTGATAAGACGGATAAGAGTACCGCTGTGGCTTCCCTCTTCCTCGTCTATCTGCTGACATCTTTCGCACTTACAGTAGTTCTGGTTATCGTTCTGTGATATTTCAAAAATATCAAGATCGGGCTGCTGTTCAAGTATCTTTCCCACCTGCTGGATAACGCTCTCGATATTCTTGGGGTCGGAAAGGCAGGGCTGGCTTCCCATCATTGTGGAATCAAGGTAGTGGTAAAGTGAGTGGATAGCACCGCCCCAATTAAGCTCGCCGCCGAAATCCTCACCAAACTTACGGTAGTTACCGTTTATCTTTGCCTTAACTGCCCAATGCTTGTCTCTTGCGCATACCCAGTCAAGCTCACGATACTCAAAAAGAGGTACCTTTTTATCCATAAGACCTTCGGGAATATCAATTTCATCATCACCGTAGCACTTTTCAAGTGTAAGGGTGAAAAATCTCCAACCAAGGTACTTTTCAAGGAAGTCATATACGCCGTACATAGTACCGCGCTTTTCGCCGCCTGCAATAATAAGCTTTGTGCCTGCGGTCATAATAACGTAGCCTTCGTCACCAAGCTCCTCGCGGCAAACGGTGTAAAGCTCACCTTCACGGTTGGTCTTACCAACGATAATTTCATAATCACCTACAGGGCAGGCGTCGCTCATAACTGTGGGCTCGTAGCCTGTAGTTTCAAGTATATACTTTGCAAGTTCCTTTGCGACTCTGGCCTCAGAGGGTGCTGCCTCTGCGCCTGAGATAATGACATACTTTCTAATGTCATTTCCGCATATGGTCAATTTCTTGTTCATAGCTTTCTCCAATCGTATAGCTAAAGTTTAGATAATTATACCTTATTATAACATTTTTTTCAATAGATTTAGGAAATTTAGGAGAATTAAAACCTTACTTTTATAACGAAAAAACCATTATTAAATTACTTCCCTATATACATTGCATTTTCATTGACAATATACCCCCTGTTTGCTATAATATTCTTGTAAATAAATTTACAAAAAGGGTATTTTACCCAAAGGAGAAATTATGATTAATATAGGAAGCAGAAGAGAGCTTTTGTGCGATGACTATCTCATCGATACCGAAAAGACCACAGTTGGGGCATTCCCCCAATCTCCCGTTAAAAAAGGCGCTCTTTTAGATTACGATAAGCCCTGGGAAGCTACAGGCTGTGGCTACCAGAATATAGTTAAGACCCCCGAGGGCAAATACCGTATGTATTATAAATCTACATACAACGGCCGTAAGCCCGACGGTTGCGTTGGTATGATACGCCGCATTTGTATGAAGGAAAGCGAGGACGGTTACAACTGGACACGCCCCGAGCTTTGCATTACTCCCCTTGACGATATGGCGCCTACCAACAATATAATCTCCGGCCTTTATGATTACTACGATAATCTTTTCGTGTTCTATGATACCAACCCCAACTGCCCCGAGGATGAGCGCTATAAGGCTATTTACGGCGAGTGGCTCACAGGCATTTTTGGCTACACAAGTGCAGACGGTGTTAACTTCCGTTTCCACCTCCCCCGTGGTGAGGACGGCCGTGACCCTGCAATGATATTCTCAGGTAAGGAAGCAGGCTGTTATTTTGACACCCTTAACACCTGTTATTTTGATAACGTTAAGGGTAAGTACGTTGCCCTTGTACGTGGCTTCCATACACAAACAGAGGACTTCCCCCCCGATCCCGACGTGCCCGAAGCACTGCGTGATATAAGATATATGGAAAGTGACGATTTTAAAAATTGGACCTATCCTGAAAAGATAAAGTACAACGATAACTATGATTATCAGATGTACACTAACGCAGCCCTGCCCTACTACCGTGCACCCCATATATACGTGGCAACACCTACAAGATATATTGCATGGCCCGAATGGAATGACAGCTTTGAAAAACTGCCCGACGTTGAGGACAGACGTCACCGCGGCAGAGGTAAATCTGTAAACGACGTTATCTTTATGTGCAGCCGTGATGCACTTAATTGGCACCGCTACAACGAAGCTATCCTTACCGCAGGCCCTGAGCGCCCCGGTAACTGGAGATACGGTGAGTGCTATCCCTGCGTTGGTATGATAGAGGTTCCCTCTCAGGTTGAAGGCGAAGACCCCTACCTGCTCTACTATTCAAAGGAAAGCCTCCCCGGCAAGCCCTGCCAGTTAACCTACTACACCTACCGTATAGACGGTTTTGTAGCACGCAAGGCTACCTTTGCTCCCCAGATGCTTGTAACAAAGCCCTTTATCTACGAAGGCAAGGAGCTGGAGCTTAACTTTGCAACCTCGGGTATCGGATATCTTAAGATAAGAATTAAGGCTAACGACGGTACCGAAATATACACCAAAGAAATTTTCGGTGATAAGATAGACCGTATAATAGGCTTTGAAAACGGCACACCTGCCGACCTTTCCGGCAAGGAAGTAGTTATGGAAATAGAGATGAGCGATGCTTCTCTGTATTCCTTCAAATTCAACAAATAAACAAGGAAAAAAGGGCGGCTATAACAACCGCCCTTATTTTTTAATAATATGATAAATATAGCTTCAAGACGTGAGTTAATGTGGGATGATTACCTCATAGACACAAATAAAACCACGGTACCTTTAATAGTTATACCCCCTATAAAAAAGGAAGCGCTATTCACCTTTGACGCCCCTTGGGAGGCAGACGGGGTTGCATACCTGAATATGCTTAAAACACCAGAGGGCAAATACCGTATATATTACAAGTCATACCACAAGGATATACGCCCCGGGGATACGCAAAAAAGCGGAGTAAGCCGTATATGCTTTATAGAAAGCGGGGACGGAGTATGCTGGCAAAGACCAAAGCTGTGCAAAACTCCACTTCACGGTATATCTGCACCCGAAAACAACGTAATATCCGGCGAATATGATTATTTTGATAATCTTTTCGTGTTCTATGATACCAACCCCAACTGCCCCGAAGATGAACGCTACAAGGCGTTATACGGAGAATGGGGCAATGCACTTTTTGGTTACAGCAGTCCCGACGGTATAAATTTCAACTTTTACCCTGCTCAAAGGGGAATATCATTCAACCTTAAATGCAAGGATTCGGGCTGTTATTTTGATTCCCTTAACACCTGCCGCTTTGATAAGGAAAAGGGTAAGTACGTAGCCTTTGTAAGAGGGTACCACACCCCAACAGATGACTTCCCAGCTGACCCCGATGCACCTGATGCCCTGCGGGATATACGCTATACCGAAAGTAGTGATTTTATAAACTGGAGCTACCCCGTAAGGCTTAAGTACAACGATAGCTTTGACTATCAATTTTACACAAACGCTGTGGCAAGCTACTACCGTGCACCCCATATGCTATACGCCACACCCACAAGATATATTCCCCGCCCTGAGTGGAATGATAGCTTTGAAAAACTCCCCGATACCGAGGATAGAAAAACAAGAAACCGCGGAAAATCTGTAACAGATGCGATATTTATGTGCAGCCGTGACGGTCTTAATTGGCACCGCTACTGTGAAGCAATATTCACGGCAGGCCCAGAGCACTCGGGCAACTGGAGATACGGTGACTGCTATCCCTGCCTTGGTTTTATAGAAACCCCCTCTGCAACAGTGGGTGAGGACCCCTATCTTTCGTTTTTTAATCGGGAGTTTGAGCCTAATAAAACCGAAAAGCTATACCGATATGCCCAAAGAATAGACGGCTTTGCCGCACGCAGAGCAAGCTTTTGTCCCCAAATGCTTGTTACAAAACCTTTTATCTACGAAGGCAAGGAGCTGGAGCTTAACTTTGCAACCTCGGGTATCGGATATCTTAAGATAAGAATTAAGGCTAACGACGGTACCGAAAT
>JAZOTL010000075.1:0-20527 GCA_045657645.1 Eubacteriales bacterium
TTAAGCTGTACTGTACCTTCAAGAGTACCCTCAAGGTAACCCAGCTGGGTTCTTGCAACGGCAATAATATCATCGATCATATCGCCTGTGTTTGTATGTGTGTTTTCAAACGCGGCACCCACAGTCATACAAAATATACCAAGACATAGGGTAATGCATAAAAGAAATGCTATAGCTTTTTTTATTAACTTCATCCTGCCTCCTCAGATATCCTTTGTCATCTGCATATAATCAAGACGTTTAAAGCCGTACCTTTCGTACAGGCTTATCGCTCCTTCGTTTGTATCCACAGCCTCCAGACGAAGTCTTCTCACCTCACCCGTAAGCAACGAATCCGTATAATCAAGGAACAGATGTCCTATTCCCTTTCCGCGGTACTCGGGGCGCACGTATATTTCCTCAATGAATATACTTTTTCCGCCAACCTCAGGGGAAAATGAAAAGGAAAGCACCGCATAGCCGAGATTTTCTTCCTTTTCGTCCTTAAACATATAGCCTGCAAGATATTCATCACTACGAACTATTTCGTCAAAGGTGCGGATTATTATATCATCCTTTACACTGTGAAGCACACCAGGACCGGAATAAAAATCCCTTGCCATAGTTATGTAATCCTGCCTATCAGCTTCAGTTATCTTCACTATCCTCGTCATTTTCTTCTACCTCAAATATGGTGTTTTTCTTTTTTGTTTTAACACTTTTATTTTTAACAAGCTTAACAAGTTCAAGTGCGGCAAACACACACAGGGGAATAACAAGCACCGTTGCCCAATGGAGTATGCTTAAGGTACAGGTATTAAAAACGGTGGCAAACCTCGGTACAAAGGCGCAAAGACACAGGAAGAGCACCCCTCCGCCTAAGGAGATATAAAACACGCGATTAGCCACGAAGCCCTGGGTAAATACCGAACCATCACCCATAGAGCTGTATGCCACAAGTATCTGGGTAAGCAGATACGCAAAGAATATTACAGATGAAAGCTCGCGGCTGCCTATGGGCAAGCCTGCAATCTTTATAAGTGCAGGAATTGCAATTGCCAGCAGCGCCCAAAACACGCCTATGTATACAGAGGTAACATTTCCCCGTATAAGAGAGCGTGAACTGTTACTCTCTCCTGCAAACCTGTTACCCGACGAACCTTGGGATGCGATTATAAGCACCACTATAAAATCACAAATCAATCCCAAAAACAAAAGCTGAATGGGTGTAAATATGTTTTCGCCAAAGAAAACCGTGTTTTCGCCAAAAGCAAAGAGGGATAACAGCACCATACACAAACGGGCAGTTTGTGAGGTTATAAGATATCTCACTATTCTTGTAAGATTTTTATATACGGTTTTAGAATATATTATCGATGCGGCAATAGCGTTAAAGCCTCCCTCGGTTCTATCTGCAGGAGAAACCACAACGTCGCATATAAGCTTCATTGCTTCACAACCCTTTGCATTATCGGAATCCGAAAGGCTTATGGCTCCTTCGTCTACGGTTATAGAAGCGTCATCCCTACCGCGATTTAGGGTAATTCCGGAAGAAAATCCTACGTGGGCAGCTTCAATGGCCCCTATATCCTCAAAGTCATTACCGAAAAAGCCTACCTTTTCTCCGTTTTGAGTAAGATAGTTAATAATTGCCTGCTTCTGCCTTGCGCCTACCCCTTCGTAATAGCGGTAAAGGGAAACATCAAGGCCAAAAAGATCTTGCGGGTATGCGGCGAGCTGCATACCGCCCATTATTTCATCCTCATCACTGATAACACCGAGAGCCTTTGCGTAGCTTCTGCCTACAGAGCTTATCTCCTCGTTTATCATCAGCACCTTAACCCCTGCACGGCGGAGCTTTTCTATGCTTTCCATAGCCCCGGGCAGCGACGGTTGATTTATTGCCAAAAAGCCTTCAAATATATAACCCTTGTCCTCTATCTCTTTCAAGGTAGTTGCCTCGGTGGGTTTTGATGCAATACATACAACGCCAAGGCCTTGCTTTTTCATACGCTTTACTGCGGCAAGTATACGTTGCTTTTCATTTTTAATGCTTTTTACCTTTTCGCTTGTGCGGTAATCACTACAGCAGCCAAGCACCGCGTCAACGTCCCCTCGTATAACGGACTCTCTCTTTCCCTGATGGGACATAAGGGCGTAGTTAAGTTCGCCCTCGGCTGTGGCCGGTATATATTCCAACTGTTGACGAACAGCGGCATACTCCACACCAAAAACGCCAAGGCTTCTGCAAAGCTTTATAACCGCCCGTTCCTCATCACTTGCATTTACTGCTTTTAGTTCGTTAAAAGCGGCAGCAAAATTATCACGGGCGAAGAGGGTGCAATCAAGAGCAAGGTTTGGAAGCCTTCCGCACAGGTTAAGCAGTCTTTTTTCAGAGGTGGATATAATAGTAGAATCGCAATACAACTTTTCAATCTTAACACTGCCCGAAAGAAATGCTCCCTTTAAAGGTACTACTACCGTAGTAAGCTCCTTTAACTTTTCGATAGTTTCGGAACGCTTTATCACGGCTCCGCGCTTGGTGCTTGAACCCTTTTTCAAAATTCGGTGCATACCGTTGCCTATGGTAATATAACCAAACACCGTGTAATACTCACACATAGCGGCGCAGGATAAGGAAAGACCTATCATAAAGGCGTCAAAAAATCCGCGGCTACGAAAACCTAATGCTATATCCGCAACGGTTATGGCAAAGATAAGGCACAGCATTATAATGCTCCATACAGAGCAATACTTTTTAAGGGAGTTAAGTATATTAAGCTTATCGTGCTCTACAAGCTCAATGTTCTGGGAAAGCACACGGGCAAGGGTATTTTCTCCCGTTTCGCATACTATGGCTCTTGCCACACCACTTACAACAACGGTGGTGGCAAACACCATATCCGTTTGAAACTCAGGGGTAAGGTTGTTGCCGTATATAGTATCGGGAGTTTTTCTTTTATACTCTTGCTCTCCTGTAAGGGAAGCCTCAGACACCTTGAAATTGTGAGCGTAGATTATCCTTGCATCACAAGGAACAACGTCACCTTTTTTAAGCTCAATTATATCGCCACGGCAAATACGGGTAGAGCGAACAAGATATTTACGCCCCTCCCTTATTACCGTAGCCCCCGGAACAGCGTGCACCGAGGCCTCGGCAATCCGCAAACGGGAACGTATGTATACAGTAAGCACAGCCACCCAGTTAAGTATAACCAATATTACTATTGAAAGGGCGGGAACAGCCTGTTCAAAGAGCTGACCTAAAATACAGGCAAAAAGAAGCATAAAAGCACTGGGGTCACGCACAACGTCAGCAACAAGCCTGCTAACAGAAAGTACGGGTATCCTGTAAACAAGGTTTTTGCCCTGCTTTTGTATTCGGCTTTTTGCCTCCTTATTAGTAAGGCCTGTATTAAGATCGGTATTTAATATTCCCTCTGTTTGTTCGAGGGTAAGATGGTACCATTTTTCAGCCATTTTTCTATCACTTGCAGACGATAGTAAGCTCTGTATCCTCTGCCTTCTTATCTATATTTATTTCCTTGATATCATACTCATAGGATGAAATTATCTTATCAGCAATAATATCCTCTATCTTTGTTTCTATAAATCTTCTCATATTACGGGCACCAAACTTACGGCTGTAGGAGCTGTTTGCCACAAATTCCTTTGCCGCATCGGTATAGGTAAGGGTAATTCCCCTGTCAAGCAGTACACCTGCAAGGTCACCCAGCATAATACCCGCAATAGCGGAAAAGTCCTTTTCCTCAAGGGAACGGAAGGTAACTACCGCATCAACACGGTTGATAAACTCGGGGCGCAAAAATTCGCCTAAGGCCTTTGCGGTGCGCTCCTCTGTCTTTTCCTCAAAGGTACCTGCAAAGCCTGCAGAGTTTGTGTTGATATTACTGCCTGCATTGGTGGTCATAATTATAATAGAATTTTCAAAGCTTACCACCCTACCCTGGGCATCGGTAATTCTGCCATCGTCAAGAACTTGCAAAAGCACGTTAAGTACGTCGGGGTGCGCCTTTTCTATTTCATCAAAAAGAACTACGGAATAGGGCTTACGGCGTATCTTTTCGGTAAGCTGCCCCGCTTCATCATAGCCTACGTATCCGGGAGGAGAGCCTATAATACGGGAAACGCTGTGCTTTTCCATAAACTCGGACATATCAAGGCGTATAAGATTTTCGGGAGAATCAAACATATCTGCGGCAAGAGTTTTTACAAGTTCTGTTTTACCAACACCTGTAGGTCCTGCAAATATAAAGGATACGGGCTTGCGCTTGTAGGAGATACCTGCACGGCTACGCTTAATAGCACGTGAAACTGCGTCTACTGCCTGGTCCTGACCTACGATACGCTCCTTAAGACGAGCGGCAAGCCTGTCGATACGTCCAAACTCGTGCTCGGTTATATGGGAAGCGGGAACACCACTCCATATTTCAATAACGTGAGCAAGATCCTCGGTGGTCATAGTAATGGCGTCCATTTCTTCTTTTGCATCGGAAATGAACTTTTCGTCACCGTAAAGAGTTACCTTGAGGTCGGCAATATTACGGTATATTTCCTCTCTTTTGGCCTCGTCATTTTCGGATTCGCTCTGCTTTTCAAGCTCGGCAAGCTTTTCATTTGCCTGCTTAATACGGTTCTGTGCCTCGCAGTACTTTCCTATAACGGGATGGCAGAGTGCAACGTAGGAAGCTGCCTCATCCAAAAGGTCTATAGCCTTATCGGGAAGGTATCTTTCGGTAATATAACGCTCGGAAAGGTATACCGCGCGACGGATTATTTCATTTGGTATCTTTATCTGGTGGAAGCTTTCGTAATAGCTTTTTATTCCTAAAAGTATCTTTACGGTATCCTCCTCTGAGGGTTCTTCCACGATAATGGGCTGGAAGCGGCGTTCAAGGGCGCTATCCTTTTCTATATACTTGCGATACTCCTTTAGGGTAGTAGCGCCAATGAGCTGTATCTCTCCGCGGGAGAGAGCAGGCTTTAATATATTTGCCGCGTTCATAGAGCCTTCAGAATCTCCTGCGCCTACGATGCTGTGTACCTCGTCAATAACGAGTATCACGTTGCCAAGCGCCTTTACCTCATTGATAAGACCCTTCATACGGCTTTCAAACTGGCCTCTGAACTGTGTTCCCGCAACAAGAGAGGTAAGGTCTATAAGCTGTACTTCTTTATCCTTGAGCTTATAGGGTACGTTGCCTGCAACAATACGCTGTGCAAGTGCTTCTGCTATTGCAGTTTTACCTACACCCGGCTCACCTATAAGGCAGGGATTATTCTTCTGGCGGCGGCAAAGTATCTGTATCATACGGTTAAGCTCTCTGTCACGACCGATTACCGCATCAAGCTTACCCTGTCTTGCACGCTCGGTAAGGTCAAGACAATACATACCAAGAAACTTTCTTTCAGGAGCCTTTTTTTCCTTGTTTGCGCCCTTTGCTTTTTTATTTTTTGCACCGTTCTGGTTTCCCTGATTCATAGGGGGCATCATACCGCCGAATATACGGCGAAAATCCATTTGCGGTGTACGGCTGTCGGGGTTTTCGGGGTCCTGGGAGGGGTCATCTACAGCCTCAAGCATACCCTCCATTTCCATTTCCATATTTTCAATGTCATCTTCACTTAATCCCATCTTTTCGATAACATCGTTTACAGGGGCAATACCCAACTCCTTTGCACATTTTATGCAAAGACCCTCGTTAAGGGTTTTGCCGTTTTCAAGTCTTTGAATAAATACTACTGCCATTCTCTTATGGCATCTGGAACATAACTGCATTATTTTTTCCTTTACTTGCTAAATTAATTGAATAAAAAGGTTAGTGGATTAAAATTATATAAATGCTTTAATAAAAGTGTTTTTTCTACGTCAAAACCACCCAATAACGTTGGATATAGTGACGACAGAGCAGGAAGAGCATAAACTATCACAAAGGATAACAACCACGCCCACACAATACCCTGTCCAAAGCCCAATACACTACCCAGCATTTTGTTTACACCGCGCAGTATGGGCAGCTGTGCCACGCCACAAATAAGCTTTGCAACAAGCTTTAAAACTATAAAGATCAGAACAAACAGACCTATAAAAGCTATAGTCATACCAATGCTTTCGGCAATGGGGGCTGCAAGCACCTGCGCCAGCTCATCAAAGCTGAATATCTTTCCCCCATTAAAAAGCTTTTCAACGTCCTTAAAATTGCCAAAGCGGTCAACAAGTTGAGTGAACTCCTTCGGCTTTTCGCTAAAGAGAGATGCAAGCCCCGTTTGGGTCATAGTTTTTGTAAATGCGGAAGAAATTATATTTTTTATTGCAGGCAATAACACCTTTTTGCTAAGATACGCACCCACAAAGGAGCTTAAATAATAACTGCCAAGGCACGCCCCTGTAAAGCAGGCAAAATTCATTACGGTTTTTACAAAACCGCGCCTTGCCCCAAGGTATACCGCAAGTATTACCGCAAAAGCTACTATAACATCAGCAACAAAATTCATTTTGCCTCCTTATTTAAGCACCCTGCTCAAAAATATCGGTACTCTTATAAACCTTTGCCATATTTGAATAGCTGATTACTATATTATTGGCATCAGGCACAAACAAGGCTGTTCCCGATTTTTCAACGATACCTGTGATAACTTCTTTTTTCTTTAAATCAATACGTATAACACATTCGGTATTGAGTATATAAAGAAGATCCTCGTAATACTCTATGTCAAGTATCTTTTCACTTGAATCCGCTTCAAATATAAGCTCGCCCTTAGGTGAAAAGATCTTTATAGTATTCTGCGAGCCCACTATATTTTCGCTATGGGCAAGCACTACATAATCGTCAAGAATAAGGCATTTTGAAGGGATTATACCGTTAAGAGGAAACTCTGCTGTTTTTTCGTTTGAAGAATTAAAGAATATAAGTGCTCTATCGGTAAGTACTGTGTAAGAATTATCTGTGTGATAACCGCACATAAGGGCCATTTCGGAATTAAGTTCAAGAACACGGTCGGTCTTATCGGAATAAGGCGCAAAAGAGATGACCTCGCTTGTATAAGAGCCTTCCTGTGCGTTTGTACAGGTAACAAGTATACTTGTTCCGTTATCGTTTATTTCTATATCAGAAACGTATTTATCCTTATACATCTTGCTTATAAGGTTAAAATTGTGGTCGTAAAGATATATTACCGACTGGTAATCGAGGCTGGCAGTAACCACCGCATACATACCCTCACGGCTTACTGCCGCACAGGAGATGGGGTAATCGTAGCTACCTTCTGAAAGGGAGGAAAAATTATTAAAAAGCTTGTAGCTGTTGCCGCCAAGGTCATAAACAAGCATATATTTACCCTCGGTAACAACGGCCGGGTTTACCAGATTAACCGACTCACTCATTGTGTTTGAGCCCATAAGGTCATATAGGTTTACCGCGTCGCTCTTTATGGTAACAAGGTCAGAATTGAACATTTCAACGTCAACTACGCCTGAAGTGTCGTAATATATTTCATCAAAATCTCCGGAGTATACCGTGGAGGTTGAGGAAAAGAAACGAACAAGGTATTTCATATTTTCAAGGGTGATATCCGAACGGAATATGGATATCATAGAAAGCAAAAATACAACAAGGAAGATAAGAAGTGCGTATTTAACTGTTTTGAATTTGTTTGATATATCAAGATAATACTCGTTTACCGCGGCCCTGGGCTTTACCTCAAGCTCTCGGCCGGTAGGCTTTACAAGATCATTTACCTGCTTCATTGCTTATCTCTCCTTTTTCATAAAATACTTTCTTCAGGTATAATGCGTGGGCAGGGGCGGTGCTTCCTGCGTTGCTCCTATCCTTTGATGCAATTATACTTTCAAGCTCCTCCGGGCTTTTTCTTGCGTAGCCCACGTCAACAAGGGTGCCTGCAATTATGCGCACCATATTGTACAGAAAACCGTCTGCACAAACGTTTATTTTAACAACTCCGTTTTCTCTTTTCACCTTGCAGTAATACACGGTGCGGCGGGTATCCTCTATTTTCGAACCGCTTGCCATAAAGGCTCTGAAATCGTGATGGCCCTCTATAAAGCTTGCGGCATACGCCATCCTTTCTTCATCCAATCTGCCCGGGCAAAACCAAGCTCTTTTGTAAAGAAAGGGATCGGGGGTATTGCCATCCTGTATTACGTACTCGTATTCCTTACCCAAGGCATCATAACGGGGATGAAAATCCTCCGGAACCTCAACTGCGCTTTTGATCGATATATCATCGGGTAAAAAGGCAGCAGCTGCCTGGGGCAGGCGCTCTACGGGTATATTATTCACACCGTCATCCAATTGCGCGCTGCATATAAAGCTACGTGCGTGAACACCGCTATCGGTACGGCTGCAACCCGTTACGGGAACACGCTTACCGTACAAAGCCTCAAGAGCATCCTGGAGCCTTTGCTGTACCGAAAGGGCGTTTGGCTGAACCTGCCAGCCGCAATAGGCATCACCGATATATGAAATGTCAAGCTTTATTTTTTTCATAAAAGATTAAGTCCTATTATACCTGCAGTAAAAATAATAAATACAAATAACACTAAAATATCAAAAGCCTTTATTTTGGGAACGTTCATACTGGTTCTTCCTTCTCCGCCCCGGTAACAGCGGCATTCCATTGCCGTTGCCAGCTCGTCTGCTCTCCTGAAAGCAGAGATAAACAGAGGGATCAGTATGGGAACAAGGGCCTTTGCGCGTTTCACAAGAGAGCCTTCGGTAAAATTAGCTCCCCTTGCCTTCTGCGCGCTCATTATCTTATCGGTTTCCTCTACAAGGGTGGGGATAAAGCGCAGAGCTATGGTCATCATCATAGCAAACTCATGCACGGGAACCTTTATAAGCTTCAAGGGAGAAAAAAGTCTTTCTATTGCATCGGTAAGGCCAATAGGTGAGGTGGTATAGGAAAGCAGAAGTGAGCTTCCCGCCACAAGGCATATAAGCCTTAATATCATCTGCAACGCATAGAATATTCCCTCAAGGTATATGTGTATAAATCTCCATTCAAAGAGCAATGTTTCGCCCTTTGTCCAGAATATATTCAGCGCCGCAGTAAAAGCCATTATAAATATTATGGCACGAAAGCCCCTGAAGACCATTTTAAAGGGTATTGTTGAAACAAAGATAAGCGCAAGGGTAAAAAGCAACATAAAGCCGTATGCGGCCCAGCTTTTTGCAAGAAAAATTGTAATGATATACATTACCGTAATTATAAGCTTGATACGGGGATCACAACGGTGAAGGGGTGAATTGCCGGGAAAATACTGGCCTAAGGTAATATCTTTAAGCATGGCTCTCCCCCTTTCCCATAAGCGAAAGAATTGCTTTTTGCGCTCCTTCTACAGTATATATATTTTGGGGCAGCTCCACTCCCATTTTTATGAGCTTTCGTACAAGAGAGGATATCTGTGGAATATCAAGCCCTGCCTCAATAAGCTCATCAGAGTGGGAGAATATCTCCTCACAGCTTCCGGTACGAAGGACACCTCCGCCCTTCATAACCACAACGTTATCACAGTAACGGGCAATATCCTCCATACTGTGGCTTACGATTATTACGGTTGCCCCTGTGTTTTTTTGATATTCGCTGATACCGCCGAATATCTCCTCGCGCCCCTTGGGGTCAAGTCCTGCGGCAGGCTCATCAAGCACAAGCACCTCAGGGGTCATTGCCATAATGCCTGCTATAGCCACACGTCTTTGCTGACCGCCCGAAAGTTCAAAGGGGGATTTATCCAAAATTTCGGGGGCAATACCGCAAAAGCGCGCCGCCTCTTCTACTCTTTTTTCTATTTCCTTTTGCGAAAGCCCCATATTTTTAGGCCCGTAAGCAATATCCGCCCGTACACTTTCCTCAAAGAGCTGGTATTCGGGGTATTGGAACACAAGCCCAACCTTAAAGC
The DNA here is from genome assembly GCA_045657645.1 of Eubacteriales bacterium. Lineage (GTDB taxonomy): Bacteria > Bacillota > Clostridia > Oscillospirales > CAG-272 > RGIG7300. Next base: position 9,920 of record JAZOTL010000075.1, read on the forward strand.
GTACACGGGATATCTTCTTTGGCTCGGCCCATATATTTTTACCGTCAAGCAATATCTCTCCCTTTTCCGGCTTTAAAAGTCCGTTTAAAAGCTGTACCAGGGTGGATTTACCTGAGCCTGTATGACCTATTATACCCGTAACGCTGTTTTCGGGTATAGAAAGGGTCACGTTATTCAATGCTGTTTTTTCAAAGGGCGTATCCTCGCTGTAAACGTAGGAAACATCCCGAAGCTCGATTTTAGCCATCTATCTTTTCTTTCGTTATTTTTTCAGTAATGAGTAAAGGAGCTCTACCCCTTCCTCCTCTGTTATTACATTTTGCGCAAGGTCTGCACCATTTTCGCAAAGCAGAGCAAAAAGCTCTGTTACCTGGGGAACGCTTAAACCCATTTCCTTAAGCTCTTTCGCCCGCCCAAACACCTCTTTGGGAGTACCGCTGCAGGCTATGCGCCCCTTATCTATTACCACTATACGGTCTGCGCTTACCGCTTCCTCCATATTGTGTGTTATACAAATAAGGGTGATTCCCTTTTCGCGGTGGAGTTTTTCCACCGTATCCATTACCTCGCGCCTGCCCCTTGGGTCAAGCATTTCGGTGGATTCATCAAGAATTATGCATTGGGGCTCCATTGCAATTACTCCTGCAATAGCCACCCTCTGCTTTTGTCCGCCTGAGAGCTGATGGGGACTGTGACGGGCAAACTCGGTCATACCAACCGTTTCAAGTGCGTGATCAACCCGCCGCCTTATCTCCAAGCTTTCCACACCAAGATTTTCGGGGCCAAATGCAACGTCCTCTTCAACAATCGTTGCCACAAGCTGATTATCGGGATTTTGAAACACCATTCCCACCTTTTTGCGAAGAGAAATGACCTCATCCTCGCTCATATCGGGGCTAACCTTTACCCCGTCTATCATAATACTGCCACAGGTTGGCATAAGTATCATATTTATCAGCTTTGCAAGTGTGGATTTGCCCGAGCCGTTACGCCCAAGTATACACACAAATTCGCCCTTTTTTATATCAAGGTCTATATTGTAAAGGGCAGGTATACGCTCCCCTTCATTCTCTCCCTCGTAGGAAAAGGAGAGATCTTTAATTTCAATAAAAGGTTTTGACATTAAATTTTTTACCGTTTCTTTTTTAATATATGGGAATTTTCTTTATCTCGGGCGCTGTGTTTGCAGTGGGGTAATTCCCGATTATCGCTACGGGCCGGTGCCCGCTTTTTTACTGCTGAAAATTCCCCGTCCAGCGGCTTGCCGCACCGCAGGGCAGGCACTGGCCTGTTTGGGTTACTTTTAATCCAAGCTCGTCTGATTCAACCTTGCCGCCGTGCTTTTCGGTAATGGCAAGAGAAAGTACGTATCCCATAGCAGAAGGCGCAAGACCTGTTGTATAGGAGTTGAGCAGGAAAAACAGAGCGTCATCTGAAAGAAGCTGCGCGGTAAGCTTTACAAGCTCGTCTATATTCTCTTCCAGCTTCCATACCTCGCCACCAGGCCCTCTGCCGTAGCTGGGAGGGTCCATTATAATACCGTCGTAGCGGTTGCCGCGGCGTATTTCACGCTCAACAAACTTTTTGCAGTCATCAACGATATATCTTATGGGGTGGTCTGCAAGTCCGCAAAGGGCGGCGTTTTCCTTTGCCTGCGCAACCATACCCTTTGAAGCATCCACGTGTACAACAGAGGCTCCCGCCTTTGCTGCAGCTACCGTTGCTCCACCGGTATAAGCAAACAGATTAAGCACCTTTACCGGTCTGCCTGCTTTTTTTATGAGGGAGGAAAACCACTCCCAGTTTGCCGCCTGTTCAGGGAAAAGGCCGGTATGCTTAAATCCTGTGGGCTTGATTATAAAATTAAGACCCAATTCCTTGTAGCCTATCTTCCATTGCTGGGGCAATCTGTTTTCGTTCCAAGCGCCACCGCCCTTGTTGGAACGGCGGTAGGAAGCATCAGGCTTTTTCCACATAGGATGCTTCTTTTGATTTTTCCATATTGCCTGGGGGTCGGGGCGTACAAGTACGTATTTTCCCCAACGCTCAAGTCTTTCACCATCCGAGGTGTCAAGCAGTTCGTAATCCTGCCAATTCTTTGAATACCACATATCCTTTTATCCTTACTTTTACTCAAAAATTCCTATCTGCCCGCCACCGTCGCATTTACCAAAGGGCAGTCCCAAGTGGTCGTAGGCAAGCTTTGTTGCCATTCTTCCCCTGGGAGTTCTTGAAAGAAAGCCTAACTGCATAAGATAGGGCTCGTATACGTCTTCTATGGTAACGGCTTCCTCACCTACGGTTGCCGCAAGGGTATCAAGACCCACGGGGCCACCGTTATATATCTTGATTATAGTTTCAAGCATTCTGCGGTCTATATTATCAAGGCCAAGCTCATCAATTTCCAATCTGTCAAGAGCAAAGGCCGCGCTCTTCATATCTATTCGATCGTGCCCCATAACCTGACTGAAATCACGCACACGCTTAAGCAAGCGGTTTGCTATACGGGGAGTTCCTCTTGAACGGGAAGCTATCTCCCGGGCACCCGTTTCGTCAATAGCTATATTGAGTATGCCTGCGCTTCGTGTAACGATACTCGCAAGCTCCTCGTTTGAATAAAGCTCCAGCTTTAAAAGTATTCCAAAACGGTCGCGCAGGGGGGCTGAAAGCTGACCTGCACGGGTGGTGGCACCCACAAGGGTGAATTTTGGAAGCTGCATATGAAGACTGCGGGCGGAAGGTCCCTTACCAACGATAAGGTCAAGGGCGTAATCCTCCATTGCAGGATAAAGTATCTCCTCAACAGAACGGTTAAGGCGATGAATTTCGTCTATAAAAAGTATATCGTTTTCACCAAGATTGGTAAGAAGCGCCGCAAGGTCCCCCGCCTTTTCTATGGCAGGACCCGAGGTAACTCTTACGTTTACGTTAAGCTCGTTTGCCATAATGCAGGCAAGGGTGGTTTTACCAAGACCGGGAGGGCCGTAGAGCAAAACGTGGTCAAGGGTATCTCCGCGCAGCTTTGCCGCGTCTATATACACCTTCAAATTATCCTTTGCCTTTGCCTGACCCACGTATTCATCAAGGGTCTGGGGACGAAGGCTTATCTCGCTTTCGCTGTCCTCCTGGCGTGCCTCAGAGGAAACTATTCGGCTTTCAAAGTCAAAATCCTTGTTTTCTTCTATCATATCGCTTCTTTAATTCCTCACAAGTTTTTTAAGTGCGGCACGGATTATATCTTCAAGCTCCATTGCCGAAAGGTCTATGCCGCCAAGGGCCGCTTCTGCTTCTCTTCTCGTATAACCAAGAACAAGCAAGGTATCAATGGCATCTGCCCGTTTGCTTGTACCTTCCTGAGTATCAACAGTTAAAATTGCCTCTTCATCGCCAACAGCAATACCCTTTGCTATCTTATCCTTAAGTTCAAGAATAACTCGCTGTGCAGTTTTAGAGCCAATGCCCTGCGCCTTTGAAATAGCCTTTGCATCCCCCTGTGCTACAGCCATAGCAAACTTCTGGGGTGTCATAAGGGAAAGTATTGAAACTGCGGATTTTGCGCCAACTCCCGAAACCGAGATAAGCATCTTAAAGATATCTAGCTCCTCGTTATCCCAAAATCCGTAAAGGTCTACTGCGTCCTCCAAAACCTTCATAAAGGTGAAAAGCCTTACCTTTTCTCCTATTCTGCCTGCAAGCTTACCGAGAGTGTTACCTGTTATATAAAGCTTGTATCCTACACCTCCGCAGTCTATTACCGCATAGGTCATATCCACAACTGCAAGCTCACCTGAAATATGGTATATCATTGGTTATCCTCAATTCTGATTGAAATAATTTTTAAGTCTGCTGCCACCCGTGTGGGCGTGGCATATGGTCAACGCCAAGGCATCTGCAGTATCGTCAGGCTTTGGTATACTGCGCAACCCAAGAATAGTGGTTGTCATTATCTGCACCTGCTTTTTTTCTGCCCTGCCGTAGCCTACCACCGCCTGCTTTACCTGCAGTGGCGTATACTCGGATATCTTAACACCGTTATTATGGGCGGCAAGGAGAATGACCCCTCTTGCCTGGGCCACAAGTATGGCGGTTTTTTGATTGTTGTTAAAAAACAGCTCCTCTATTGCCATTTCATCGGGAGAATATTTTTTTATAAGTGTATTCATATCCTCGTAGATGGTTTTTAAACGGCTTTCGGGTGAGGTATGGGCAGGGGTGGTTATGGCCCCGTACTCAAGGGTCTGAAATCTGTTATTTTCATATTTCACCACTCCGTAGCCTACTATGGCTATACCGGGGTCGATACCCAAAATAATCATAAGTTCCTCGCTTTACTCGCCGTGGGCATAGTTATACATTCTATACATTACATTATAGCATAATATAACTTTCAAGTAAAGCGTATGGGGCAGAAAAAAGATATATTTTTTGTAAATTTATCTTTATTATTTAATAATTATGTGTTACAATACATTGGAATAAGTTTCGGAGTAACTAAAGAAAAATTATGGAAATAATAAAAATAGAGCCGGGAGATACCCTGGTGCTTAAAAAAAAGCACCCCTGCGGTTCCTACCGTATGAAGGTAGTACGCACAGGCTCGGATATAAGAATGATATGCTCTACCTGCGGCAGAGATATAACCCTGCCCAGAGAAAAGCTGGAAAAAAACATCAAGGCGGTAGAAAAATGAATAAATTAAAAGCATCTGCTAAGGAATACAGATTTATACTTTGGGCTTTTGCCCTTCCCCTTCTGTTAATGGCGGCAGTTTACGCCGCAGTTGAGGTTTGGCCCCTTGGCGAACACTCGGTTCTGGTACTGGACTTAAACGGCCAGTACGTATATTACTTTGAGGCCCTGAGAGATATAGTGCGTGAAGGCGGCACCCTTTTATACACCTGGTCAAGAGCCCTTGGCGGAGAGTTTATGGGTATATTTGCATACTACCTTGCAAGCCCACTTTCCCTTATAGTTGCCCTTTTTCCCGAAGGCTATATGACCGAAGCTCTGCTCACCATAATTCTGCTTAAGGTTGGTCTTTGCGGTGCTACTATGGCTTATTATCTCCACAAGACCCACCCCAGCGACACACTTAAGGTTGTGGCAATATCCACAATGTATGCCCTTTCGTCTTACGCTGTGGTGCAGGCCCACAACACTATGTGGATAGACGCTCTAATCTATCTGCCGCTGCTTACCTTTGCTATCGAAGAGCTTATAAAAAAAGGCCGCTTCAAGCTGTACGTGATAGTTCTTGCCCTTTCCCTTATGGCAAACTACTACATCGGTTATATGATATGCATATACACGGCGGTGTACTTTTTCTACTACTACCTCGCCCATACAGATTATGACGAAAATAACTTCTATTACGAAAGCTGCCACTTTATAAAATCCCTTATACGAATAGCGGTATTTACCGTTATAGCAGTTGCAATAGCCGCATGGGTACTCTACCCTGCATACTACTCCCTTACCTTTGGTAAAACTACGTTCACCGACCCCGATTATATACCTGAACTCAAGTTTGGTATGCTTGATATGTTTACAAAGATGTTTATTGGCTCCTACGATACGGTAGAGCCATCGGGACTTCCCTTTGTATACTGCGGCACCCTTACTCTGCTTTTACTCCCTGTTTATTTCTTTTCAAAGAAAGTTTCCCAGCGCAAAAAGATATTCGGAGCACTGCTGTTAAGCTTTTTCCTCATATCCTTCTGCGTTACAACTCTAGACCTAGTTTGGCACGGTTTTCAGGCGCCCAACTGGCTTAATTACCGCTACAGCTTTATGTATATTTTTGTGGCGCTGGTATTTTGCTACAAGGCCCTTACCGAAATAGAAGAAGCGCCATACAAAAATGTTGTGATAACGGGTATAGCGGTTTCACTTTTTGTAATGATTCTGCAAAAGCTCGGTTACGCCCATATATCAAACAACGCGGTTTTGGGTACGGTACTCTGCTGTGCTGCACTGTTACTTGCCCTGCACACGGTAAAATACGGATATCTTGAACGGGCAGGCGCGCTTATACTGTGCATAATTATATCCGTGGAAATGTTCTGCGCAGGGGTACTCAACACAAACGCCCTTGATGCCGACGTTGTTATAAGCACAAGAGATTCCTACAACTCCTTTATAAACCGCCTCACACCTTCTGTTGAGAAGATAAAGGCGCAGGACACAGGCTTTTACAGAATGGAAAAGACGGTTCACCGTAAGACCAACGACCCCTTTGCCCTTGGTATGAACGGTCTTTCAAACTCCACCTCTACCCTTAACGCTTCACAAATAGAATTGTTACGTCAGCTTGGCTACTCTTCCAAATCTCATTGGTCAAAGTATCTGGGCGGCACCCCTGTTTCCGATTCCCTTTTAGGTATCAAATATATAATCACGGACGTTCCCAATAACATTTTAGGCTTTAGTTACGAGGATTTTGATGCCTTAAACGCCCTCTATACCTTCAAAAACAACTACGCCCTTCCCATAGCGTACGGCGTAAACGATGAGATAAGAGAGCTTGATTTTGCGGCTTACGATACCCCCTTCACCCTTATGAACGCTATTGTAACGGCAATGCTGGGCGAAGAAGAAACAGTGGAATTGTTCGTTGAAATACCCGTTACAGACGAGGGTATGCAAAACATTTTAAGCGGACACGTATCCGGCCATATGAAATACGAGCCTAACGACAGCAACTCCGATGCTCGCCTTACCTATACGCTTACCGCCCCCAACACCGAAAGCGTGTATATGTATATACCCACCGACTACCCAAGAGAAACAGACCTTACCGTAAACACCTACTCCAAGGGCACCTGTATGGGTAACGAAAGCTGGAGAATAATCAATCTTGGGCAGTACAAGGAAGGCGAAGAATTAAACGTTGCCCTTACCCTTAAAACAGACCCCATATATATTAAGAACGGCGAGCCCCATTATTTCTACTATATCGATCCTTCGGTGTATGGGGATGTAATGAACCGCCTTGCGGCTTCTTGCGCTAAAATAACACAGCTTTCCGCTGACCACCTCACAGGAACCGTAGATATAGCCGAAGGGGACACTACCCTGTTTACCACCATACCCTACGACGAAGGCTGGAAGGTAAAGGTGGATGGAAAAGAAACCGAAATATTCAAAACCGCAGACTGCCTTATGGCACTTGAAATAAGCGAAGGCAGCCACACAATTGAATTAAAATATTGGCCCGATGCCGTAAAATACGGATACATCTTCACCGCGGCCGGTGTTTGTATGTTTGGCTTTGTATGCTTTGCTGATGCAAAAATACGCAGTAAAAGACGCAGGAACTACGCTCAATCTGTTGACATAAAAGAGTGATTGGTATATAATTATTAAATATAAAGAATACAAGTAAGGAATTTTAAGAAATGGCTAACGACAAGAAAATGGTTGAAGAAATCACATCTATGGATGTTGATTTTGCCCAATGGTACACAGACATTGTAAAGAAAGCAGACCTTATCGACTATTCCTCGGTTAAGGGCTGTATGATAATAAGACCCTACGGCTACGCTATCTGGGAAAACATCCAGAAGCTGCTGGACAAGAGATTTAAGGACACAGGTCACGAAAACGTATGTATGCCCCTGTTTATCCCCGAATCCCTTTTAAACAAGGAAAAGGAACACGTTGAGGGCTTTGCTCCCGAGGTTGCTTGGGTAACACACGGCGGAAGCGAAAAGCTTGCGGAGCGTATGTGCGTGCGCCCCACCTCCGAAACCCTTTTCTGCGAGCACTATGCAAACATAATCAAATCCTACAGAGATCTTCCCAAGCTCTACAACCAGTGGTGTAACGTAGTAAGATGGGAAAAGACCACCCGTCCCTTCCTTCGTTCAAGAGAGTTCCTCTGGCAGGAAGGACACACAATGCACGCAACTGCAGAGGATGCACAGGAAGAAACCCTGCGTATGCTCAACATCTATGCAGACTTTTACGAAAAAGACCTCTGCATCCCCGTTGTAAAGGGACAGAAAACCGATAAAGAAAAATTTGCAGGCGCAAAGGCTACCTATACTGTAGAGGCACTTATGCACGACGGTAAGGCACTTCAGGGCGGTACCTCCCACAACTTTGGCTCAGGATTCGCCGAAGCCTTTGGTATAGAATACCTTGACCGCGATAACAAGCTCAAGCATTGCCACCAGACCTCTTGGGGCGTTTCTACCCGTATGATCGGTGCAATCATTATGGCTCACGGCGATAACAACGGTCTTGTACTCCCCCCTGCAATTGCTCCCATACAGGTTATGATAGTTCCCATACAGATGCACAAAGAGGGCGTTATTGACAAGGCAAGAGAGCTTAAGGAAAGACTTAAGGACAGCTTCCGCGTAGGAATAGACGAAAGCGACAAGAGTCCCGGATGGAAGTTCTCTGAATATGAAATGAAGGGTGTTCCCCTCCGCCTTGAGCTTGGTCCTAAGGATATAGAAAACAACCAGTGCGTACTTGTACGCCGTGACAACCGCCAGAAGTACTTTGTATCTCTTGACGAGCTTGAAACAAAGATACCCGAGCTCCTTTGCGAGCTTTCAGAGGGTCTTTACAAGGATGCTATGGAACGCAGAGAGCGTATGACAGAAACTCCCGAAGACCTTGACGCATTTATCGAAAGTGCAAAAACCAAGCCCGGCTTTAAGAGAGCAATGTGGTGCGGCGACCTTGAGTGCGAACTTAAGCTTAAGGAAATGGCAGACGTTACCTCACGCTGTATGCCCTTTGACGAGGAGCCCTGCGGAGATAAGTGTATAGTTTGCGGCAAGCCTGCTCACAAATTGGTATATTGGGGCAAGGCATATTAATGCCCCTTATAATAAAAGGAGTTAATTATGAAGAAGTTTTTTGGTTTAGCATTAGCGCTTATACTTTGCATTACCGCACTCAGCGTATTTACCGCTTGCAAAAAGGACGATGCAGGAGCCATTGATACAAAGGTTCTTGATATGACCCTTGAGGAAGCGCAGAAACAGATAACTGATAAGGGCTGTAAGCCTGTTACGGTTACCGTATACGACGAATCAAAGGAAGACGGCGCAATTCTTTCTCTTGGTGAATTTATGAAGGGCGCAAAGAAAGGCGACTACGTTGCAGTAGCAGTAAACGACCTTTCCCTTAAAGAGGCTGTAGAAAAGGCTCCCCTTGCCCCCAGAATAATACCCAAGGAAAGCTACGAAACAAAGATCTTAGAAAAAATAAAGGATAATTCCACATTAAACGGTGTATTCGCATCCTCATACGCTCTCCAGGAGCCCGGCGAAAACAGCATCTGCGATAAGGCAGTTTACGTGCTTGACACCTCCTCTGAGGACAGAGCAGTTAAAATGATTGCAAGCTACATCGAGGAAAACACCGATTACACCCACGCCGATATGGTTGAGGATTACAAGGCTCTTGGAATTCTTCCCGTGCCTAGTACAAAGCTTAACCCCGAGGTTTTAAGTGCCGATAACTGCACTGTAGAAGAAACCGACGGCGGCGTAGTAATAACCCGTTATAACGGAAATGGCCAGAACGTAGTTGTTCCTGCCGAAATAGACGGCAAAAAGGTAGTGGCTCTCGGCGAAAACGCCCTTCGCCACGTTACCATACACGCCCTTACCGTAGAGGAAGGCGTTACCACCATCGAAGCAAGTGCTTGCCCCAACGCATACGGTCTGCTTGATATTACAGTTCCCGAAAGCGTTATAGAGATTGGCGCAAATGCATTTAACCTTGCACAGTTTACTAAAGAAGCCGACGGCTTTGTTACTCTTGATGAGTTTTACCTTACTAAGTACACAGGTGAGGCAGAAGAGGTTAGTGTACCCGAAGCTGTTACCTACATCGGTGCAAATGCATTTGAAGATAGTGACATTACAGCCCTCACCCTTCCCGAAGGACTTATATCCATCGGTTCCGCTGCATTCAAGCAGTGTAAGGACCTTACAACCTTCAACATTCCCGCAACCACACGCAAGATATGCGACGAGGCTTTCTATGAAAACGTTATGATAACCTCCATAGATATCCCCGCAAGTGTTGTTGAGGTAGGCAACAGCGCATTTGAAAGATGTACAGGTGTTGCTTCTATCGTTCTCAACGAAGGTATCGAGAAAATCGGCAACAGCGCATTCTTCTACAATATGTACTTCAACGGCATTTCCCTTCCCTCAACACTTACCTATATAGGTAACAGCGCATTTGCAAACTGCTCCGCTCTTGCAACAATTCTTGGCGGTGACAATCTCTCCTTTGTAGGTGCAGATGCATTTCTTGAAACACCTTGGTACAACACCCTTCAGGATGAGTTCTCAATGCCTTTTGAAGGAATTCTTGTAAGATACACAGGCAAGGGTGGAGACGTTGTAGTTCCCGATAACGTTAAGTGTATAGCAGGCGCATTTAAGGCTAACCGCAAGCTTAAAACTGTTGTGGTAAACGACGGTTGCCAGTCTATCAGCCTTGACGCATTTGCAGATACCGACAAGCTTACCGATATAACCGTACCCTCAAGTGTTACGTTTATTGACGCAAAGGCCTTTGACCTTGATAACAGCGAGCTTGTTATCCATTGCGAAAAGGGTTCATACGCAGAAG
>JAZOTL010000076.1:0-3110 GCA_045657645.1 Eubacteriales bacterium
AAGGAGCTGGAGCTTAACTTTGCAACCTCGGGTATCGGATATCTTAAGATAAGAATTAAGGCTAACGACGGTACCGAAATATACACCAAAGAAATTTTCGGTGATAAGATAGACCGTATAATAGGATTTGAAAACGGCACACCTGCCCACCTTTCCGGCAAAGAGGTAGTTATGGAAATAGAGATGAGCGATGCGTATCTCTATTCCTTTAAGTTTAATAAATAAAAGGAACAGCTTGCTGTTCCTTTTATTCAACTATTATTAAACTATCCTCTGTCACCCTTGTTTTCAGGAACAGAACCTCAACGCCGGCTTCAAGAGCCTCGTAGTACGCCTCTGCAAATTCGGGGTGGGTTGCCTTATTTGGCAGCACCTTTTCAACACCTTCCATTTGTATAACAAAGGCTATATACGCTTTATAACCCTTTCGGGCGGCCGCAGTTAGCTCCTTTAGGTGCTTTACGCCTCGTTCTGTAGGGGCATCGGGGAAATACCCCACCCCCTCTACCTCAAGGGTACAGCCCTTTACTTCCATAAGGTATTTTTTATCCCCGCGCTCCATATAAAAATCCACACGGGAGTTACCATAGGTATATTCGGGCTTTATAAGGTCAAAATTCTTTGTTAAAAGGTACTCATAAACCACCTTGTTTGGCGCTTGGCTGTCTATATTTACAAGTCCAAGGCCTTCTTTATATACGGCTATAAGGTCATAGGGTGTTTTACGGTTTGGGTTATCACTTTTTTCAAGTATTACCTCCACACCGGGGATAAGAAGCTCCTTGCACCTGCCCGTATTTTTTACGTGTACACGAACAAGCTCCTCTCCTATTTTTACATCAGCTATAAATCTATTAGGGCGGTCACAAAAGACCGCCTTTATTATTTTATTATATTTCATTCAATCTCTGCAGTAAGATATTCGGGTAAAAACTCATCGTCTATTATATCCCTGCAATAGCCTGCAAGGGTATCATAGTTTGAAGATATACCGTAAACCTTGCCAAAGGTGGAGGCAAGCTCATCGGTAAAATCTTCAAGGAAATAAAGACGGGAATTATAGTAGCTTGGGCCAAAGTGATGCACTACCGGTGTCATAAGAGGCATTTCCACCTTCACCTCGTCCTTATCCATAACAAGCTCAAAGGTTGCAACTGCGCCAAGCATATTAGCATCCTTCATCATAACCGCTACAAGATTGCCCAAAGAGTAGATACAGAGCATTTTGTTGCCGTTATCCGATTCAAACCACTCCACAGGCTGAAGCACGTGGGGGTGATGACCTATAATAACGTCAACCCCTGCATCGCACATCATCTGCGCAAGCTCTTTTTGCTCGTCATTTGGCTCAAAGCTGTTTTCAACGCCCCAATGCATAGACACCACTACCGCATCGGCCGCGGCCTTTGCTCTTTCAATGTCCTGTTTTATAAGGTCGCTGTCTATATAAGGCACCACAACGTCATAAGAGGAATTAAGCACAATTCCGTTTGTATCATAGGTGTAGGAAAGGAAGGCTATAGACATACCGTTCTTTTCCACAACGCGAACCTTGTTATAGTCCTCTTCGTCAAGATAACCGCCTATCATCGTAACGTCCTCTTTAGAATTCCAGAACCTTATGGTATCTATAAGTCCCTGTCCGTTACTCCTGTCAAGCATATGGTTTGTGGCAATATTCACCACGTCAAAGCCCATTTCCACAAGCTGGTCGCCAAGATGCTGGGGTGAGTTAAAGCAGGGGTAGGAGGTGTAGCCGTATTCCTCGCCTGCCATAAGCACCTCTTGATTTATAAAAGCAAGGTCAGCCTTTTGTATCATAGGCAGAATATCGGTATATATAGGAGTAAAGTTATACTCGGGATATTGCTCGTTTGCACGATTTTCTGCATCGGTAAAATTGCAATGATACATTATATTATCGCCAACGCAGGCAAAGCTAACCCTGTTTGCCTTATCCTTTTCAGGCTCACTTTCCTGCTTTTCGGGCTGTTTTGTTTCAACCGTATCGTTGTCATCATCATATATTACCGAAAAGCTTGTAACCTTATCACCGTTTTCACCTACAGGGGCATCCTCTTCCTTTCGGGTACAGGAAGCAAAGCAGAAGAAAACAAGAAGCAGGGCAAGGGTAAATGAAGTGATTTTTTTCATTATATTTTCACACCTAAAATATTAATATATTTGTTATAGAAAGAGGTATAATATCCGCCGTCAAGAGCTTCTCTTATCTTTTCCATAAGCTCGTTATAGAAATAAAGGTTATGAAGCACGCACAGGCGCATACCAAGGGCTTCTCTTGCCTTGAAAAGATGGCGTATATAAGCCTTGGAGTAATTGCGGCAGGCGGGGCAGTTACAGCCCTCGTCTATGGGAGTATCGTCATAAATAAACTTTTCGTTTAAAACGTTTATTCTTCCCTTCCAGGTAAAGAGGTTTCCGTGGCGGGCGTTACGACTGGGCATTACGCAGTCAAAGAAGTCCACACCGCGGTAAACCGCTTCAAGTATATTGCAGGGTGTTCCAACACCCATAAGGTATCTGGGCTTATCTACAGGCATATGGGGCTCTACCGCATCAATTATACGGTACATTTCATCTGCGCTTTCACCAACCGCAAGACCGCCTATGGCGTAGCCGTCAAGATCCATCTTTGCTATCTCCTGCATATGGGCGATACGCAGGTCTTCATATGTTCCGCCCTGGTTTATACCAAAAAGCATCTGATCGGGGTTTATTGTACCGGGAAGTGAGTTAAGCCTTGCCATTTCATCCTTACAGCGCTGTAACCAACGGGTAGTACGCTCGCAGGATTTTTTAACGTAGTCATAGGGGGCAGGGTTTTCCACACATTCGTCAAATGCCATTGCAATGGTAGAGGCAAGATTAGACTGTATCTGCATACTTTCCTCAGGACCCATAAATATCTTTTTACCGTCCATATGTGAGGCAAAGTATACACCCTCCACCTTTATACGGCGGAGCTTTGCAGGGGAGTATACCTGAAATCCGCCGCTATCGGTAAGAACAGGCTTATCCCAGTTAAAGAAGTTGTGTATACCGCCAAGCTCCTTTATAAGCCCATCACCCGGACGTATATGCAAGTGGTA
>JAZOTL010000077.1:0-2487 GCA_045657645.1 Eubacteriales bacterium
GCCGTGACGAGCTTGAAATAGACGTAAAGGCTGCATACGACGGATATTATGTTGAAAATATGAGCTTTAAGCTTGATGTGAAATGCTTTTTTGGCACCATAACCTCGGTTCTTAAAAGCGAGGGCGTGGTAGAAGGCGGCACGGGCGCTATGGCAAAAGACGGTGAACGTAAGAAGATACTTGTTGTTACAAACCATTCCTATATGCTTTACCGTTTCCGCCGCGAGCTTATTCAAAAGCTTTTGGAAAACTATGACGTTACCGTTTCCACCCCCTTTGTAGGGCACGAGGATGACCTTTCGGCTCTTGGTGCAAAGTGTATCAACAATGAGGTTCTTGAAAGAAGAAGCACGAACACCTTTAAGGATCTTAAGCTTATACAGACCTATAAAAAGCTTTTGGAAAGCGAAAACCTGGATTACGTTATCACGTACTCCATAAAGCCTAACGTGTACATGGGAGCCCTCTGCGCAAGAAAAAAGATTCCATATACGGCAAACGTACAGGGGCTTGGAACGGCTTTCCAAAGCAAGGTTATGTCTATAGTGGCTACCTTCCTTTATAAAATAGGCTTGAGAAAAGCGGATAGGGTTCTTTTTGAAAATCAAGCGAACGCTCAGATATTTATTGATAAAGGTATTGTGAGCCGTGACAAGATAACAGTTCTCAACGGTGCAGGTATTAACCTTGAAAGATACCCCTGTTATGATTATCCCGAAAACGAAAAGCTGCACTTCCTTTACCTTGGTCGTATTATGAAGGAGAAGGGCGCCCTGGAGCTTTTTGAAGCAGTTGAAAAGCTGACTGCGGAAAATCAGAATTTTGTGCTCGACCTTGTGGGATTTTTTGAAGACGGACTTGAGGGTAGAGTGGAAGACTTGTGTAAGCGCGGAATAGCCGTATTCCACGGCTTTAAGGAAAATCCTGTGCCTTATTATAAAGAATCTGACTGTGTGGTGCTTCCAAGCTATCACGAGGGAATGAGCAACGTGCTTCTTGAGGCTGCCGCTTGCGGAAGACCTGTAATTACCACAAACATTCCCGGTTGCAAAGAAACTGTGGAAGCGGGTAAAACAGGTTATCTGTGTGAGGTAAAGAATTCCGAGAGCCTTTATGAAGCTATGAAGGAGATGCTTTCAGCATCCCGTGAAAAGCGTGTTGAAATGGGACTTATGGGACGCGCGAAGATGGAAGCGGAATTTGATAAGAATATAGTGGTTGAGCAAACAATGAAGGCTATGGGCTTATCAAAAGAAAAAGCAACGGTTAAAGTAGATTAAAAGTATTTTTATTTGATGTTGGAGGCAAAATGCAGATAGACAATCCCTGGCTGTTAATATTGTGGCTGTTTTTCTGCGGCGGAGCATTTTATTTTGTTCCCAAAGCGAGAACCTCCAACACTACCGTGGAGGAGGAAAGCACTTCGTGCTGGCCTGTAACAACAGCATTATTATTAATTTTCCCTTATATAGTATGGGCGGGTTTTCGTGATATATATCTGGGTGACACCCTTGCTTATACGACCTACTATGAGCAGGCACCTTCGAACATTCTTGAGTGGGGTGAATATCTTTCAACCATTTCAAAAGATAGTGGATACAACATATTGATGCTTGTGTTCAAGATTCTTTTGGGTGGAGATTCATTTAGAATTTGGTTTTTGTTTTTGGCCGCGGTACAGATGGTATCTGTGGCGCTGGTATATCGTAAATATTCTTGTGATTACTGGTTAAGTATATTCATTTTTGTTGCAATAACAGATTACACCTCCTGGATGCATAACGGTATAAGACAATTTCTTGCAGTGGCTGTTGTTTTTGCGGCAATGCCTTTGATGCTTGATGAAAAGGAGCAGGATGGAGTTGCAATATCCAAAGCGGGTTACAGGCTTTCTTCCAAGCAGGTTCCTAAGGAGAAAAAATCCTTTATTTTTGCAAATAAAGACTTGGTGCTTATACTTGTTATCCTGTTTGCCTCAACCTTTCACGCCACAGCCCTTATTATGATACCTGCTGTGTATATGTGCAGAGGAAAGGCTTTTAACAAAAAGACTATTGCCTTCGGCTTTGCAATGCTTGTAGCCATTGCATTTGTTGAACAATTTACCGATATTCTTGATACCCTGCTTGAAGATACCCAGTATACTAACGTAGTATCCGAATGGATAGAATTTGAGGATGATGGAACTCATCCTATAAGGGCGCTCGTGTACTCTGTTCCCACTGTACTTTCACTTTTAGGGTATAAAAAGATAAAAACAGCAAACAACAGGGTGATAAATTTTTGCTGTAATATGGGTCTTCTTTCTACGGCAACCTATTGGTTAAGCGTTGTAACCTCGGGCATATTTATGGGAAGAATTCCTATTTACTTTTCGCTTTTTGCAACGGGAATACTTTTGCCTTGGCTTATAAAGCATCTTTTTGATAAAAAAAGCTCGAGGTTAATTCTTATTTGCGCTGTTTTATGTTTTCTTGTTTTCTTCTA
>JAZOTL010000078.1:0-13823 GCA_045657645.1 Eubacteriales bacterium
TCATTTTTAGTTTCCGCCTTTTTCACATCACAAAAGCGGCATATCGAAAAACCGTTAAGTATAAAATCATCCTCGTTTGCACCCAGAAAAAGCTTATCACTAACAATCAAGGGAAAATAATATCGATAGTAAGCGTCGTACTTAAAAAATACCCGGCAAAGATTTTTTGGCTCTATAGATGAAGCAATCAACTCTTTAATTTCAGTTTTTTTCATATTATCGCCTCCTTGGGTTTATTATAGCATAAAAACGGTGGGGGCTCAATGGTTAGTGAAATATTCGTCTTACGCCGAATGTGAAATAATGACCTGACGGTCATTGTGAAATTTTCAGCTGCGCAGAAAGTGAAATGAAATAAATCCCCCTCACGCGCCGCAGCGCATTTCACATTGCGTAGCAATATTTCACACGCGAAGCGTATTTCACAAATCCCGCAAGGGATTTATTTCGTTGAAAAAAGGACTTCACTTCGTGAAGTCCTTTTTTCTGGAGGCGACACCCAGATTTGAACTGGGGAATAAAGGTTTTGCAGACCTCTGCCTTACCGCTTGGCTATGTCGCCATAAGATTAAAAACGAGGGACAGATGCTCTGTCCCTCGCGCCCTTAGGCTGGAGCGGATTACGGGGCTCGAACCCGCCACCTCGACCTTGGCAAGGTCGCGCTCTACCAAATGAGCTAAATCCGCAGGTGGTTATGGTGCCTCCGGTCGGAATCGAACCAACGACACGGGGATTTTCAGTCCCCTGCTCTACCAACTGAGCTACAGAGGCGTATGTCGGTAGAGACCGACTGAAGAAAAAATTGGCGACCCGGAAGGGGCTCGAACCCTCGACCTCTAGCGTGACAGGCTAGCGCTCTAACCAACTGAGCTACCAGGCCATATTATAAGGACGGAAGGAAATCCGTCCTTACTCGGCTGTTGCCGAATTTGGTGGAAACAATAGGGCTCGAACCTATGACCCTCTGCTTGTAAGGCAGATGCTCTCCCAGCTGAGCTATGCTTCCAACTGTTTTGTCACCTCGCTGGCGACGGGTATTATTATAGCACGGTGCAATGCATTTGTCAACACTTTTTTGAAAGTTTTTTTATTTTTTTCGAAAAAATTTTTATACCCTCAAAATTCCTTATAATACCGCCATTTATCCCTTGTTGCAACGGCATACAAAATACCATTTTGTATCCTTTTCGCCTATTTTTGTTCCGGAAAAATCAGACATTACATCAATTATTTCAAAACCTGTATCCAAAAGAAGCTTCTTTATAGAGCGCATAGTATACACCCGTTCCCTTTGCTCTTCATCAAGGCGAGTCCAGCTTCCGTCCTCTTCCTCCACAAAAATAGTAAGAACAAAATCACACACCTTTTTATCGCTATCATAATAATTGCGCCAGCAAAGAAGAACTCCATCCTCTTCCATAACGTAATCCCTATCGCCGTACTCATTTTCAAAGCGGTAAGGAGTATTTATATCAAAAATCAAAAGTCCGTTTGGCGCTATATAGTTATGCAAAAGCGAAAAGCATTTCTTTACGTCTGCAGGCTTTGTAAGATAGTTTATACTGTCAAGGCAGCAAACTGCGGCGTCTACCGTACCGTAAAGCTCAAAATTCCGCATATCCTGGCAAAGATAGAGTATTCCCTTTTTATCCTTTGCCTCCTGCTCCTGGGCAACGGCAAGCATATCCTCGGAAATATCTATTCCCGTCATATCATAGCCCATATCTGCAAGTTCTCTTGTTATTTTGCCCGTACCGCAGGCAAGGTCAAGAACAAGGCTTGTATCTATAGCCTTATGCTTTTCTATCATATTGTGGAGATATTCTGCAAATTCTCGGTAATCCACACCGCTGTTGAGAATATCGTAATATTTAGATAATACGGAATACTGTTCGTTCATTTGTTCACCCTGCAATAAGAATGTTATGCATTGATTATATCATAATTTTTACGTCTTGTCACCCTAAAACAACAAAGAAATAAGGTCATCCGGCTTTGCGCCCATAATATACTCTTCAATATTGAGTTTTTCTAAAGCAGCTTTAAGCACGTCTATATCATAACGCAGGCCGCAAAGCGCCTCTTCAAGCTGCGCTATATCCTTAACACCGAAATAATCGCCCTGTAAGGACACTTGTTCTATTACACCACCCGAAACCGCAACGCCCGCTTCAAGCAGTCCGTAGGGGTAGTATTTTTTGTTATATACGCTATACTCCTTGCTTTTGCCCCATATCCAATCCCAGGTAGAGTATTTTGATTCGGCAAGGTTTTGTATTTCTGTTTTTTCAGCATCGCTAAAATTTTGCAACCTTCCTTGGGCACGTTCAAGAAGATAACTTATAAATTCCTCAACAGCAAGCTTTTTTTCTATCATATCCGCAATATTAGCCACACGGCTGCGGACACTTTTTATGCCCTTGCTCTTCATTTTTTCGGGATCAACGTTAAGGGCACCCTGCACCTTTGACATATCGGCACAATAGAGCAAGGTTCCGTGGTGCATAACCTTACCGTGATACACGCATTGTGCATTGCCGGATACCTTTTTACCTTCTGCCAGTATATCGTTACGGCCGGAAAGCTCCGCCTTTACCCCAAGCTCGCCAAGGGCAGATATAATAGGAGCAGTAAAACGTGCAAAATCCAGCGTTTTTGCCTCAAGTTCGGGCACTATAAAGGTGAAATTAACATTCCCCTTATCGTGGAAAACCGCACCGCCGCCCGTAAGCCTGCGAGACACCTTGATATTATGCTCTTTTACAAACTCGCTGTTAACCTCTGCATATGCATTTTGGTTTTTACCTATAACAACGGTATTTTCATTACGCCAAAGCATAAAAATACTTTCGTTTGAATTATCTATCAAATATTCCTCTGCCGCCTGATTAAAATATGGGTCAAGTGAGTTATTATAAATAACGCGCATAAATAAACCTTTCCGATTTTTAATAATTAAAAGGCTGTCGCCGAAGCGACAGCCTTTATTTATTAATTAGATACCGTTCTTGGATCTTTCCATCTTTTCGATGTCGCTTACATCGTGAGTGGAAACGTGTCCGGGAATAGGCATAATCTTATCATTGATAACGTCAATGATGCTGTCAGCCTGCGGGAAGAAGTAGCTCTCAAGCTCGTAAGCAGGAGTGATCCAGTTTCTTGAACCGAATGCTACGGGAGGTGCATCGAGGTAATCGAAGCAGAACTCGCCGATACTAGCAGCCATATCCTTCATTACAGAGTTACGCTCGCAAGCGTCACCAACGATTATGATCTTACCGGTCTTCTTAACAGATTCTACAACCTTTTCGTAGTTGAAAGGAACGATAGAACGGCTGTCGATAACCTCTGCAGAGATACCGTACTTCTCTTCAAGTATCTTTGCTGCATCAAGTGCACGGTAAAGTGTAGCACCGATAGTAAGAATGGTAATATCCTTACCTTCGCGCTTAACGTCGGGCTCGCCCATTTCTACTTCGTAGTACTCGGTAGGAACGCCGCCTTCGTGGAACTGTTCACCAAAGTCATATACTCTCTGGCTCTCGAAGAAGATTACAGGGTCGGTACCGCTGAGAGCAGCATTCATAAGACCCTTGCAGTCGTAAGGAGTAGAGGGGAATACAACCTTAAGGCCGGGGATATGAGCAGTAAGAGCTGTCCAATCCTGGCTATGCTGTGCACCGTACTTGGAACCAACAGATACGCGGATAACGATAGGCAACTTAAGAATACCTGCAGACATAGACTGCCACTTAGCAACCTGGTTGAATATTTCGTCACCTGCGCAACCGATAAAGTCTGCGTACATAAGCTCAACTATTACACGACCGCCGCTCATTGCGTAACCAACTGCGGAACCAACGATAGCTGCCTCGGAAATAGGAGAGTTGAAGAAACGGTGGTAAGGAATTACCTCGGTAAGACCTCTGTATACCGCGTAAGCACCACCCCAGTCACGGTTGTCTTCACCGTATGCGATAAGGGTAGGATCTTCATAGAACTTATCAACTATAGCCTCGAAGAGACCGTCACGAACCTGGTATACCTTTGCCTTGGGAACGGGCTTGCCGTTTTCATCCCAGTGGGTACGAACCTTGTTCTTAAGAGCCTTAACACGGGGGCTGGACTCCTTGGGTCCGAGAACCTCAGGCTCTCTGCCTTCTTCCATAGAGGGACGCTTTTCGTTGGAGAACATAATGCCGGAGATAGCATCGGGGTTCTTGGAAAGGTCCATTCTGGGAGAAAGTGTATCATCTGTAGCCAGCTTGCAAACCTTGGTCATACGGCGAACGATAACTTCGTCGATTGCTGCAAACTCAGCTTCTGTCGCAAGCTTGCCCTTAATGAGCTTAGCCTTGTATGCTTCGATAGGATCTGCAGCCTTCCAAGCATCGATCTCTTCCTGTGTTCTGTAAGTAGAGGAGTCGGAGGGGCTGTGACCTGTTGTACGGTAGGTTACAACGTCGAGAAGTGCAGGACCGTCACCGTTAACAAGGAGTTCCTTCTTTCTGGTAACAGCGTCAATAACTGCGAGAGGATCGTAACCGTTAACACGCTCTGCGTGCATCTGCTGGGGGTTAACACCTGCACCGATACGAGCAACCATATCATAACCCATGGTTTCACCACGTGTCTGACCGCCCATACCGTAGAAGTTGTTGAATACGTTAAAGAGGATAGGAAGACCGCCGTCGCCGTTTACGCCGTCCTTACCCCAAAGCTGCTTGATCTGGTCCATGGAAGCCATGTTAAGAGCTTCAAGAACAGGTCCGCGTCCGCAAGCGCCGTCACCGAAGTTAGCAACAACGATACCCTTCTTCTTGTTTGCTCTCTTATAGATAGCAGCACCAAGTGCAACGGGAGCTGCACCACCAACGATAGCGTTGTTAGGCATAATACCGAAGGGAATGAAGAACGCGTGCATAGAGCCGCCCAGACCCTTATTGAAACCGGTAGTTCTTGCAAATACTTCTGCAAGTGCACCGTAAAGAAGGAAGTCGATTGCAAGTTCCTTAATGTTACCGGGAACCTCTTCCTTGCCCTCAACTACGTTGAGAACGATACCGCCGAGGAATTCCTTCATTATGTCATAAAGCTCTTCATCATCAAGCTTATGAATGGAGGAAAGACCCTTTGCAAGGATTTCACCGTGGCTTCTGTGAGAACCGAAGGTAAGGTCGTTGATATCGAGGCAGTAAGCTTCACCAACTGCGGAAGCTTCCTGACCGAGAGAAAGGTGAGCAGGACCGGGGTTGTTGTATTCAACGCCGTTGTAAACGCTCTTTGTCTTGATCTCGTTAAGCATTGTCTCGAACTCACGGATAATTCTCATATCACGGTAAATTCTGAGCATATCGTCCTTTGTATAGATCTTCTTTTCCTGAGCCAGAGTCTTGTTGTACTGACATACGGGAATATCTGTGAACTGGATATAACCGGGCTCAAAGACCTTATTAGGGTCTACATATTGATTCTTTGGCATGTTAAAACACTCCTTTATATTTTAGTTAATTGAACTCACATTTGGAAGAGGCCTTCACGGATGACCTCACAAACAGTAGGATGAGGGAATACCATCTTTTGAACGTTTTCAACTCTCATCTGCTTTTCAACCATCATAGCAGCGCCGTAAATTATCTCGGAAGCATAATTACCTATCATATGAACACCGAGAATATTTCTGTGCTCGTTGCCGATGATTATCTTAACGATACCGTCGCCGCCTTCATTTTCAGCGATGTATCTGCCGCTGTACTTAAGTGTAAAGCTCTGTACCTTTGCATCAAGTCCCTTTTCCTTAATGGTTTCGGTTGTTTCACCAACGGATGCAACCTCGGGATTGGTGTAGATAACGGAAGGAATGGAGTTATAGTGAACCATATCCTTTTTACCGAGCATATTGTTTACACAAACTTCACCTTCACGGTAAGCGGTGTGTGCAAGCATAGACTTGCCGTTTACGTCGCCTGCTGCCCAAACGCCGGAGATATTAGTTCTACCGGTCTCATCGGTAACGATAGCGCCGCGGTTGGTAAGAACACCGATATTTTCAAGGCCGATACCCTCGGTCATTGCACGGCGTCCGATAGAAACAAGCACGCAATCAGCAGGAGCAGAAAGCTGCTTGCCGTCCATTTCATAGTTTACACAGTTTGTTCCAACAGATGTAACCTTTGCAGAAAGAAGGAACTCTATTCCCTTCTTCTTGTAATTCTTCTGAAGGATATTGGAGATCTCGCGGTCGGTAGGACCGGCGATATGATCAAGCATTTCGATAACGGTAACCTTGCTGCCTACAGAGTTGAAGTAGGAAGCCATTTCAAGACCGATAACGCCGCCGCCGATAACAACCAGCTTTTCGGGTATCTTTGTCATATCAAGGATCTCACGGTTAGTCATGGCAAAGCCGGAAGCAACAGCCTCGCGGAGGCCGGGAATGGGGGGGACTGCAGCGGTAGAACCTGTACAGATAAGGAGCTGCTTGCCCTTATATTCCTTGTCGCCTGCCTTAACAGTGAAGCCTTCAGCACCGCGGCCGAGGATCTCACCCTTTTCCATAACAACGTCAACGCCTGCCTTCTTAAGGGTAGCGCCGATACCGCCAACAAGCATATTAACTACTCTGCCCTTGCGCTCGACAACCTTTGCGTGGTCGATAGTTGCACCTGTAAAGTTAACACCGTATTCTGCGCTATGCTTTGCGTAGTCATATATCTTTGCGGAGTAAAGAAGGGTCTTTGTGGGAACGCAGCCTTCGTTAAGGCATACGCCGCCGAGAGCTCTGCCCTCGATTACAAGGGTCTTGAGTCCTGCGTGAGCCGCCTTTTCTGCAGCGTTGTAGCCTGCAGGGCCGCCGCCCAGTACGATAAGATCATAAGACATTGCTATACCTCCTTATTTCGCCAAAATGAGATTGAAGTTCTCCAGGTTGGAAACAAGTTCCTTTAAGAACTTAGCCGCAGGAGCACCGTCATGAGCTCTGTGGTCGAATGTAAGGGAGAGTCCCATTGCATCGTAGAATACGTCCTGACCACCAACGTTCTTTACGCGGCGGGTAATAGCGCCAACGCCGAGAATACCGGTCTGGGGAGGATTAACAACGGGTGTGAAGCTTTCAATACCCATAGCACCGAGGTTAGTAACGGTGAAGGATGCGCCCTTAAGCTTATCGGGGCTTATTGTACCGCTCTTTGCATCGCCGATAACAGCCTTGCTTGCGCCTGCAAGCTCGTTAAGTGTCATCTTGTTAGCATTGAATACGGTAGGAACAAGAAGTCCTCTATCGGTATCGCAAGCAATACCAAGGTGAACGTCTGTAAAGAATCTCATCTTGTCCTCTGCATCAAGGTAATGAGCGTTAAGCGCTCTGTGGCCCTTGAGGGTCTTTGCAACAGCAAAGAGAACCATATCGTTGAGGGTGATGTTGTTCATACCCATCTTCTCTGCATTTGCCTTGCACATAGCTCTGTAAGCCATAAGCTGGGTAGCATCGAAGGATGTGTTGAGTGTAAGCTGAGCCATCTGAGAAAGGGATGCATGCATAGACTTTGCAATAACCTTGCGGATATTGGGAAGCTTTTCGTCCACGTATTCGGGAGCGGGAGCTGCCTCTGTTGCCGCTGCAGGTGCTGCAACTGCCTCATCTGCATCTGCGCCGATAAGATAACCCTTATCAAGAAGAGTATTAACGTCGCGCTCGATTATTCTACCCATAGGACCGGTAGGAACTGCCTTAGAAAGGTCAGCATCGGTCTGCTCTGCAAGATGACGAGCTCTGGGGGAAATTCTGATAAATCCGTCTTCGGACTTTGTTGCAGCGGGTGCTGCTGCGGGAGCTGCTGCAGGAGCTGCAGGAGCTGCTGCGGGTGCGGGAGCCGCTTCTGCTGCAGGAGCAGGTGCTGCCGCCTCTTCTTTCTTGGGAACAAGGTCGGATATATCCTCACCCTCGTTTCCTATTACGCATACCGGATCAAGACACGGTACGTCGTCGCCGTCTTCACAGAATACTGCGAGAAGTGTGCCTCCAACCGTTGCAGCTTCTTCAAAGCTGGACTTATCGGTTTCGTAGGAGAAGAGTACATCGCCTTCGTTAACCTTATCGCCAACCTTCTTTGCCCATTCGGTGATAACACAGCTTTCAACGCTCTGTCCCTGTCTCGGCATGATAACTAATGTTGCCATTGGTTTTTCCTCCTGTTTATTGTGTAATAATTACTTTTGTGTTTGCCGCTTCTGCCTTGGCTGCCATCTCCGGCGGTAAAGGCATATCGGAGATGAGGATATCAATATCCTCAAGCGAGCATACCGTGTAGGGTAATACCTTACCCAATTTTGATACACTCATAAGAACCACTACCTTGTTGGCTTTGGAAATGACCTTTCTTTTGACCTCACATTCGGAATAGTTACCGCCGCTGAGTCCGTTTTCCGAAACACCGGAGGGGACTATAAAAGCAACGTCTATATTAATGGAGTCAAGAAATTCAAGTGCCGACGCACCAACAACAGAAATGTTGTCGCGATTGAGCATTCCGCCAACGATATTCACCATAGGGCGTTGCTTTTTTATCATTTCAAGAGCAACGTTAGGTCCTGTGGTTATCACTGTATAACGCTCGTCCGGAATGAGAGAAGCAAGGGTAAGCATGGTAGTTCCCGAATCAAGGAATATCGACCTTCCCGTTTCTATCATTTCTACTGCGCAGGCTGCAAGCTTTTCCTTTGCGCGGATGTTTTCACAAAGACGCTTTGAAAAAGCATCCTCCGCGGAAGTGGTTATAAATTTCATGGAGCGTGCTCCGCCCCTGACCTTGATAGCGTCTCCCTGAGCTTCAAAATATTCGATATCACGCCTAAGCGTCATCTGCGAAACCTCGGGAAAAGCCGCTTCAAGTTCCTCAAGCGAGATGAACGGTTTTGTGCCCAAAAGGCCCTTTATCGTTTCTCGCCTAAATGAAGCTTTCATAAGCTTTCACCTTCATTAGAGTATTAAAATGTATAGACACATTTCCGTATAATATAATACCATTTTATTAGATGTATGTCAAGTAAAACGCAACTAAAAGTGTTAATTTTCACATCATTTTAAGACTTTTTTCACAAAAAACAAGCATAATTTACCATCCTCCGCTTTTGAAAAAGCGGAGCCAAAACTTTTATGCTTGCGTAGAATTTTGTTTAGACTTGAAATCTGTAGCACGAAGATAAAGTTAGCACTAACGTTTGGTGAAAATCCAACACAGCACGCAAAAAAGGAGAGCGAAATTCGCTCTCCTTTAATTTTGCTGTTTAACTATTAGTTAAGCTCTGCGAAGTACTTGATAGTTCTAACCATCTGGCTGGTGTAGGAGTTCTCGTTATCGTACCAAGAAACAACCTGTACCTGGTAGAGACCGTCGCCAAGGTCGGAAACCATTGTCTGAGTAGCATCGAAGAGAGAACCGTACTTCATACCGATAACGTCGGAAGAAACGATTTCGTCTTCGTTGTAACCGAAGGACTCGGAAGCTGCTGCCTTCATAGCTGCGTTGATGCCTTCCTTGGTTACGTTTTCACCCTTAACAACTGCGGTAAGGATAGTGGTAGAACCGGTAGGAACAGGAACACGCTGAGCAGCACCGATGAGCTTGCCGTTGAGTTCGGGAATTACAAGGCCGATAGCCTTAGCAGCACCGGTAGTGTTAGGAACGATGTTTGCAGCACCTGCGCGAGCACGGCGGAGGTCACCCTTTCTGTGAGGACCGTCAAGGATCATCTGGTCACCTGTGTAAGCGTGGATGGTAGCCATAATACCGCTCTGGATTGCAGCATAGTCGTTAAGAGCCTTTGCCATAGGAGCAAGGCAGTTGGTGGTGCAGGATGCAGCAGAAATGATCTGGTCATCTGCAGTAAGAGTATTTTCGTTTACGCTGTAAACGATAGTCTTAAGGTCGTTACCTGCGGGAGCAGAGATAACTACCTTCTTTGCGCCTGCATTGATATGAGCCATAGACTTTTCCTTGGAGCAGTAGAAACCTGTGCACTCAAGAACAACGTCTACGTCGAGCTCGCCCCAAGGACAATCATTTGCATCCTTGCAAGCGTAGATCTTAATTTCCTTGCCGTCAACAGTGATGGAATCCTCACCTGCAACAACTGTGTGAGCGCCTTCACCGATCTTTCCGCAGTAGCCGCCCTGAGCGGTATCATACTTGAGAAGATGAGCAAGCATGCTGGGTGCGGTAAGGTCGTTGATAGCAACTACTTCGTAGCCTTCTGCACCAAACATCTGTCTGAATGCAAGACGGCCGATACGGCCAAAGCCGTTAATAGCAACTTTAACTGACATGGATTTATCCTCCGTAAAATTAAATTTATTTTCACTGACTGTTATTGTAACGCAAATTTTATCATTTTACAAGAGATTTTTGGAAAGATTTTTAATTTTGTTACAATTATAACACATTACTTGTAATAGATACATTTTTATGCTACAATAGTTACAACACAAAAAAAGGAACGTCACATAGATGAACGAACTTTGCAATACAGCTTTAGAAAATCTGAATACGCCTATAATAATATGCTCAAAGCAAGGCAAAATACTATACAAAAACCGCATAGCCAGAAGGATGCTTCCCCACCCCAAGGCAGGCGGTAATATACACAAGTACGTCTACGCAAAAAACGATGAAAACAAGCATATCCTTATCTGCTCTGTTATCAATCACGACTCCTTTATAAGAAACGCCGCCGTGGTTGAAGATGAACAGGGCAACGAGATATGGTTCTTCTATCTTCCCTTCCAGATAGCGGACCCCGAGGACTTCATGGAGGATATGAGCGTAAAGACCGCTGAAAGCGCCGTGGCATTACGTGATTTTGTAACCGAGCTTTCCGCCTTTGGCAGAGAGGATGCCCTGCCCGCTGACAGATGCGCACGTCTTTGCGATTATCTTTATACCGCCCTTGGTGAAATACACCACACCCGTCAGTTTGACAATTTCGGTCTTTATGATATAGTACAAGCAATAAAGGAAACAGCAGAGGAGCTTATCCCAAAGTTCTGGTTCCGCGTTACTCTTAATACAGATTTTATCGACCCTGCAGAGGTATATTCCACAAGCTTCCGCAACTTTGCTTCGGTATTCGTACAGATACTTATGATAATGCTGCGTATGAGTATGGGTGCTGAAGTAAAGATAAATATGACACAGGCATACTCGGACGTACATATAGAATACCTTGCAAAGGCAAAGCGTGAGGGTATAGGAAAATGCGTTCCGGATAGCGAAAAGCTGAACCTTGAATACCTTAAAATGATATTCCCCGATTACCGGATTAGCTTTACACCTGCTCCTACCTCAAGAGGTTACTTTGGCTTTAAGGTAGACCTTATACTTAACGATTTTATTATGCCGCCCCTGCGTTGCCCCATGCCCGATACCGATGGCAGAGATTTCGAAGCCGCAAAGCTGCAGATACGCCGCTTCTTCGAAAGCTTACTGCAGAGCGAAAACAAAAAGAATTAAGACCTGCTTACGCAGGTCTTTTTTTACTGATATATCATCACTCCATAGCCCCAGCCGTTCTTGCCTGTTTTGGCAAGGTGGTCGGCATACGCCCTCTGCAAGGAGGTTTCGCGGGGGAGGGTGGCAGGGTCGTAGCTTTCACGCTCGCCAAAGATACGCCACATATCCTTCATCTGATCGTCTTCCTCGCTGTATACGATATCATATTCATTCATAAAGGAGATAATATTGCTCTTTTCGGGGAGAAAATCATAGTGTTTGGGGTAGAAAAGATAGGTTTCGCAGGCAAATACGTTGTAGCCAAAAAACTCTACCGCCATTTTATAGGATGCTTCTCTTGCGTCCTTGGGGAAGGGTCCGTCCTCGGGTATGTGAACGAATATCACCTTATCCCCTTTGGTGATAACCTTACCCTTTGCCTCGTATCTATCATAAGGGTAGGTGGAATACTCATACTGCATTCTGCCAAGGCGGTAAAGCTTTGCCCACAGGGTCTTTTTAACCCAGCAAAACTCGTTCATACCCCATTCGCCCTTATTTTTATAACAGCTTATGGCCCATACCCTTATTTCGGTAAGGCTGTCAAGATAGATACTATCCTCTATCTTTTGCTCCCTGTACCTTTCATACATAATATCGGTGCAGTAAAAGCAAAAGGCAAGCTTAAGCATAAGGGGGCGCTCACCTATGTTTGCGGCAAGCCGGTCAAGTCTTGCTTCTACCTCACAGTCCCGTGCAAAGTCAGCCTTGATTGCATTAAATTCCTCATTATCCTTTACACGGCAAAGGCACTGCTTTGCGAGAGTTGCTGCCTCCTCAGGCATTTTTATATATTCGCATATCTGTTCAAAAGTGTACATAAATAATTCCTCGATCTTTTTGATACGTTAGGGTGACAAGAATAATCCGCCTTTTTAAAACAGGTTCGGATTATTCTTGTCACCCTATTATAACATTATTTCGGCAAAATAACAATAGGCATTATATATCAAGCTCATCCAACAGCATATATACGTTTTCATCCGAATACTCTATCTCGCAAGAAAACATACGGGCAAGCTCTATCTGCTCCTCAAGGGTAAAGCTTCCCTTTTCGCTCCACAAAAGAGCACCCAAGCAATAAAGCATTTTATATATAAGAACTGCAAAAGCGGAGCGCAGACCCGCTTCCTTTAAATCGGGGGCGTTTGCAAAGTGGCGGTATATAAGATAAACAAGGAGCTGTTCGTACTCGCCTTCCCTGCCCCTCATATATTCATCAAAGGCGCAAAAATCTATTTCACCGCATCTGTCGCGAAGCTTCAACAGCAGCTCGCCCCACCCATCGTCCAGCCGTTCAAGCTGTAAGAACACCTGCACCCACTCGCCAATACTCCTTTCAGGCAAACAAGCATTGCAAAGCAAGAGCATTTTTTCGGTTCTTTCGATAACAGTATCGCTTCTGTTCTGCAGCAGCTCTATCACCCTGTCACGCAGTATGATTATTTCATCCTCACATTCGGCTTCTCCCGTTATTTCAAAAAGCACAGGCGCAGCTTTTGAAAGTATTATCCTTGCCGCCTCTTCACAGCAAAGCCCAAGTCCTGCCTCTATCCTGCCGGGCAGCTCATTTCTAAACCTTGGGTGATCTGTACATATGCCGCAAATATGCTCTTCGCCAAGCTCTGTAATAATATCACAAAGGTTTTTATTATTAAGAAATGGACAGCGTTCATTTTCCGAAAGGATAAAATGGGGAGTATCCTCAAGGGTTATATTTTCCTTCAGGCGTTTGCCCAATTCACCCTCAACCCCCTCATAAAAAGTTAGGGTGTCTTCATCTATATCTATCTCCCAGCCGATGCAGCAATTATGGCGGCACCTGCCTGCGATACACTTAAATTCCTTATAATAATCGGGAAAAATATATTGCATTTTCTCACCTCATTTAAATTTTATCATAAGAGTATAAAAATAACAAGTATGCAGATAATATTCACGGGTGATAAAATGAACAGAAATGAATACAAAAAATACGCCGAAGGGCGTGCAAGAAAATCAAACCTTATCCGTGATTGCCTAAATGCCTTTTGGGTAGGCGGGCTTATATGCGTTATAGGAGAATGCTTTAAAGACCTTTATACAATGTGGGGCGTGGAAAAAGAGGTAGTAAAAATGCTTGTTCCCGTAACCCTTGTGTTTATTGCGGTATGGCTTACGGGCTTCGATATCTTTGATAAGATAGCAAAGGTAGCAGGCGCAGGCACACTTGTACCAATTACAGGCTTTGCAAACGCCGTTGTTTCCCCTGCAATAGATACAAAATCCGAAGG
>JAZOTL010000079.1:0-9846 GCA_045657645.1 Eubacteriales bacterium
CCGCCAATACGGAAGGTGGTATGCTTTTTCATCTCACAGTTTTCATAAACCGTGAGCACTCCGTCCTTAGTATAAGGACGGATATACTCTAAAAATTCGTTATAAGAAGCCATCAGGCAACTCCTAAATTATATTGTAAAGCGATGGAAGGTCTTTTTGCCCTTCTTAACGATAAGGCCATCACCTTCAAATGCGCTTGCTTCGTACACCTTTGCAAAATCAGTAACTTTTTCATCACCAACGCTTACACCGCCCTGGGTGATAAGGCGTCTTGCTTCACCCTTGGAAGGACAAAGCTTGGAAACTAAAAGCATATCTATAACGGAAATGCCACCGTCTGTAAAGTTATCAGAAGTAAGAACGGTTTTGGGCATATTTTCGATAGAACCGCCTGTGGAGAAGAGTGCGCGGGAAGCTTCAAGAGCCTTGTTTGCCTCATCCTCGTTGTGAACAAGCTTTGTAAGCTCGTATGCAAGTACTTCCTTTGCAACGTTCAGCTGGCTACCTTCAAGACCTTCATACTTCTTGATCTCATCAAGGGGAAGGAATGTAAGCATCTTAAGACACTTAATAACGTCAGCATCGCCAACGTTTCTCCAATACTGGAAGAAATCATAAGGAGAAGTCTTTTCGGGGTCAAGCCAAACTGCACCCTTTTCGGTCTTACCCATCTTCTTGCCTTCGCTGTTGGTAAGAAGCTTAAAGGTCATACCGTACGCTTCCTTACCGCACTTACGACGAATAAGCTCAACACCACCGATGATATTGGACCACTGGTCATCACCGCCGAATTCAATTCTACAGCCGTAATCGTTAAAGAGCTTGTAGAAATCGTAGCTCTGCATAAGCATATAGTTGAATTCAAGGAAGGTAAGTCCCTTTTCCATTCTTGCCTTATAGCACTCTGCAGAAAGCATTCTGTTTACACTAAAGTGAACACCAACGTCACGCAAGAAATCAACGTAATTAAGGTCCAGCAGCCAATCGCCGTTATCAACGAAAAGTGCCTTACCGTCGGATGTATCAATAAACTTCGCCATCTGCTTTTTGAAGCAATCTATATTATGCTTGATATCTTCTTTTGTAAGCATTTTACGCATATCGCTCTTACCGGAGGGGTCGCCGATCATACCTGTACCGCCGCCGAAAAGCGCAATAGGTCTATGACCTGCCATCTGCATATGCGCCATAATCTTCATCTGCATAAAGTGACCAACGTGAAGACTGTCTGCCGTAGGGTCAAAGCCTATGTAGAAGGTAACCTTTTCATTTTCAAGAAGCTTTGCGATAGCTTCCTCGTTTGTGGACTGCGCAAGCAATCCTCTTTCAACAAATTCCTGATAAACGTTCATTTTTCTATATCCTTTCGTTTCTTTA
The DNA here is from genome assembly GCA_045657645.1 of Eubacteriales bacterium. Classification (GTDB taxonomy): domain Bacteria; phylum Bacillota; class Clostridia; order Oscillospirales; family CAG-272; genus RGIG7300. The sequence continues at coordinate 1,378 of JAZOTL010000079.1, forward strand.
TCTGTTTTTAGCTTGTTCGATAAGTTCTTTTGCACTTGAAATAAGCTTATCGGTTATCTGAGCACCACCCATAATACGAGCGATCTCATTTATGTGCTCCCGGGAGTTCAAGGTGCGAACGCTTGTATTAGCGCGCCCATCAATCTCCTTCTTTTCTATATATAAGTGATTATCACAAGCAGATGCTACCTGAGCTGAATGGGTAACACATATTATCTGTGCATCCCTTCCGCCTGCGCGGAGCTTAAAGCCCAGTTTTTGAGCCGTTCTGCCAGAAATACCCGTATCAATTTCATCATAAATAAGGGTTTGCGTGCCTTCCTTTTTGGCAAACACCGATTTCATAGAAAGCATAATTCTTGCAAGCTCACCGCCTGAAGCGATCTTTGCAAGGGGCTTCGGGGCTTCACCCTTATTTGTGCTTATAAGATACCTTATTTCATCACATCCCCGTGCATTTAGCTTACAAGGAGATATTTCTACGCAAAATCTTACCTTATCCATATCAAGGTAGATAAGTTCGGACATTACCTCATTTTCAAGAGTTGCGGCACCAAGTTTTCGGGCATCGCTTATCTTTTGAGCAAGCTGTGTTGCCTTTTCGGTAAGTGAAGCAATTTTTGACTTACACTCCTTTGTAACAACGTCACTCAACTCTATCTCATCAAGAGAAGATTTTATCTTATCCCTGTGCTGCAACACCTCTGCAATATCAGCACCGTACTTGCGTTCAAGACGGTTTATGAGATGAAGCCTTGATTCTATGATATCAAGAGCGGCTTCCGGGTTATCAATCTCTTCATCCTTAACAGATGCAACCCGTTCAGCCACATCCTGCAATTCCGAAAGTATCCTTTCAAGGCAGGCTATATCTTCTTTTGCACCTTCGTGTACATCAGCAAGGTTATCAATAGCTTTAAGCGCCATTTCAATAAGGGTTGAAGCACTTCCGCCTTTCGAGTTGTGATACAAAGCACGGTAAACAAGATTTACGTTCTTCGTTATCTTTTCTAGGTTTTTGACCTTGATCTTTCTGTTTTCAAGCTCCTCTTCCTCGCCCACCTTTAATTTTGCGGAATCTATCTCAGAGAGCTGAAAACGATACATATCTATAAGCTGTTGCTTTTCCCTATCATCACAGATAAGGGAAGCCAGCTTCTTTTCTGTTTGTATAAGCTCATTATAAACAGCGATGTATTCCTGCATTTCAGGAATATCGCCTATATAGCTGTCAAGCAAAGTTAGATGATTTTGCTCGTTCAAAAGACTTTGGTTATCGTGCTGCCCGTGGATATTAATAAGCGAAGGAATTACCTGCCTTAAAACAGAAACAGGCACCGTTCGCGTGTTAATTCTTGCTTTTGTTTTACCGTCGGCAGTTATATCACGCTGAACAAACAGTCCACCCTCTTCATCAAGCAAAACACCTGCTTCTTCGCACATTGCCTTATTTGCAGGGCTAATATCTGTAAAATATGCTGAAACAGAGGCCTTATCCTCCCCAACACGAATTAAATCCTTTGTGTTACGGGAACCCATCAAAAGGGAGATAGAATCAATAATCATTGATTTACCTGCACCGGTTTCACCGGTTAAGGCATTAAAGCCGGGAGCAAACTCGATATCACAATCCTTTATGACCGCTATATTTGAAATATGAAGCGTTGATAGCATATCGCTTTTCCCTTCTTATTCAACATTCAGTATATTTTTAAATACCTCTGTGTATTCCTGCGCCTTTTCTTTTGTGCGCATCACAATAAAAATGGTATCATCACCTGCTATACTGCCCACAATCTCGTTCCAGCCAAGGGCATCAACCGCCGCCGCTGCCGCTTGGGCCATACCCGCAAGGGTTTTAAGAACTATCATATTTTCGGCATAGTCAACTGAAATAATAGTTTCTCTTACAATATACTGATATTTTGATGAATACTTTTGAGAATCGTGAGTAGGCAGGGCGTATTTATAGGATGATACGCCAACCGCTACCTTTAAAAGCTTAAGCTCTCTTATATCTCTTGATACGGTAGCCTGTGTTACGTCATACCCTCTGTCTTTGAGATGTTCTATAAGTTCATCCTGGGTTTCGATATTATATGAGCTAATAATATCTATAATTTCACTTTGTCTTTTATATTTCATTTCTACCTCACAAGTCAGTTCATTTTTTTAGCAAGCTTTTCATAAAAGCTTTCCTGCTTTAGCTTTAAAAGCTTGGTAGCTTTGTCCGAACGCTTTACCCTAACCGTTTGTCCACTTTCTATCTTTAAGTTTTGCGCACCGTCAACCGCAAGATATACGGGGGTTGCGCTATCATTATCATTTCTTATCTCAAGGACGCAGTTATCATTAAATATAAGAGGTTTTGAAGTAAGAGAATGAGAACACACAGGAGTTACAAGCATACATTTTAAGCTTGGATCAACTATCGGCCCTCCTGCCGCAAGAGAATATGCAGTTGAACCTGTAGGAGTTGCAATTATCAACCCATCGGCACGGTAATTTACCAAGGATTTATCAGAGCTTATGAGAGCAAGGGAGATCATCTTTGATATTGAACCGTTAGAAATAACAGCGTCATTTAAAGCATTGTGTACGCTTCCGTCAGGAGCTGTGATTTCAAGCATCATCCGTTCTTCAACGGTATAAATACCTTTAAAATAATTATCCAGCAGGCCTAATTCGGTAGGCTCTATTTCAGCCATATAACCAACGCGCCCCAAATTAACTCCAAGAATGGGGATATCACGCCTAACAGCACCGTGAGCCGCCCTCATAATAGAACCATCACCACCAAGAACAATGTATAAGTCAGAAACAGAGTCTATATATGGCCCCTCATTGCTATCGTATATAATTTCGGTTTCACAATCATATTTTTCCAAAAGAGCTATAAGCTTTTTTGTATTTTCGTAACCTACATCCTTTATTTTGTTAGGAATTACCGTAATCTTTTTCATTAGTTCAACCTTGAAATAAGAGTTTTGTTAAAGGTTATTTCCTTTTCACAGGTAAATTTAAAAAGTGAAATATATTCGGTATTACCGTCCCCCCCAGTAATGGGTGAAATGGTAATATCAATAAGCTCAAAGCCATTGGCGGCACAGCTTTGGCAAACCGTTTCAATTGCCGCAAGCCTTGCTTTTCTATCTTTTACTATCCCCTTTTTGCCAATTGCACTGCGACCGGCCTCAAACTGGGGTTTAATAAGTGAAACAAAATAGCCGTTTGGTTTCATAACACTTGCTAAAGCGTTGTGAATATGCGTTTGCGAAATAAAGGAAACGTCCATTACCGCAATATCGCAGGGCTCCGAAATAACATCAGGATTTAAAAGTCTTGCATTAAAATTCTCAATTGAAACAACCCTGGGATCATCCAAAAGTTTTTTCGCAAGCTGACCGGTTCCGCAATCAACGCTGAAAACCTTTGAGGCTCCGTTGATAAGCAGGCAGTCTGTAAACCCTCCGGTAGAAGCACCAACGTCTACACAAACACAACCCTCTACATTAAGCGAAAATGATTTTAATGCGCCTTCAAGCTTTAGTCCTCCACGGCTCACATATGGATGAAGCTGCCCAATAACCTCAACGTTCATATTTTGGAGAACGTCAAAGGAAGGCTTTTTCAGTACCTTATTATCGCACAGAACAAGTCCTTCTTCTATAAGCTGCTTTGCTTCGTTTCGGCTTTTGGCAAGACCGTTAGTATACAGATAAACGTCTGCCCTCATTTTTTTCTGTCTAAAAGCATACGTGCAAAGTCTACAAGTATCTGACTGCCTTCATATTTTTCTACCGCGGCAATAGCATCCGCTGTAAGTTTTTTGGCATAGTCATATGCTTCATCTATACTCATAAAGCTAAGGAAGGTGGTTTTGTTCTGGTCTTCGTCACTTCCTATCGGCTTACCAAGAACGTTTACATCTCCGGATCTGTCAAGAATATCATCTATTATCTGGAACGCAAGTCCTATACCCTCGGCATACTTTTGCGCATCAAGATATCTTTGGTCATCATCGGCTATATTAGCGGCAATACAGCCAAGTAAAGCAGCGCATTTAATAAGACAGCCTGTTTTTTTGGAATGGAGATATAAAAGTGTTTCAAAATCAATCTCTTTATCCTCACTTAAAAGGTCTATCTGCTGACCTCCTACCATACCCATAGGGCCGGACATTGCTGTAAGAAGCTTAACACTTCTCAAAACATTTTCACAAGAAAGCTCATCATTGTTTGAAGCAATATCAAAAGCATATGTCAAAAGAGAATCACCGCAGAGCAATGCATTTGCTTCACCAAACTTAACGTGGTTTGTAGGCTTACCTCTTCTTAATTCATCATTATCCATACAAGGAAGATCATCATGAACAAGAGAATATGAATGTATACATTCAAGAGCGCAAGCGCCGGGCATAACCGCCTTATCTTCACCGCCGAAAAGTCTGCAAAACTCAAGAGCAAGGAAGGGGCGAACTCTCTTACCACCGCCAAGCACTCCATAGCGCATAGCCTCAAAAAGAACGGGATATTTATCATCATCTATTGAAAGGTAGGCACTAAGCGCATCTTCAACGAGCTGCGCGTTTTCCTCAATACGTATATTTATCTCACTCATCGCTATCCACCTCATTTTTAGTCAGTACGGTTATCTTTTTTTGTGCATCATCAAGAGCCTTACTGCAGTTTTTTACAAGCTTACATCCCTCTTCAAACAATGAAAGAGAGCTGTCAAGAGGAGCATCGCCCTTTTCCAGCAAGCGAACTATCTCTTCTAAGCGTTTAATATTTTCTTCAAATGTCATTTCTTTTGACATTGCTGTTTCTCCTTTTTGATAATACCTGAGCCTTAACACTACCGTCTGTAGTCTTAAAGCTTATCTCGCTTCCCTTTTCTACGTCATCAACACTTTTTATAAGCTTACCGTCACTTGAAAACACAGCACTATATCCACGGGAAATTACGGACATAGGATTAAGTGCCTCAAGCTTTGCAGTTGTTTGCGCAAATTTGTGTTGCTTTCTTCGAAAATCACTTTCCGCAGCACTTACAAGCCTATTTTGTTGTATCAGCAAAGAGCTTGAAAGCTCGTTTACGGTTGCCTCAAAGCTTGTAGTTATAGAATTACTGAGTTTATCAAGGTACATTCTTTTATCGTCGATAATATAGGCCGGTGATGAAAGGAATGGGCTTTGAGATAAGCGATCAAGGTGTTTTTGTAGCAAGCCTGTTTTTGCAACGATAGTTTGGGTAAGCCTTGCGCTTACGTTGCCTAACTGCCGTTTAAGTGTATCTGCATCGGGCACTGCAAGTTCTGCCGCGGCAGAAGGTGTTGGAGCCCGAAGGTCGGAAACAAAATCACATATAGTAAAGTCCGTTTCATGACCAACGGCAGATATAACGGGCACAGGGCAAGCGGCTATACGCCTTGCAAGCTTTTCTGAATTGAAAGCCCACAGATCCTCGATAGATCCACCGCCTCTTCCGATTATAATTGTATCAACACTACCTTTGGAAAAGTACGCTATTCCCTTACACAGATCATCCTCTGCACCAACTCCCTGCACAAGGCTTGGATATAATACAAGCTGACACATAGGAAAACGGCGCTGTGCTACGTTTATAATATCCCTTACCGCCGCCCCAGTTTCAGAGGTTATAATACCAAGCGCTGTTGGGAATTTGGGTATGCTTTTCTTTTTTGAAGGATCAAACAAGCCTTCCTTTGAAAGCTTTTCCTTTAATTGCTCGTATTTAAGATACAGGTCGCCTATACCGTCCGGCTCAATACGGTCCACGTAGAACACGTATATACCATCACGGGCAAATACCGATATCCTTCCGTGGGCAACTATCTTCATTCCATTTTCGGGCTTAAACTTCAGCTTAGAGGCATTTGAAGAAAACATTACACACTTAAGCTGTGAGGCTTCATCCTTAATAGAAAAATAGAGATGCCCGGTTTTATAATGGTCAACGAAATTTGATATCTCACCCTTTATATTAACCGAAGACATATATGGGTTAGAATCTAATATACGTTTTACAAAATCATTTACAGCGCTTACACTGAGTACGGTTTTTTCAAGAGCAGACATTGCCCATCTCCTTATCGTAAGTTAAGAGCGCGCAACCTGCGGCGTTATCCGAAGAAAATTCGGGCAATGCAAAATAGGCGCCGTACTTTTCTGTAAAGTATTTCTTTATCTTAACGTTACTCATAACACCGCCCGAATAAACAAAAGGCAATGACGGGTATTTTTCTTTTAAATTTTCACTTATTTTATCAAGTGTATTAATAATAAAATCTATGGTAAGTGTAGCAACCTCGCTGCTATCTCCGCCGTTTTTATAAAGCTTATCTGCCATATTTTCAATACCGGACATATTGCAATAAAAGCCATCAACACTTATCTTTGTTTTTTTAGGTGCGCTTTCATTATCACAAAGTGCTTGGATTTCTCTTCCGCAGGGAAAGCTTAAACCCATTTTAACACCTATACGATCAATAGCCTGACCTGCAGTAAGGTCATTAGTACCGCCAATCAACTTAATTTCACCGTTATTTACGTGTAGTACCTCGGTAGTACCACCCGAAACGTGAAAGGCTATAAATTCCTCGGCCATAAGTTTATCCGCGCCACAAGAATAAAGCGCGGCCCTTATATGACCTCTTTGGTGAGAAAAGCAGTAACAAGGAACATCCAAAAGCGATGCTATGGCACAGGCTACAGATTTACCCGCAAGAAAGCAAGGCATATAAGATCCTTCTTCATCTCTTGGAGCAAAGCTATATCCAACAGCCTTAATGTCATCACGCTTACCAAGCATATCAAATATTTGAGGCAGATTAACCGTGTGGGCAAATACCGCATCACTTTGTCTTAAACCACGCTCTCCCTGTTTTACAGGTAGAGGGATTTTTAAATTTTCAATGATTTTGCCATCCCCTGTACAAATGGCAACAGAGGTAGTATAGTTACTTGTATCTATACCTAAAAATAAACTCATTTCTTTTCCTTTAAACCGTTTGACTGGGCAACGGAATTAAGAATACCGTTAATAAAACGAGGAGCCTTTTCATCATCATATTTTTTAGCAAGCTCAACCGCCTCGTTTATAGAAACAGCAAACGGAACATCCTTTGCATAAAGCATTTCGTATATAGAAATACGCATTATAATTATACATACCTTTGATATTCTGGAAAGCTTCCAGCCGCGGGCATTTTTCTGTATTTCCTCATCAAGCTTTTCCTTATTTTCGCTTGCACCGAAAAATACTTTCTTTAAATATTCATCATCCTCGCATTCATTTTCCAAAAGAAAATCCTCATACAAGGTGTCTCTGTTTTCGTCATTTTTAAATTCAGCTTCAAAAAGTAATTTAAACGCATTTTCTCTTAAACTTCTTCTGTCCATTGCTGTTCCTTTCAAGCCTCGTATATTAATTTACAATCTATTATATTTTATAATAAAACGAAGAAAATGTCAACAAAAAGACCCATTTACTATGAATAAATATTACAAAATTCAAAAAAATGTAATACACTTTAAAAATAATATGTTATAATAATAAAAATTACACTTATATGAGAGGATAAAATGAAGGCAATAAGATATTTTTTCAAAGAAATTCTCTACCCCGCATCCTTTACTTTCACCATTTATGTATTTATTCTGTATTTTCTTTCATGGGCAGTTAAAACCACAAACGTTTCTGCAACAGTTGTGCAGCCCGTACTGCTTTTAGCAGGATATATATACTTTGTAATAGTATCATCAGCAAATAAAATATTCAGAACATCCCTTGAAGTATACAAATGCGTAATCATCCATTACATTCTTTTGTTACTTCCCTTTATAGGAGTTTTGGCATTTGCAGGTAATAAGACCTCATCCTCACCATTTTCTTTCTCAACAATAGTAATTGTGGCAATAGTTTATTCTATAATTTATGCAATTATTATGACCCCGGTTCTTTTAATAAGAAAGGGTGTACGCGCAAAAAAAGAGGAAGAAGAAGTTTACGAAAGTCAGTTTGGAAATTAAGCTATGAAAAAGCTTATTATAACACTTTTAATTGTAGCTTCCCTGCTTGCTTTTGGACATACCTTCAGAATAGCTAAAGAAAAATTCTTTCCGGAAAAAGACACAAAGCAAACCACACACTCAAATACAAGCTCTGAAAAAGAACCCGAGCTTGTATGCGTTCCTTTAGTGGAAGGTTCTGTTTTAGATGAAGCTTTAAAAAAAGAAATATCTGATGCAGGCTTTGTTGTTAAAATAAAAGAGATCTACGTAGCAGATGATACTCCCCTTAATACAATAATCTCACAAGAACCAAAAGCAAACGAAGAACGCCTCGCAGGCTCATCCTTAACCCTTAACGTTGCAGTAAAGGGTGCATATCTACCGGACGTTACATCAATGACCCTCGAAGATGCAGTTAAAACCTTGAACGATA
>JAZOTL010000080.1:0-8899 GCA_045657645.1 Eubacteriales bacterium
AAGGGTCTCCGTTTCGCTATCCGTGAGGGTGGTAGAACTGTTGGTTCCGGTGTTGTTATCGATATCAACGCATAATTAGTTATTTATAATTAGCATTTAAGGAAAGCCGAAAGGCTTTCCTTAATCGCTTTATTAGGAGGATAATGTGAAACGAAGAGTTGCGGCAACAATTTTCTGGCTGCTTAGTGCTTGCGTTATGATATTTATTTTTTTAATGTCTGCAAAGGTTGCATCTGAAAGCCAAAAGATCAGCGGTGGAACACTAAGGGTTATTTTAGGCTTTTTTTATAACGGCTTTGACGGTATGAGTGTATCTGCTCAAGAAGAAGTTATAGAGAGCTATCAATTTATAATCAGAAAAACAGCGCATTTTTCGATATATGCACTTCTCGGTGTTTTTACATGCTGTGCTGTAAGCTGCCATACCGCAAATACTACAATCAGGTTTTGTCTTCCTATGGCTATTTCGTCTTTTTATGCAGCAACGGATGAGCTTCATCAATATTTCGTTCCCGGCAGAAGCTGTGAACTCCGTGATATAACCATAGATAGCTTGGGTGCTTTATGCGGCATAATTTTTGTTTTTTTGATTTTTGCTATCTTACAGCGCCGCAAACGTAAGAAGTAACATTTAATGTAATTTAAGGAAATTAAATTCTGTTGACTAAATAATATAAATATGTTAAGATTGTATTAATAAATGTATTTAATATTGACTGAGGGGTGCTACTATGAATAATGGCAGCAAAAATAATAATAAAATATGGAAACCAAAAGGACTTCAGCATTGGCAGATAGTAACCTTCCTTTTGGTTTTATATGATATTTTTGCAGTAAATTTATCATATTTTTTAGGCTTATGGATCAGATTTGATTGCCATGTTTCTTTAATAGACATTGAATTTTTAAATAATTTTATCTACTTTGCACCCATATATACTGTTGTATCTATTATTATTTTCAGATTATTGCGCCTGTACAACAGTATATGGCGATTTGCCAGCTTTAGTGAAATGGTGCGTACCATGCTTGCATCATTATTTACGGGTGTATTCCATACTATAGGTATATCCTTGATATTTGGTAGGATGCCTGTTTCATATTACATGTTCGGTTTTGTTGTGCAGTTCCTTATGATATTGGGTATAAGATTTTCCTATAGATTTGTACTGTTGCAAAGAAAACGCAGTTATGGAACAAAGGTTAGGAATACTGCCAAAAAGAATATAATGATAATCGGCGCAGGCTCTGCCGGTCAGATGCTTATTTCGGATATAATACAGAACTCTGATGAAAGCGGTATGACTGTACGTTGTATAATAGATGATAACCCTAATAAGTGGAACCGTTTTATAAATGGAATTCCTGTTGTTGCAGGCAGAGATAAGATAGCTGAGAGTGCCGAAAAATATTCAATAGATAAGATATTCCTTGCTATGCCCAGTGCTCCTGCTACTGTAATACGGGATATCCTTGGTATTTGCAGTCAAACAAAGTGTGAGCTTAAAACACTTCCGGGTGTTTATCAGCTTGTAACCGGCGAGATTACTGTTGAGGCAATGCGTGACGTAGCGGTAGAGGACCTTTTGGGCCGTGACCCGATACGTGTTGATCTTAGCGAAATAATGGGCTATATCAGCGACAAGGTAATACTTGTTACAGGCGGTGGCGGTTCTATAGGCAGTGAGTTATGCCGCCAGATAGCTACTCATAATCCCAAACAGCTTATTATATTTGATATATACGAAAATAACGCTTACGAGATAGAACAGGAGCTTAAGCGTAAGCATCCCGAGCTTAACCTTGTTGTGTTTGTTGGATCGGTGCGTGATAGCAAGCGCCTTCATAGCGTATTTTCGACATATCACCCTGATATAGTTTATCACGCCGCGGCACATAAGCACGTTCCCTTAATGGAAACAAGCCCTTGTGAAGCAATAAAGAATAATGTTATAGGTACGTACAAAACCGCATATGCCGCACTTCATAACGGATGTAAGCGTTTTGTACTTATCAGTACCGATAAGGCGGTTAACCCCACTAATATAATGGGCGCAAGTAAACGCCTGTGCGAAATGGTTGTTCAAACTATGGATAGCCTTGTTCGTAGTGGCAGATATGACCTGCTCCCCTATATACATACCCATACAAATGAAGTTCCCGAAATACAAACGGGTAACATCACAAATACAGAGTTTGTTGCGGTGCGTTTCGGTAACGTTCTTGGTAGTAACGGCTCGGTAATTCCTCTTTTCAAAAAGCAGATTGCCGAAGGCGGCCCTGTAACTATTACCCATCCTGATATTATCAGATACTTTATGACCATACCCGAAGCAGTAAGTCTTGTGCTTCAGGCGGGAGCCTATGCCCACGGTGGTGAGATATTCGTTCTTGATATGGGTGATCCCATTAAGATAGACACGATGGCCCGTAACCTTATCAAGCTTTCAGGCTTTATTCCCGATGTGGATATAAAGATTGAATATACGGGTCTGCGCCCCGGTGAAAAGCTTTACGAGGAAAAGCTTATGGCAGAAGAGGGTATGAAAACCACCCCCAATAAGCTTATACATATAGGACAACCTATAGAGCTTGATGTTGAAAAATATCTTGTAGATCTGAAAAAGCTTGCGGATGCTGCCCATGATAACGACGAAAAGGTTGTTGAAATGGTAAGACAAATGGTGCCTACTTTTGTTGACCCGAACAAACAGGAGAAATAAATGAAGCTTAAATATCAATGTGTTATAAAGGAAATGGACTCTAAAGCAATAGCTGTACCCGTAGACACACAGCCTGATGGGTTTAACGGTATGATAAAGCTTAACGATACAGGCCGTTTTATCTTTGCTGCTCTTGAAGAGGACATTTCTATGGAAGAGCTTTGCCAAAAGGTTACAGACCATTATGATATAACCGTAGAGCAGGCGGCCATAGAAGTGGAAAAGTTCCTTTGTACACTTGAAAAGGGAGGAATTCTCCAAAGATGACCCCTCAATCATACGAGGATGTGCTTGAAAGTGAAGGCAGGATACTTAAAACCACAGTTGGCACAAGTATGGAGCCTATGCTTCATATGGCAAGGGAGATATCGGTAATAGAAAGTGTAAGCCGTGAACTTGCTCCTTATGACGTTATACTTTATAAGCGTGCAAGCGGTGTGTACGTGCTTCACCGTATAATAAGGAAAACGAAAGGCGGTTATATCCTGCGCGGAGATAATTGCATAGATAATGAGCTTGTAAAGACTTATCAAATTATAGGTATCCTTCGCGGTTTTTATCGCGGCGAAGAATATATAGATTGTGATACAAATGAGGAGTATAAGCAGTATGTGCGTCGTATGCTCCGTTCGTACCCTATAAGGTATATAAAAACGGTCTTAATAAGGGCTAAAAGCAAAATATTAAAGTCGAGGAGATAGAGCATAATTGAAGGACTTTAGTAACGAATACAAGTACCTTGTACATCTGGTACGCTGTGCCTTAAATAACGAGGTTCCCGCGGAAAAACCGGGGAACCTTTCTTTTGAAAAAATAAAGGCGATAGCCATACGCCATGACGTAGCGAATCTTGCTTTTTACAGTATTGAAAAATTAAATATAAAGCCGGAAGAATCCTGCTTTAAGGATTGGGGCGAGATAAGGGATCTTTGCATTGTAAGGGATATAAACCAACAGTTTGCCCACACGCAGATGCTTAATGCCTTTGAAACTGCGGGTATACGCTCGGTAGAAATTCAAGGAACTCGCATTAAACCCCTTTACCCTGTAAGTGAATATCGCACAATGTCGGATATAGATATCTGCGTTGATAAGGAAAATATCTTTAAGGTAAAGGATATTTTGGAAGGCTTGGGCTATAGCTGTACAGTATACCGCAAGGAGGATATAGTGGCACAGCGCCCGCCCGTGCTGAATGTGGAAATACATACGGGAGGACTTTGCAACGAGTATGACCTTACCCCTTATATAGGCGGTATATTTGACGTTTCCGCCCCTGAAAAGGGTCTTAATTATCGCACCCCCGATAGGTTTATGTATATCCACACCGTGGTTCATATTGCAAAGCACTATTACGGGGATGGCTGCGGTATACGCCGTATTGCAGACGCCTTTTATATACAAAAGTTTCTTAAATCAGAAGAGGATAGAACATTTGTTGATGGTGTTTTGAAGGAAATAGGGTTGCTTGAATTTGATAAATCTCTTTGTGCACTTGCCCTGTATTGGTTTGGTAACGGCGAGTATGAAGAAGGTTTTGAGGAAATGGAAAAGCGTGTCTTTTCTTCAGGTCTGCACGGTACTATGGATAACCGCGTGTCTCTTGAGCTTGAAAAGAAGGGCGGTAAGCTTAAATACACTCTTTCCCGTGTATTTCTTGCTCCAAAAACAATGAAAAGGCGATATCCTACCCTGCGCAAGCATATATATTTGCTCCCCTTATTTTGGGTTTATCGCGCTGTGAACGCCCTTATCTTCCGCAGAACAGCCTTGAAAAATGAAATAGATATATTGAAAAAATAAAAGCTACAGATTTTCTGTAGCTTTTTAAACTTTATTATGGAAGCGCCAACTTGCCGCTTTTTAATATTTTTCTATGTCTATCTTGTAAACGTGCTCAGTTGAGCAGTTGCCTAAATACATTGCAGCGGAGCGTTTAAAGGATTCAACATCATCGCTTACATAGTATTCAACTCGTCCTTTGCCACCGTGAGAGGGAACTCTTTCAGATATATACCTTGCCGCCTCCGCACCCGTGTTTATAAGGGTAACGTCCGGAAGAACCTTCTGTATTATGGGTGCAATTATGGGGTAATGGGTGCAACCCAGAATAAGGGTATCAGCACCGCTTGCTTTGATATCCGCAAGGTAGTGCTCGCAGGTAAGCCTTGTAATTTCATTGTTTTCATCCACAAAGCCGTTTTCCACCAGGGGTACAAAGAGGGGACAAGCTGTAGATACGGTGGAAAGGGAAGGATCTATCTTTGCAATTTCCTTTTCATAAGCCCTGCTTGCAATAGTGGCATTTGTTCCGATAATTCCTATTTTGCCGTTTTTTGTTGCCTTGCCGGCAGCATGTGCCGCAGCTTCCACCACACCGAAAATAGGTAGGTCAAACTCTTTGCGTAATATGGAAAGGGCGTTTGCACTTACAGTACCGCAGGCAATAAGTATTGCATCTACCTTTTTGGATAAAAGAAATCTTACGTCCTGTTTTGCGTATTTAATAATTATATCCTTTGAGCGTGTTCCGTAGGGAACTCTGCCTGTATCTCCAAAGTAGATTATATCCTCTTCGGGCATAAGCTTAACTATCTGCTTAATGGCAGTAAGGCCGCCAAGGCCACTGTCAAATACACCTATCATTTACTTTCTTCCTTTGTTGTATGCAAGCTCTACTATCCTTTCGCAGAGTGCATCGTAAGTAATACCTGCCGCGGCAGCTTCTTGGGGCATAAGGCTGTTAGGGGTCATACCGGGAAGGGTGTTTGATTCAAGGCAGTAGAATTTGCCCGTTGATTCTTCCAAAAGGAAATCTGTACGGGAATAATCACCCAGCATAAGGCACTTGTGGGCCTTTATTGCAAGCTGAGATATTTCAGCTGTTTGTTCGGGTGTAAGCTTTGCGGGTGTTTCCTCGCGGGTGGTACCCTGATACTTGTTTTTATAATCGTACCAGCCGTTTACGGGAATTATTTCAATAGGGGGAAGAGCTTTACCGTCAAGAACACCTACCGAAAATTCGCGGCCTGATATCTTGCGCTCTACTATTACGTTTTCCTCGTACTTTGCCGCATAATCAAGAGCCTCTTTAAGAGTATCTGCATTTTCAACTATAGATATACCAACGCTTGAACCGCATCCGCAGGGCTTTACAACACAGGGGAAGCCAACCTCTGTTTCTATTCTTTCGGGGGCGTCTGTTCTTGTGTTATAAAGTATCCACTCGGCATTGGGAATGCCATCAGCCGTCATAAGCTTTTTGGAAATGCTCTTATCCATAGCAAGCAGACAGCCTGCATAAGGGGAGCCTGTGTAATTGGTAACTCCGTAGCAGTCAAGGGCTGCCTGTACAGAGCCGTTTTCGCCCATTGCACCGTGGAGGGCAAGGAATACAACGTCTGCTACAGCGCAAACCTCAAGAACATTTTCACCTATGTAAGCCCTTCTGCCGCCGTTTTGAGCAATTACCTTTTCAAGGTCGGGCTCGGTGTTTTCTATCTTGTAGCTGTAATCTGCTTTATTTGAAAACAGCTCATTGTAGTCGTCCTTTTTTTCGATATTCATATAAAGGTCGTGGAATAATACCTTGTGACCGCTTTTTACAAGAGAATTTGCAATAAGGCTTCCCGAAACAAGGGAAACATCTCTTTCGGGGCTAAGACCCCCTGCCAATACAATAATATTCATATAAACTGCCTTTCTGTATTAAGCTTTTTTGATTTGTGCAACACGCCAATTCCCGCCGTAGTCACGGTATACACGGCATTGGCATAGTTTTTCTATTGCTTCCTTCTGGTCGTAGCCTATTTCCAAAAGCATATGTCCTCCTGCTTTAAGGCAGGGAAGATAGTCGGAAATAAGAGCGCGGTAGAAGGTAAGTCCGTCCTTTCCGCCGTCAAGGGCTATAAAGGGCTCCTGTTGTACCGTATCAAGCCCTTTTATAACGTCTGTTGCAATATATGGCGGATTGGATAAAATAATATCAAAGGTATCCTTTTTAAACGGGATTTCTTTAAGCATATCAAAGCAGAAAAATTCGCATCTGTCATATACGCCTAAAAGCTTTGCATTTTCCTTTGCGCAGGAAAGTGCCTCGCTTGAAATATCACAAAACATACAACGGGCGGTTGGGCATTCTCTTAAAACGCTTAGCCCTATGCATCCGCTGCCTGTGCAGATATCAAGTATATATGCGTTTTCACCTACAAGTGGAACTGCTTTTTCTACAAGAAGCTCGGTATCGGGGCGGGGGATAAGGCAGGCGCGATTTAGCTTAAAGGTATCACGCCAAAAGTACCACTCCCCTATAATATATGCAAGGGGTTCGCCTTCATCAAGGCGTTGTATTGCACTTTCAAGCTCTACGCCCGAAAAATGCTCACAAAGGATAGAATACTCTCTGTTATTCATTTTCAGCGTTGGGTGTATTCTCGGTATCAACTGCCTCTTCGGCGCATTCCTCTGCCTTGTTTTCTACTGTAAAATCGGGGAACACTTCGGGCAGGGCAGATTTGATTGCTGCTATTGCAATTTCTATCTGTTCATCGTCGGGTTCACGGGTAGTAATACGCTGTATCCAAAGACCGGGAGCAGAAAGTGTGCGGGTTAATGCATTATCGTGCTTTCCGGCAACCATAATAAATTCAAAGCCTATACCAACTACAACGGGGAGTAAGGGAAGCTTTATAAGCATACGTAACAGAATATTATCCCAAGGAACAAAGGGAAGGGAGAAAATAAGAATGCTTATAATAAGTATCACAAACATAAAGCTTGTGCCGCAACGGGGGTGGAAGCGTTTGAACTTCTTTACGTTTTCAACGGTAAGCTCTTCACCTGCTTCGTAGCAGAAGATGCTCTTGTGCTCTGCGCCGTGGTATTCAAAGGTTCTTCTTATATCCTTTAAGAGTGATACCACCCAAAGGTAGCCAAGGAAAATAAGTATTTTTATAACACCCTCTACCACGTTTTTGAAATAACCAAGATTTTCACCTGTGAGATTGTCTATACCCTTTGTAATAGCGCTTGGCAGAAGAATGAAAAGTCCTACCGAAAGGGCAACCCCAAGGATTGTGGCAATAACCATTACTATATCAACGATGCTTTTGCCAAAGTGCTTGTTGAGCCATTTTTCAAACTTTCCGGGTTCCTCTTCTTCAAGTCCGTATGCTTCGGCGGATATGTTCAGCGCCTTGAAGCTCTGCATAAAGGATTCTATCATTCCCACAACGCCGCGGACTATAGGAAGATTTAAGAATTTGTATTTGGTACGAAGGGATGTTACCTTTTCCTTATGAACGGTAATCGTGCCGTCCTCTTTGCGTACTGCAACGGCAAGATCCTCTTTTGATTTCATCATAACGCCTTCAAGAACGGCGGCTCCGCCCACTGCTCCCAAACGGCAATTTTTTACTGTATTTTTAGACACGCTAATTCCTCTTTTATAAAAATTTCTTTACATTAAATTATATCATAAAACTTGATTTATGTATATAGTTTTTCAAAAAAACTCGTTTTGAATTTATTATTTGAGCAAAGGGTAGGCAAATTACTTCAAAAATATCGTAAAATAAGGATTTTTTTAATTTTATAACTTGATTTTTGTCGTATATTGTATTATCATAGAAAGGTAAATTAACAATTTTAGGAGAATAAAAATGAACGGAAAATTCAGAAGAATAGGCGTACTTACCTCCGGTGGTGATGCTCCCGGTATGAATGCGGCAGTTCGCGCCGTTGCCCGTGCAGCTATCCAGCGCGGTGTTGAGGTAGTAGCTATTTATGAAGGCTATAAGGGTCTTATAACCGAAAATCTCAAGGTAATAGGCAACAGAGATGTTTCCAATATAATTAACGTAGGTGGCACTTCACTTTATTCCGACCGTTGTCTTGAATTCAAGACCGAAGAGGGTATGGCAAAGGCTATTGCTACCTGTAAGAAGTATGATATAGACGGTATAGTTGCTATCGGCGGCGACGGTACCTTCCGTGGTGCTACCGACCTTTCCCTCAGAGGTATTCCCACAATAGGTATCCCCGGTACTATTGATAACGATATTACATCTACCGATTATTCTATCGGCTTTGATACCGCAATGAATACCGTGCTTGAAATGGTTGACAGACTCCGCGATACATGTGAATCCCACGCAAGATGTAACGTTGTTGAGGTT
>JAZOTL010000081.1:0-7928 GCA_045657645.1 Eubacteriales bacterium
CTACGGAGGTGTTACCGTGTTACCCGTGCCTACACAAAAGGGATATATCTTCAGCGGTTGGTACACAGATAAAGCCTGCAAGACAGAGCCTATCACCGAAATAGGTGCCGAGGAAATAAGCACTACAGTAGTTCTGTATGCTAAGTGGACACCTGAGGTTTATACAATAACCTACCTTGATAAGGATGGCGAGGCCTTCAGCGGTGAAATGACAGGTGCGGCAACAACCCATACCTACGGCACCAAGACCGCCCTTGTAAAACCTGTAAAAGAGGGCTACACCTTTGTTGGCTGGTACACTAAAGCGTCCTGCTCAAGTGGTAAGGTATCAAGCCTTTCGGGAACGAAATATACCACGGATATAGTGCTCTACGCAAAGTGGAAAGAAAAAACAAAATAATTATATAAAGCCTGTTCTTTGGAACAGGTTTTTATATATATAAAATTATTTAATTTAATTTTTTGTATTTACAAAATGATATATTTATAGTACAATATAGATGTCTAATTATGTAATTCGGAGGTTATCAATGGAAGGATGTATATGCAAGCCTGCATATAAGCGAGTTTTACTTAAGCTTTCAGGCGAAGCACTTGCCACAGGCGCAAAGGGAATATTAAATTATGATTTTGTTTCGGAGATCTGCTCTACCATTAAAGAATGTGTGGATGCGGGTGCTCAGGTTGCTATAGTTGTAGGAGCAGGAAACATTTGGAGAGGCAGACAGGGTGAAAAAATGGACAGAACCCGTGCAGACCATATGGGTATGCTTGCTACGTCTATAAATGCTCTTGCGTTACAGGATGCGTTTGAACAAATCGGCTTGAATTCAAGAGTTCTTACAGCTATTGAAATGAAGCAGTTTGCTGAGCCTTATATAAGAAACAAAGCTGTTTCCCACCTTGAAAAGGGAAGAGTTGTTATCTTTGGTTGCGGTATCGGTAGTCCCTTCTTTTCTACAGATACAGCGGCAGCACTTCGCGCAGCGGAGATTGGTGCTGACGTTATCATGATGGCAAAGAATATAGACGGTGTTTACACTGCAGATCCCAAAAAAGATCCTGACGCTAAGAAGCTTGATTTTATTACATATAAAAATATTCTTAACGACGGTCTTACCGTTATTGATACAACTGCTACAAGCTTTTGTATGGAGAACGATATACCCCTTCTTCTCTTTGGTCTTGATAAACCTTCAAATATAAAAAGAGCCATTATGGGCGAAAATATAGGAACGATTGTAAAGGCAGGTAACTAATATGAAACTTGATACTAAATTTTATGAAGAAAAGATGAAAAAGAGCATCACCGGTTTTGAGAATGAACTCAAGACTATCCGTGCAGGCAGAGCTAATGCAGCTGTTCTTGACAAAATAACCGTTGACTACTACGGTGCTCCTACACAGATAAACGCTATAGCAGAGGTTAAGGCTGCAGATGCTCGCACTCTTGTTATTTCTCCTTGGGATGCTTCTACTCTTAAAAATATCGAAAAAGCAATCCTCGCTTCTGATCTTGGTCTTCAGCCCCAGAACGATGGTAAGGTTATAAGAATACCTTTCCCCCAGCCCACAGAAGAAAAGAGAAGAGAGCTTACAAAAGAGGTTGCTAAGCTTACAGAGGACGCAAAGGTTGCTATACGTAATATCCGTCGCGATGCAAACGACAAGGCGAAGGATATGAAGAAGGCAAATGAAATGACTGAAGATGAGCAGAAGCAGTCTGAAAAAGCTGTTCAGGATCTTACCGATAAGTTCATAAAGCAGCTTGATGTGATTGCCGCTGATAAGAACAAAGAAATAATGTCTATCTAATTTAATATTCTTTCCGCAAGTCACGCAGGTAACCCCAGCGTGACTTTAGGATATTTACGGAGAAATTATGTTTAACATTTTCAAAAAGAAGGAAAGTGCAAAGCCTGAGTTGTGCATTGATGAACGGCTGCAGCATATAGCCTTTATAATGGACGGCAACGGCCGTTGGGCTAAAAAGCGTGGTATGCCGCGTGAATACGGTCATACCCAGGGCGCAAGGGTTTTCAAGGACCTTACTGAATATTGTGGTGATATAGGTATAAACACCGTTACTGTGTACGCTTTTTCCACAGAAAATTGGAAGCGACCCGAAGCTGAAGTAAACGCCATTATGAAGCTTTTTGTAGACTATATCTATGAAGCTCTTGAGGTGATGATGAAGCGTGATATTTGTATCCGCTTTTTGGGTGATAGAAGCGTTTTTGATAAAAAAATCGTTGATTTAATGGATAAGGTTGAAAACGGTTCAAAGGATAACACAAAGCACCTAAACATTGCTATAAATTACGGCGGTAAGGCTGAGATAGTTCATGCAGTGAACGAGGCCTTGAAGGAAGGTGTTACCGAAATCACCGAAGGTGATATTGAAAGCAGGTTATATACCCATTTATCGCCTATGCCTGACCTTATAGTAAGAACGGGCGGTGAAATGCGTCTTTCTAACTTCCTTATGTGGCAAAGTGCTTATTCCGAGTTTTATTTTACCGATACACTTTGGCCGGATATGAAAAACGAAGATGTTGACAAAGCTGTTATGGACTTTTATTCAAGAAAACGCAGATACGGAGGTGTATAAGTATGAAAACACGTATTATCAGCGGTGCTGTGATGCTTGCTGTTTTTATTCCTTGCCTTATTTTAAGTCACACTGTTCTCTTTGATATTGTTATTTCGCTTTTGTGCCTTATGGCAGTTTTTGAAATGCTTGGCTGTATTAAGATGCGAAGCAGCTTTGCTGTCAGCGTGCCTGCATACATAGTTGCCGCAATAACACCCTTGTGTATCAGAATTGTTAAAACCGATATTTCTGTTTCTGAAATGCTGGTTTTGGTATCAATTATCCTGATGTTCTGGGTACTTGGTGTTGCTGTTTTCTCTCACGGTAAGCTTGATGTTATGAGAGCTTCGTCTGCGTTTTGTTTGATTTTTTACGTTGTATTCGGAATTTCCTCCGTTCTTGCTATAAGAGCTCTTGAGGGTGGAGAATTCCTCTATATTCTTGTTATGATATCTGCTTGGATAACTGATACGGGCGCATATTTTACAGGTGTATTTTTCGGAAAAACAAAGCTTATACCCGATGTAAGCCCTAAAAAGACAGTTGAAGGAGCTTTAGGTGGAATAGCAAGCTGTGTTTTTGCCTTTATAGTTTATGGTTTAATTGTGCAGTTTGCATTTGAAAAAACACCTAATTATTTCGTACTTATTTTAGTTGCTGTAATTGCTTCTCTTGTTTCTATGTGCGGAGATCTTATAGCTTCTCTTATTAAAAGACGCTTTAATATTAAGGACTATTCTAACCTTATTCCCGGTCACGGTGGTGTGATGGATAGGTTCGACAGTATTATTGCAACCGCTTCAATTTTATTCGTTTTACTTAACATTCCGTTTATCTACAACGGACTTATATAAGGAGTTTTGTTTTGAAGTCTGCTAACGAAAAATCTATTTCCGTTCTTGGGTCTACAGGTTCGGTAGGCACACAAGCACTTGATGTTGCTCGTAGTCTTGGTCTGCGGGTAGATGCAATCACCGGCGCCAAGAGCGTTGATAAATTGGAGGAACAGATAAGAGAATTTTCTCCTGCATACTGTGCTGTTCTCGACGAGAGCGCGGCAAAGGAATTATCTGTAAAGGTTGCTGATACAAATTGTCGAATTCTTTCTGGAAATGAAGGAATATTAGAGCTTGCAGGCAAGGGAATTAGTGATATTGTTGTAAATTCCGTTACAGGCAAAGCAGGACTTGCTCCTTCGGTTGCCGTTATTGATTCGGGTGTAACGCTTGCTTTAGCAAACAAGGAAACCATAGTTTGCGCGGGTGACTACGTAATGAGGCACGCCCGTGAAAAGGGAGTAGCGATTCTTCCTGTAGATAGCGAACACAGCGCGGTTTTTCAATGCCTTGAAAAGAAGTGTAATAAAGATGTTAACCGTATAATTCTTACCGCATCGTGCGGGCCGTTTTACGGTAAAACAAGGGAACAGTTATCACACATAACTCCTGAAATGGCTCTTGCACATCCTACCTGGAAGATGGGACCAAAGATAACAATAGACAGCGCTACTTTAATGAATAAAGGCTTTGAGGTAATTGAAGCTTCATATTTATTTGATATGCCCGGTGATAAGATATCGGTTGTTGTACATCCCGAAAGCATAGTTCATTCAATGGTAGAATATATTGATATGGCAGTATTGGCGCAGTTAAGCGTGCCTGATATGCGTTTGTGCGTTCAATACGCAGTTTCATACCCTGACAGATGCTGTGGTATGATGCAGCAGCTTGATCTGATAAAAGCCGGCACCCTTACTTTTAAGGAGCCTGATATGAATACATTCAAACTGTTGCCGCTGGCATATAAAATTCTTGATAAAAAGGGGAATATGGGTGCTGCCTTAAACGGTGCAAATGAGCGAGCAGTAGCTTTATTCCTTGAACATAAAATATCTTTTACAGATATCATGGATGTTGTTGAACAGGCTGTTAATAATATTAAGTATATAGCAGAGCCTACGCTTTCTGATATTGACCAAACGGATATAGAGTCGAGAAAGCTTGTGGATGAACTTATTAGGAGTTGATAATATTTATATTATAATTGCACTATTGATTTTCGGCATCCTTATTCTTGTGCACGAGCTGGGACATTATTTATTTGCACGTGTTTTCAAGGTGGATATCAATGAATTTTCCATTGGTATGGGGCCGAAAATTTTTGCAAGGACATCAAAAAAGACTAATATCCTCTATTCGCTTCGTATTCTCCCTATTGGCGGATACGTTTCTATGAAAGGAGAGGATGAAGAGTCGCAGGAAGAGGGAGCCCTTTGTAATAAGCCTGTTTGGCAACGGCTTATAATAGTTGCAGCAGGCTCCTTTATGAATATCCTGCTTGGTTTTGTTCTTGTGTTTTGTATGGTACTTGCAACTCAAAATTTAGGTTCAACTACTATACACTCATTCCACGATAACGCAGTATCACAGGAATTTGGTCTTGCGCCAATGGATAAGGTTATCGCTGTTGACTCTGTGAAGGTTCATACAGCTTCTTCTTTAAGCTATGAAATAGCCCACGCAGGTGCAGATGAAGTTGATCTTACCGTTGAGCGTAACGGAGAGCGTACAATTATAGAAAACGTTAAATTCGGCACACAAACCGAAGAGGGTACAACCTTTGGTCTGATTGATTTTTATGTGTACGCCGAAGCGAAAAATCCGCTTAACGTGATCAAGCACACTTTTTACGATTCTTTGCTTAATATCAAAATGATTTGGCAATCGCTTTTTGATTTTGTAACGGGTAAATACGGTATGGATGCTCTTTCCGGGCCTGTTGGTGTAACGTCTACAATTGCCGACGCCACTAAAAATGGCCTGCACAGTATTTTATATTTAGCTTCCATAATTGCAATGAATTTAGGAGTGTTTAATATGCTCCCAATACCTGCTCTTGATGGTGGAAGAGTGTTTTTTATGCTTGTTGAGCTTGTGCGCGGCAAGCCTATAAATCGTGAATACGAAGCCATGGTACATTTTATTGGTATTGTGGCACTAATGAGCCTTATGGTTATTATAACCTATAAGGATATTATCAAATTATTGGGATGATGAAATGATTAGAAGAAACAGCAAAAAAATTAAGATCGGAAATAGCTTTATAGGTGGAGATGCGGCTATAAGCGTTCAATCTATGACAAATACCGATACCTGTGATTTTGAGGCAACATACCAACAAGTTAAAGCGCTTCAGGATGCCGGTTGTGATATTGTGCGTATGGCAGTTCCCAAAAAGGAAGCATGCGGAGTATTTGAATATTTGAAAAATAAGGATATTTCTATTCCTCTGGTAGCGGATATTCATTTTGATTACAAGTTAGCCGTGCTTAGCGCAGAAAGCGGTGCAGATAAGATACGAATCAATCCGGGTAATATTGGATCAAACGACCGCATTAAGGCTGTTGTTGATGCTTGTAATAAAGCATGTATACCTATTCGTGTTGGTGTAAACTCAGGTTCTCTTGATCCTGTTATTTTGAAGAAATACGGTGGTGTTACTGCTGAAGCTCTTTCTGAAAGCTTGCTTAAACACGCGGCTATCCTTGAACAATTTGATTTTAATAATATTGTTCTTGCAATCAAATCCTCTGATCCTCGTATGATGATAGATGCAAATAAGGTTGTTGCAGATAAATGCGATTATCCTATTCACGTTGGTGTAACCGAGGCCGGAAGTGAGCGTATGGGTGTTATGAAATCTGCCTTAGGTATAGGCTCTCTTATAACCTCTGGTATAGGTGATACCGTACGTGTATCCTTAAGTGATGACCCCATCAAAGAGGTATATTGGGGTATACATATTCTTGAAAGCGCAGGTGTACGTGAAAAGAAGGGAATTGAGGTTGTTTCTTGCCCGACCTGCGGAAGAACTGCAATTGATCTTATTGGACTTGTAAAGGAATTTGAAGACAGATATCCTATTGAAGTTAAAACAGGCCGCCGTATAAAGGTTGCTATTATGGGCTGTGCCGTAAATGGTCCGGGAGAGGCAAGAGAAGCCGATATAGGCATTGCCGGCGGTAACGGTGAAGTTCTGCTCTTCAAAAAAGGCGAAATTATAAAAAAATTGCCCGAACAGGGCGCCATTGACATATTGATAGATGAGATCAATATGATGTAGGAAGGTATTTAAATTGGCAAAAACATTTTTAGAGATTTTTTCTAAATATACTCCTAATGAAAAGATAGCCAGAATTCTTGATAACTGCATGGTAGTTTCAAAAAGGGCAGACGTTGAAAAGCGTATGCTCGAGGTTGACGTTGCTTTTGAGAGGATTGTTTCAAAGGACGAGCTTTTCAGAATTGAGGCTGAAATTGCAAAGGTCTATGATCTTCGTATGATGCGTATATGTCCTAAATATGATGCATCGCTCTATTACGAAGCGTATATAGACCAGATTTTGCAGGAAGTTTCAAGAAGTGCTGCAGTTTCGGAAGGCTTTTTCAATGAATATGATTACGAGTATAACGGTAATAAGATAACCATATCCATATCCTTTACAAACGGTGGTATAGAACTTCTTTACAGTGCAAAAACCCCCGGTGTTATTGCTGATACTATAAACAATGAATTCGGTCTTACCTATGAGGTTGAAATCGTAAGGGATGAAAATTATGTTTTTGATTTTGCTGATTATGACCGAGCGCGTAATGAAGAAATTTCCTTTTACATTACCCAGATAGAGCAGGAAAGGGATCGTATTATATCCCAAAAGGCGAAGGAGCAGTTAAGTGATATTCCTGCTAAAAAGGATGTTGCTACCGTAAACACCGTTGATACCGCCGAACCTGTTTTTGAAACGGACGATAAAGGTTATCTCCATACAGGCTATTTGACTGTTGATATAAGTGAGCCGTTTTTCTTTATGGGCGAACCCTTTGAAATTACCCCAACTCCTATAGCATCGCTTAATGGTCCTGCCCGTAACGTGGTTGCTATAGGACGAGTTGTTTCTTTTGAAGCGAAGCCTACAAAAAAGAACGATAAGCAAATCCTTACCTTTGGAATTACAGACGAACAAGCTTCTATAAACGTTAAGGCTGTTCTGCCAAACGATGAAGCAAAGCCGCTGATTGATAACATTTCAAAGTCTAAATATAAAGAAAAACGTGGTACCATAAAGGTAGAGATGTACAATATCTGCCTTGCCGTTTGCGGTAACGTAAAGGCGGATAGCTTTGACGGCGAATTTACCTTAAGCTTAAACAATGCTTGTTCTGTTGCCGAGATTAAACGAACAGACAACGCTGAAAATAAGCGTGTTGAGCTTCATTGCCACACAAATATGTCCCAGATGGATGCTACCATTCCGCCCGCACTTCTTGTGGAAACT
>JAZOTL010000082.1:0-10752 GCA_045657645.1 Eubacteriales bacterium
TATCCCATATTAATTGTTCTGTTTGTTCGATAGTTCCCGAGCCGTCTACAATGCAGATGTTTTCGGTATCCGAAAGCTTATCCTTTAACAGCAGGAATTTTTCGCGTATTCTTTGTTGGCGTTCAACCTTTTCGTAAAGCTCGGTTTCCCCTCTTTTAGACACCCTTTCCATAGATACGTGGGCTGGCAGGTCTATGAAGATATGCATATCCGGCTTTGCAAGCTGTGGAGCGTAGGCGTTAAGGGCCATTATCCAATCCTCCCCCAGCTCCTCGCCTTGATAAGCGTATGAGGAAAGGTAGTACCTATCGCACAAAACGGTGGTGCCTTGCTCCAAAAGCTCAAGGATGCCGCCCTTGCCTGTGATATGCTCCAAGCGGTCTGCGGCAAAAAGTGCGGCAATAACGCGGCTATCTCCCACTCTTTTGCCTGTAAGATAATCACGCAAAAGAGAGCCTATGGAGTTATCCGTAGGCTCACGGGTGCAAACAGAATTCTGTTGTATGGAGCAAAGGCGCTTTTGCAAAAGCTCTATCTGGGTGCTTTTACCGCTACCGTCTATGCCCTCAAAAACTATGAATTTACCTCTGTTGTTCATGGCAGGTGTACTGCTTATTCCTCTTCTGCGATATCCTCTTCGATCTCTTCGTCAACGTCGTCAAAGAGCATAAGGTCATCGTCGTCGGTTTCTATTTCTGTAATGCAGCTGCCGTCGCAGTATTCGCAATCATCACAGAACTCATCGTCAAAATCAAAATCTTCAAAATCGTCGCAGCAATTCTTCTTTGCGCAGAGCTTACGGCCGAACTTCTTATAGAATACCAGAACTGCAACTGCTATAGCAGCGATAGCTCCGCAAACGAGTAATATCTTTAAGAGTGTATTGGATTCTTTCTTTTCGTACATGTTTTTATCCTCCTGTAAAATATATTTACACACTTATTATAGCACAACAAATAGGTGATGTAAATATTTTATGTAATAAAAATGGGGCTTTTATTACTAAATTCAAAAATTTACTTAAAATTTACTATATTATTCAAGCATAAAGTTGCAATTTCGGATATATTATGTTATACTAACTCCTATGAAAAAAGAAATTCTTGGAATGGAATTAAAGGAGCTTGAGGAGCTTGTTGCTTCCTTGGGCGAAAAACCTTACAGGGCAAAGCAGCTTTTTTCCTGGCTGCACAGAGGCGCAGAGTTTGATGAAATGACCGATATTTCAAAAAAGCTACGCGAGGCTCTTAAAGAACAAACCCTGCTTTATTACCCCAAAATAGAGCGCAAGCTTGTTTCAAAGCTTGACGGTACTATAAAATACCTGTTCAGATTACAGGATGGGGAGCTTATCGAAAGCGTTGTAATGAAATACAAGCACGGTAACAGTATCTGCATTTCAAGCCAGGCAGGCTGTCGTATGGGCTGTCGCTTTTGCGCATCCACCCTTGGCGGTAAGACAAGGGATTTAAGCGCAGGGGAGATACTTTCCCAGGTTATTTGCGCCGTGCGTGATACGGGAGAGCGTATATCCAACATTGTAATGATGGGTATAGGCGAGCCCCTTGATAATTACAATAACGTTATAAAATTTTTAAAGCTTGTGGGAGCGCCGGGCGGTCTTAATATCGGCTACAGGCATATATCCCTTTCTACCTGCGGACTTGTGGATAAGATAGACGCTTTGGCAAAAGAGGAGTTTCCCATAACCCTTTCAATTTCTCTGCACGCATCAAACGATGAGGAAAGAAGCGAGATAATGCCCATAAATAAAAAATGGGGTATAGACGAGCTTTTGGCTGCCTGCAGACGTTATTTTGACGCAACGGGAAGAAGAATTTCCTTTGAATATACCCTTATAAAGGGCAAAAACGATTCCCCGGAAGGGGCACGTCGCCTGTCCGGGCTCTTGTTAAAATATTTCAAGGGCGTACCCTTCCACGTTAACCTTATCCCTGTAAACGCGGTTGAGGAAAGGGGATACAGCGCAGGGGATAAAAACAGTATAAACACCTTCTGCCGCATACTTTGCGACGGGGGGATAAACGCAACCCTGAGAAGAACCTTGGGTTCGGATATAAACGCATCCTGCGGTCAGCTCAGACATAATTCAAAATAAATTGGAGGTGAAACAGTGTATTTTTACGGTAAGACCGATATAGGCAAAAAGAGGCAGACAAACCAGGATAACTTCCTTACTATGCGTATCTGCGATAACGTTACCCTTTTCGTGCTTTGTGACGGTATGGGTGGAACCAATGGCGGCAATATTGCTTCCCAGCTTGCGGTGCGCACTTTTTCCGATTATATCGAAAAAAAGATATCGGAAAAGACAGATTCCGAAACCGATATTTGCGATATAGAAAACGTGAATTTTACAGCCGTACTTAATGAAGCTGTTTCTGCCGCCAACAGCGCGGTATACGCAAGGGCAAGGGAAAATTCCGAGCTTACAAATATGGGTACCACCATAGTTGCGGCTCTTGTGGCAAACAACACCGTGCATATAGCAAATATAGGTGACAGCAGACTTTACAAGCTTGCATCAAAAACCATCACCCAGCTTACCCACGACCATTCTTACGTTCAGATGCTTGTGGATATGGGGCAGATAACAAAAGAGGAAGCCCAAACAAACCCAAGGCGCAACATTCTTACGCGTGCCCTTGGTACCGAGGGTAGTGTGGAAGCGGATATTTCCACAACCGAGCTGCCTACAAAGGGCGGATATCTGCTTTTATGTTCTGATGGACTTTATAACTTCCTTACGGAAGAAAATATAGTGAAGATAATTCACAAAAAATCACGAACTTATGACAGCGACGACTATGACGCAGAGCTTGCCTACAAGGCGGAAAAGCTTATAGATACAGCAAACCGCAACGGCGGCGGAGACAATATTACCATCATCCTTATCAAAATCGTTTAAGTGAAAGGCGGCTTAAGCCGTACGGAAGGTTACAATGAATTCCTTTGAGAAGTATGTAGGTCAAGTATTTGACAACAGATATAAAATAACAAAAATATTGGGCGTTGGCGGTATGGCTGTGGTTTTTGAGGCCTTTGATACCACACTAAATCGTATAGTTGCCCTTAAAATGTTAAAGCAGGTGATAGCAAACGATTCTCAATCGGTAAAGCGTTTTATCAATGAGTCTAAGGCTGTTTCTATGCTTTCGCACCCCAATATAGTTAAGATTTACGACGTTTCGGTTAAGGATAGCCTTAAGTATATCGTAATGGAGCGTATAGACGGCATTACCTTAAAGAGCTATATGTCCCAAAAGGGTGTGCTTTCCTTAAAGGAAACCATAGTTTTTGCAGAGCAGATCCTGCTTGCTTTGGAGCACGCACATTCCAAGGGCATTATCCACAGGGATATTAAGCCCCAGAATATAATGCTCTTAAAGAATGGACGAATAAAGGTTACAGACTTTGGTATAGCAAAGCTCCCCAATGCTGAAACCGTTACCATGACCGATAAGGCGATAGGTACCGTTTACTATATCAGCCCGGAGCAGGCAAGCGGAAAGGCTATAGATGCAAGAAGCGACCTTTACTCCCTTGGCGTTTTGATGTACGAAATGTGCACAGGGCTTCTTCCCTTTGACGCTGAAAGCCCCGTTTCCGTTGCTCTTATGCAGGTAAACGCAACTCCCAAGGCTCCCCGTGATATAATGCCCTCCGTTCCCCGCGGAATAGAGCAGATGATAATGCTGGCAATGGAAAAGAACCCCGATCAGCGCTTCCAGAACGCCACACAGATGCTTTACCACCTTACACAGGTAAAAAACAACCCCAACTATATTTTTAAAACCAAGCGCGCTGATTCAAAGGGCGGCTCCGAATCTAAGATCAAGGCTCAAAAGAAACCTCAAACAAAGGGCGGGCGCTCTATGTTCCCCGTTATTTTGGGTGTTACCCTTGCCTTCCTTTTGGTGGCGGCTATCTGCGCCGTTGTTGTGATAGACAGATGGCAGGAGGACGTTGCTCCTACCGTTTCTACCGAAAAAAAGACTATCGAAGTACCCACGCTTACCGGTCAGGTGTTGACCGAAGAACTGCGTTCCCAGCTTGAGGATATGGGCTTTAAGATAAAGGAAGACGACGTGTATGATGCCGAAGGCGTTGCCATAGGCACTATTACAGGCCAGAACCGTGAGCCCGGCTCAAAGTGTATGAGCGGAAGCGAAATAATCCTTAGCATTGCTGCAGAGGGTGCCGTTGTTCCCGACGTTACCGGCAAGGATATGGAGACCGCAAAAGAGGTTCTTGAAGGAAAGGGCTTTAAGACAGAGGTTGTATATCAGGACAGCGCTGTTGCAAAGGATAAGGTAATACGCCAATCCCCCTTCGGCGGCGATAAGGCAAACGTTGCAAAGCCCGTTACCCTTTACGTAAGTAACGGCAAAAACAGCGCCAGCGTTGAAATGCCCAACCTTGAAGGTCTTACCGTGGAAGAGGCAAAGCTGATGCTTGAAGATGCAGGCTTAAAGCTTGGTGACGTTAGCTACGAAACCTCTTCAAAAACCAAGGACGTTATCATAGCACAAAGCATTGAGGTAGGGGGCTCTGCTTCTCCCAATGAAGCGGTAGACGTTACCGTAAGCCTTGGAAATTAATTAGTGTAAATCAAAAGGAGAGCGAAATTCGCTCTCCTTTTTTAAATGACACCTATTTAATCTTAAATATTCTTGCAAGAAACGGAACCAAAAGCTTGGGTGACTTTACCACTACTATTTTCATTGTGTTTTCCCCCTATTTCTTAATAAAGCATATCAACCCAACCGTAAATATTATACCGGCCTCTATTATCACAAGGGCGGTGTTGGGCAGGAAGTTGGCGAGTATTACGCCTGCGCCGAAGGCGAGAACCGCTATCCCCGGTTCACAGCTTATTCTTTTTGTGATACGCATATTCTTTACCTTCTTTATACTACTAATATAAGTATATTCAAAGGTGGTGTGGGGGTTACTGCTCCCAGTCGTGTTTATTTTTTAGTATCCCGTAAAGCTCCTTGTAGCTTTCGTGGCGGGAAGGGGGTATTTCCCCTGCTGCCGCCTTTTCAACGATAAGGCAGCCCTCCTCCTTTGTGTGGGTGCATTTTGTATATTTGCATTTACCCACATAGGGCAGAAATTCTCTGAAGGTTTCGGGGAGCACTTCCTTTGTAAAGCCCTCTACCGTCATAGGGTCCAGCATAGAAAAGCCGGGGGTATCTGCAATAAAGCCTGTACAGCTGTCATCCCCTAAAACCTGAGCCATAGGGTAGAGCTGAACGTGGCGTGTGGTATGCTTACCTCTTGCAATCTTTTTGCTAACGTCCCCTGTGGCAAGCTCAAGGGTGGGGAAAAGAGCGTTTAACAGGGTAGATTTGCCCACTCCCGATGCTCCTGCAAAGGCGCATAGCTTATCCGCACAGCGCTTTACAAAAAAATCATACAGCTCTGTCTTGTCCTTTTCGGGGTCGGTTACAAATACCTCAAAGCCTGCCGCGGTATATATACTGCGGAGATTTTCGGCAGAATTTGTGTCAAGATCATTTTTTGTGACTATAATAACGGGGGTAATATTTTTAAACTCCGCAATAGCAGTCATTTTATCGATAGTTGCGGTAACGGGCAGAGGTTTTTTTGCCGCCACAACTATAAAAAGTATATCAAGATTGGCTATCGGGGGGCGCACAAGATAGTTGCGGCGCTCGCATATATCAAGAATATAATCCTCGCGGAAGATAACATTATCCCCCACGTAGGGAGTAACGTTATCGTGCCTGAAGGCACCGCGGGCGCGGCATTTATAAATCTCGCCCTCACAAAGTATATCGTAAAGACCGCCAAGGCCTTTAATTATTCGTCCCTTTTTTTCTTCTTCCATAGTAAACCCTTGCATTTTAATTCGATATATTATATTATAATATTATATTTTCATAAAAACTTTTTGTCAAGTAAAGGAATTAACTAATGAAGCAAATTCTTTCTTCGGTAATAGAAGCGCAGATACTTAAAAAGCTTGTGTTAAGTAAGCCTATAAATAAAAATATTGTCCGTACCACAGGTCGCCTTGTGGCTATGAAGGGCGGCACATACCTTGCCCTTGAAAGCTTTTATGCCGACGGCAAGACCTCGCAAAAGAATATTCCTGCGCAGGACGCGGCAGATGCCGTGGCTCTTCTTTGCCCCCACGAATACAAGCAGATGAATATTATAACAACTGCAGGGGAATGCCAGGTAAAGGTTTCGGGCAAGGGCAAGATAACGGTTATAGACCGTATAAAGTACGATGCTCCGAAGGAAAAGATAGGCGACCATAACAGGAAAAAGCAGTATATCCTTTCGGATAAGGAGCCTGTGGATTTTCTTGTAGCCTTGGGCGTACAGGGTGAGGACGGAAGTGTTTTTGATAAAAAGCGCTCAAAATTCAAGCAGATAAACCGCTTCCTTGAGCTTGTTGCAGACACCCGTGAGGCTGTTGGCAACGGGGACTTGTATATACTTGATCTTTGTTGCGGTAAAAGCTATTTAAGCTTTGCAATATACTATTATTTCACCAAAATTTGCGGTTGCAACGTTGTAATGGACTGCGTGGACTTAAAAAAGGACGTGGTTGACAATTGCTCTGCCATAGCCTTTGGCTTGGGATATAAAGGCCTTAATTTCATTTGCGGTGATATTAATGACTTTACACCCCGCCGCACCCCCGACCTTACCGTTTCTCTCCACGCCTGTGATATTGCTACCGATATAGTGCTGGCAAAGGCACTTGAGTCCGGTTCAAAGGTAATAATGTCTACCCCTTGCTGTCATCACGAAATGATGGGACAGCTTTCACCTACGGGAGCAGTTACCGATTTTCTTTGTACCCATTCCATATTAAAGCAGAAGTTCTGCGATGCGGCAACAGATTCCCTGCGTTGTATGCTTCTTGAATCAAAGGGCTACGACGTTTGGGCACTTGAGCTTATAGACCCGAACGAAACTCCCAAGAACGTTCTTATTAAGGGAATAAAGAGCGCAAAGCCCCAGCCCAAAAAGGAAAAGCAGGCATATGAGAGCTACAAAAATGTGTGTGATGCTCTCGGCGTTGAACCCTACCTCGGCAAATTATTATATTGACCAAGGAAGAAAAAGGGAGTATAATATATACATCTAAAATTAAGGAGTGACTATGCTTTACTATATATACATAGCCCTTTCGGTAATATTGGGCGTAATTACCGCCTACGTAAGCTTTGATTTAGCCCTTTTATGGTTGGCTTTGCCTATAGCATTAGGTTATTTTGTTGCCGTAATACTTATACATATTGCGGTGTGCTGTTCCATTGCGGCAATCTTTTTCCCCGTGGGCAAGGAGCCCGAAAGGCTTAATCCTTTAATGCACTTCCTTATGGTGGAAACTGTTTATGCTTTTCTTAAGGTTATGAGGGTTAAATTTACCCTTGAAGGAGAAGAGCTGTTGCCAAAGGATAAGGCTTTCACCTTTATTTCAAACCACCTTTCTATGTTTGACCCCCTTGCGGCTATGGTTCTACTGCGCAAGTATGGTATATCCTTTATCTCCAAGCCCGAAAACTTTAAAATCCCCGTTGCAGGTCCTTATATGCGTATAAACGGTTACCTTGCCATCGACCGCGAGGACGTGGCATACGCAATGACTACCTTCAGGGAGGCGGCTGTTCTCCTTAAGGAGCAAAATCGCTCGGTGGGTGTATATCCCGAAGGAACCAGAAGCAAAACGGGAGAGCTTGGGGAATTTAAAAACGGTGTGTTCTTTATTCCCAAAAAGGCAAAATCCCCCATTGTTGTATCAAGAATAATCTACAGCGCTCCCGTGCTTAAAAACTTCCCCTTTAAGCGAACCAAAATAACCATAAAGATACTTTCTGTTATTGACGTTGAGGAGCTTTCCAAAATGCGCACCAATTCCGTTGGTGAATATGTAAGAGATATAATTGCCCGTTCTATTGAGGAAGACGAAAATAAATAAAAATGATGCGACCGTAAAACGGTCGCATCAATCTCTGCTATAATATCTGCAAAGGAGATAGAAAAATGTATAATTTTTTTGTGGATAAAAAAAGTGACGATGGCTCCTATTTTATAGAGGGCTCCGACTTTAATCATATAAAAAACGTTCTGCGTATGCAGATGGGTGAAGAGCTCCTTGTAAGCTGTGAGGGCAAGAGCCACCTTTGCGTTATAGAGGAATTTTATGAGGACAGCGCAAGGCTGAAGGTAGTAGAAGAGGACTATCAGAGCACCGAGCTTGGGTGCGATATTTACCTTTTCCAAGGTCTGCCCAAAAGCGATAAGCTGGAGCTTATTATTCAAAAATGCGTGGAGCTGGGCGTTGCGGCAATCGTCCCCGTTGAAATGAACAGGTGCGTGGTTAAGCTTGACGAAAAAAAGAAAAAGAGCAAGACCCAGCGCTGGCAGGCAATAGCCGAAAGCGGTGCAAAGCAGAGCAAGCGCAATACCGTGCCAAAGGTTTTTGAAGCTATAAGCTATAAAAAGGCGATGGAAATGGCAGGTGAAATGGACCTTTTCCTTGTGCCTTATGAAAATGAAAAAGGAATAGTGGCTACAAAGCAGGCACTTTCCGAAATCAAAAGGGGAATGAAGATAGGTATACTTATCGGTCCCGAGGGCGGTTTTGAGGAAAATGAGGTTGCTCTGGCAAAAGAGGCTGGGGGCGTTCCTGTTTCTTTAGGCAAAAGAATACTGCGTACCGAAACTGCCGCCATTACCGCCGTTGGTATGTGTATGCTGCATATTGAAATGAATGTTGAGGACAAGTGATGAAAGAGCTTCCCCTTGAATACGTGAACAGGATGAAGGAGCTTTTGGGTGAAGAATATCAAGCCTATGAAAATGCAATGGCGCAGCAAAGCGTCAGGGGCTTTCGCGTTAATACCCAAAAGATAAGCCCTTCTGATTTTGAAAAAATAAATGTTTTTTCAAACCAAAGAATACCCTATACCCAAAGCGGTTATTACCTTGATTATGATAAAATAGGCAATCACCCCTATCACCATGCAGGTATGATATACGTGCAGGAGCCGGGAGCAATGGCACCTGCGGAGTGTCTTGATATACAGCCCAACTGGCACGTTCTTGATATGTGCGCCGCCCCGGGCGGAAAAAGCACCCAGATAGCTAACAAGCTGGGGGAAGAAGGAGTTCTTGTTTCAAACGAGATAATCTCCTCCCGTTGCAAAATACTCACGGGTAATATCGAAAGGCTGGGGCTTTTAAATACGGTAACTACCTGTATGGATACCGACAGACTTGCAAGCCTTTATCCCGAAACCTTTGATATGATAATGGTGGACGCTCCCTGCTCGGGAGAGGGTATGTTCCGTAAGGAGGATATTGCCATCGACGAGTGGAGCACAGCAAACGTGGAAAAGTGCGCCGCGCGTCAGGCACAGATACTTGATAACGCAGTAAAGACCTTGAAAAAGGGAGGCTATATAGTATACGCCACCTGCACCTTTTCTCTTGAAGAAAATGAAATGACGGTAGATGCCTTTCTTAGTCGGCACCCCGAATTTGAGCTTCTGCCCGTAAAGGATGCGGTGCAGAAATGCACGGCGCAGGGTATAGCCTTTGAGGGCTGTAAGTGTAAAAACATAAGTGATGCCCGCCGCTTTTACCCCCATAAGGCCAAAGGCGAGGGACAGTTTATGGCTCTGCTTCATAATACCGAGGAATACTATCCTACCTCAAAGAAGAAGCCTGCAGCTCCCCAAAAGACAGACAAAACCGTTACCGATTTTTTAGATGACGTGCTGACCGATTATGATAAGGATATGGTGCGCCTTTATAACGGCAATCCCGTTTATTTTACACCCAACTTTGATGTGAAAGAACGAACAGCCTTTTCGGTAGGAGTTACTATCGGAGAGGTGCGCAAAAATTACATACAGCCCCACCATCAGTTTTTTATGGCAATGGGTAAAATGTTTAAGCGCAGAATAGAGCTGACCGCTGACAGCGAGGAAATAAAAAAATATCTCCACGGCGAGGAGATAGACTGTAGCTGCGAAAACGGCTGGGCGGTAGTTATGGTTGACGGCTGCCCCGTTGGCGGTGCCAAGGTTAGCTCCGGAAGAGCAAAGAACCATTATCCAAAGGGCTTGAGAACAAAGAATTGAGATGTTGAATAACAAAAGCGAGGTGATTTCACCTCGCTTTTGAATATTGTTCCGCAGAAATTTCTTTGTTGATTTTTTCGATTATTTTATAAACTTTACTCAAAGTTAAGCACAGAGATGTTGGATATTCTTCAACAAGATTATTTGTTTTAGCCAAAGCATAAGTTGCCGCTTCCCAACTTTTGCAAATTATTTCAAGACGATAAATTTTGCCCAGCTTTTTCATTTCTGGTATATTGCCTATAAGAAAATAATCCCCTGCATTAGGAAATGTATCACCGAGAAAATAGCCAAGAGGAATAAGGTATTCCTTCTCTAAATCCGTGAGCTTTGGGATTTCTTTAAACTCTTTTCTCCAAGCATAAGCATACGCAGCCGGACGAGCATATAATTTTTCACGCCTGACTATTGCAAAAATACGATAAGCATTATTGTGCTTATAAGCAAACACATCACCGATTTGTATTTTAGGCAAAGACGGATACTCGGGTTTTGTTTGAGGAAGATATTTGCTTTCGGGAATTTTCCGCTTCCTTGCTTTTTCTCTCGGGGAAGATAGGCTATGCAAAAACTTATCTAAATTCTTTTTTCTTAG
>JAZOTL010000083.1:0-8609 GCA_045657645.1 Eubacteriales bacterium
TCATAACTTGAACCCTTTGAAGGGATGGTAAAATACATTGTAAGCTTACTTCCGTCGTCATAGTAGAAAATTCCGCCAAGCTCCAGATTAGAATTTGCGGCATACATTCCAACGTAGGTAAACATTTGACAACCGTTATCAAAAGAAGTATTAGAAGATAATATGTAACCTTTTGTATCTGTCAGATAACGGCCCTTATTTTTTATATAATATTTTATCTTTTCAAAGTTATTCTGGAATACCTCTTTGTTACAACGCCAACAAAGGCCGTTCTGTGTGGAGTGGCCGAGAGGAGATCCCTTTGTTGCACCGCACACGCTACATTTTGCAGCGGTTGTACAAGTTGCCTTGGAATACTTATGCGCAAGCTTTGTGCCTGTTGTAACACCACAGCGTGTGCAGGTTGCAGGCTTTGTGCAGGTAGCTGCAGAATAGTTATGAATTGTAGGATCTGCAGGAACACTTACGCCGCATCTGTTACAGTTTGAGCCCTGTGTACAGGTAAGTACGTTACAATTATGTCCTAAAGGAAGTCCGTTTTTAAGTCCGCAGGTTGCGCATACAGAGGATTCTGTACAAGTTGCTTCGCTGAAGCTATGCTCACAATCAGCATATTCTATATCCCATATAAATCTGCTCATAACAGAGGCCGCTGCCGCACGGGTAAATTCTTTCTTTGGCAGGAGCTTTCCTCCATCACCACCTGTTATAAGACCTGCTGAGGTTACGTACTTAACACCGTCTACAGCCCAGCTGCTTACCTCTGCCCAGTCGGGGAAGGTGATACTGTCATCTATAGTTACCTCATATCCTGCAGGCACCATATAGTTTG
The DNA here is from genome assembly GCA_045657645.1 of Eubacteriales bacterium. Classification (GTDB taxonomy): domain Bacteria; phylum Bacillota; class Clostridia; order Oscillospirales; family CAG-272; genus RGIG7300. The sequence continues at coordinate 833 of JAZOTL010000083.1, forward strand.
CAAGCAGAGTGCAGAACTGCTGTCTTGTTACAACAACGCCTGTACCAAAGTAGTTAGGTGCTGTACCGCTTGTAATGTTTTCTGCCTGTGCCCAGCATACTGCGTTTGCATACCACTTTGTCATATCAACGTCCACAAAAGAGGTCTCAGTATACTGTGTAAGGTCTGCGCCTGCAATGTTTGCAAGGAGCATTACGAACTGTTCACGGGTCATTGCCTTTGAGGGGGCAAAGGTGGTCTTGCTTGTACCGTTCATAACACCGTTAAGGTAGCAATCAAGTGCGGCATCCTTGTACCAAGAACTATCCGCTACATCCGTAAAGGGGTTTCTTCCCTCTGCTGAGGTTGCCGCATTAACGCTTACAGCGCCGATAACGCATACCAGCATAAGGGCAAGTGCGCATACTACTAAAAGTTTCTTTTTCATTTTTTATCTCCTTTATATATTTAAATTTGAAAAATCAAAATAATAACAAATGATTTTATTCCTCGTGTTCGTCAATAAGCTTTTTAAGCTCTTCCACATCCTTTTGGGATAACTTTTTCTCATTAAGGAAAGCCACTAAAAATCCGGGCAAAGAGCCATTAAAGGTCTGTTCAACAAATTGCTCACTTGCGTACTTTTGCGCTTGGTCGCGAGAAACAAGAGAACGAATAACGTAATCCTTATTTTCGGTAAAGCCGCGCAAATTCATCTTTTTAAGCACCGTATAGGTAGTGGACTTTTTCCATCCAAACGCCTCACGGCAAAGCTTAACAAGATCGCCGGAAGCCACAGGCTCGTTATCCCATATAAGAGACATAAATTTGTATTCTCCTTCATATAGCTTTAAACTCATATATTAACCTCCAGCAGAGTCTATTCAGACAGACTTTCTAAAATTATTTTACTACTTTATTCATAATTTGTCAATACTCTTCAAAACTAAAAAGCGCGCTTTTTTCAAAGCGCGCTTTTTAGTTTTATTTTAAGGTATGTATAAATTTATCCATTTTATCCATCGCTATTTTAATATGATCAAGAGAGTAAGCGTAGGATATACGAGCAAATCCCTCGCCGCAGTCGCCAAAGGCGGTGCCGGGAACTATTGCCACGCGGTGCTCATAAAGCAATCTTTCGCAGAACTGTTCGCTTGTAAGCCCAAAACCGGATATATTGGGGAACACATAGAAAGCACCGTAGGGTTCAAAGCATTTGAGGCCCATATCACGCAACGCCTGTACTATATACTGACGGCGCAGGTCGTATTTCGACTTCATATACTCTATGTCCTCATCGCCGTTTTTAAGGGCTTCTATAGCCGCATACTGGCTCACAGTAGGCGCACACATTATAGCAAACTGATGTATCTTTACAATCTGCTTCATAATTTCCTTGGGACCGCACACATATCCCATTCTCCAGCCTGTCATAGCGTAAGCCTTTGAAAAGCCGTTTACCACAAGGGTACGTTCCCACATACCGTCAAGATTTGCAATGGAGGTATGCTTTTTATCATATGAAAGCTCAGCATATATCTCGTCGGAAAGAACCATTATATTGGTTCCGCGCAGTATTTCTGCAATCTCCTCAAGGTCTTCCTTATCCATAACCGCACCTGTGGGGTTGTTGGGGAAAGGAAGAATAAGAAGCTTTGTTTTATCAGTTATCGCAGCACGCAGGTCATCGGGATTAAGTTTAAAATTATCCTCTTCCTTTGTGTTGATTATTACAGGAGTTCCCCCTGTCATAACAACGATAGGCTCATAGCATACAAAGCTGGGCATAGGAATAATCACCTCGTCCCCCGGGTTAACAAGGGCACGGATAACAAGGTCTATAGCTTCACTGCCGCCTATGGTAACAACAACCTCGTCCTTGGGGCAGTATTTAAGGTTGAAACGGCGGTCAAGATATTTGGATATCTCCTCACGCATTTCAAGCATACCGCTGTTAGAGGTATAATAGGTCTTCCCTTCTTCAAGAGCGCGGATACCCGCATCTCTTATGTGCCAGGGTGTCACAAAGTCGGGCTGGCCAACGGTAAGTGAAACAACGTCGTCCATTTCGTCAAGAATGTCAAAGAACTTTCTTATACCCGAGGGTTTTATAGTTTTAGCCTTTTGAGAGAGTATTTCGTCGTAGTTGAGCATCAATAATGACCCCTCTCGTCCTTTTTATCCTTACCGAAAACCACACCGTTTTCCTTAAATGTTGTCATAACAAAGTGTGTAGCAGTGCCTGTAACGCCCTCAAGGGATGCAAGCTTACGAGCTACGAAGAAAGCAATCTCCTTCATAGTTTTACCCTCAACTGTTACGGCAAGGTCGTAACTGCCGGACATAAGATAAAGGTTTCTTACCTCGGGGTAATTGGCAATGCGTTCTGCAAGGCTGTCAAAGCCGTGATCGCGCTGGGGTATTATCTGAAGCTCGATCAAAGCACTAACCTTTTCGCAATCTGTCTTTTCCCAATCTATGATTGCAGAGTAACCAAGGATAGTACCGTCTGCCTCGTATTTCTTTATCATTTCCTTGATATCGCCCGTTTCCTTTTTGCAAAGCACTGCAAGCTGTTCGGGGGTCAATCTGCTGTCATCTTCTATATATCTGAGCAATTCGTTCATAATCGTTTCCTTTCTTTTACTTAGCTAATATATCCTGTATAAAGGGTACAAGTGCCTGTGTTGCACTTTCATGACCTGCAACGGAGGGGTGCGCTGCTTTACCAAGGCTATCCATGGGAAGATCCATTGTGTAATAACCGTTTGCAGCACCGCCAAGCTCTGTTTCTATCATCTTTTCAACCTGATTTACAAAACCAAAGGGAGTGAATATTATAACGCTATCGGGATGTGTTGCACGTGCCATTTCGCAAAGCTCTTTAGCCTTTGCCACAACGTCCTTGGGTGAAAGGCCGAATTCTCCGCGATATTCGGTATCATTTGCAAGCATATTTATAACAACTACGTCAGCAGTACGTTCAGGCTTGTAGGTGTAATCATCCTCCTGAACTCTGGGATAGTTATCGTAAACTTCATTCATTGTGAACTCCCAGCCGCCGCAAGCAGAACCGATACCCTGTATTGCAACTACGCTTAAATCGGCATCAAGAGCATCTGCGGTAAAGTAGGGGTAAGCCTGTGTTGCATCCTGATATACAGAAGCGCCGCCCCATTCATCATCAGCCACAACGTCTGAAAGGTTACCAAAGCCTGTAGTAAGGGAGTCACCTATAAACTCTATATAAAGCTCTTTATCTGCAGGAGCTGCCATAAGCTCGCCTTCAAGAGTAACGGAGGAAACGTAGATGTTACCTCTTCCCCACTCGGTCTGGCGCACTATCTTAAAGCTATGCTCACCCTTTGCTATATCCTGGCAAAGAACAATTTCGTGCTCACCGTCTCCCTTAACAAGGAAACGCTCTTCAAGACGCTCGCCATCTACGTAAGCGGTAAAATACACGTCAACGTCACCAGCTTTATCGGTGGATTCACCTGTTATATTAACTGCAACCTTGCCCTCGCAATTTGCATTAAACTCAAATGTATTTGCTGAAGAAAGCAGAGCCAAGCCGTTATCGTACATAATGGTACGTCCCTGGGCCTTATACTTTCCTTCCATTTCACTTATAGTATACATTCCGCCATCTGCCCCTTTGTTTGAATTATCACCGGTTTTATTACCTGTACAGGAAACCATAGAAAGACAAAGCGCGCAAACTACGGCCAACAAAAGAATCTTTTTCATAACAATAGTCCTTTCGCAAATATTTTTCAATATAGTATACCACATATACGATACTTTTGCAAAGGTTTTTTGCGTTTTTTGCTTGTTATATATGATATTTTGTGTTACAATACAGTTATAATGGTTATATTTAGTCGAAACAGTAAAAAAATTACTGTTTCTAGCGCAAATCCTTGATTTGCGAGCAAATTCTCAAAGAAGATTTGACTATACCCATTGCAATGAGTGTTGTGCATTATTAAAGAACAAAGGGAGAAATTTATGTCGAATTTTATGACAAAGGACTTTCTGCTTTCAAATGAAACAGCAAAAAAACTGTATCACCAAACAGCAGCAAAGCTTCCTATAATAGATTATCATTGCCACATTGACCCAAAGGAGATTGCCGAAAACAAGCGTTGCAGCAATATAACCCAGCTTTGGCTCTACGGCGACCATTACAAGTGGCGCGCAATGCGCTCCTGCGGTATTGAAGAAAAGTATATTACAGGCGATGCATCCGACTATGAAAAATTTAAGGCGTTTGCTTCTGTAATGCCTATGCTTATAGGCAATCCTATGTACCATTGGTCACACCTTGAATTGCAGAGATATTTTGACTGCAACCTTATACTTTGCGAGGAAAACGCAGACGAAATATGGCGCATAACAAGCGAAAAGCTTGCAGGCAACGATATGAGCGTGCTTGATATTATTGCAAAATCTAACGTTACAGCACTTTGCACCACAGACGACCCCTTATCTGACCTTTGCTACCACAAGCAGATAAAGGAAAACAAGGATATAAAGGTAACAGTGCTGCCTGCATTCCGCCCCGATACGGGTATGAATATTGAAAGACAGGGCTTCAGAGCGTATATAGAAAGTTTGGGTGCCCTTGCAGGCGTAAAAATATGCGACCTTGCTACCCTTAAAGAAGCCTTTGTTAAGCGTATTGATTACTTTGACGAAAACGGATGCAGAACCGCAGACCACGGTATAGATACAAAGGTGCTTTTTGCAAAGGCAAAGTGTAATAAGGATATAGATGATATCTTCAAAAAGGGCCTTCGTACCGACGGTAAGGATATAAACGGCGAAGAAGAGGCAATTTTCAAAACCGAAATGAACCGCTTTTTTGCAAGAGAGTACGCAAAGCGCAACTGGATAATGCAGTTCCACTTTGGCGTATTGCGTAACGTAAACGAAGTTACCTTTAAAACACTGGGCCGTGATACAGGCTTTGACGTTATAGGAGCAGAAACAGGAATTGCCGCCCTTGCTAGTTTACTTTCAGCAATAGAAGCGGATGGCGGTTTACCCAGAACTATACTCTACTCCATTAACCCCGGCGACAACGCGGCAATAGGTGCCCTTATAGGTGCTTTCCAGACAGCAGGCGATGGTATGCCCCGTATTATGCAGGGTAGCGCTTGGTGGTTCAATGATAACGAAAGCGGTATGAGAGAGCAGATGATTTCCCTTGCAAACCTGAGCGCCCTTGGCAAGTTCCTTGGTATGCTTACCGACTCAAGAAGCTTCCTTTCCTATACCCGCCACGAATACTTCCGCCGCATACTCTGTGACCTTGTAGGCTCATGGGTTGAAAGCGGAAGATACCCCGACGATGAAAAGACCCTTGTAACCCTTATAGAAAACATTTGTTACTATAACACAAAAAAATTCTTCGGTTTTTAAAGCGGCAAGTTGCCGCTCCCATAATCGGGAATCATCTTAACAAAAAATTGTATCTGCAGATGCTCGATGCATAGAAATTTCTTATAAATAAAAAAACACGGCAATTGCCGTGTTTTTTCATTTAAAGAATTCTCTTATTTTATCTTCTGTTGCACTTACCCTGCCCTGATATATATCCTTGCCGCCGCCTTTTGCATTAAAGGCGGTTTTAAAAGCCTCAAACGCAGCTTTAGCATTTACACCCGAAAGCAGATATCTGTAACCGTTTTTATCATTGCCAAAAAATACGGCACACAAGTCAAAACGCTGCGCCCCCTTATTGGCAAGATAAACAAGGTCCAATTCATACTGTTCATCAACAAAAAATAAGCCATCTGTGCTGTTTTCTACAATTGAATTACAAGCAAGCTTACCCATTGCACAAAGTGCGTGTTTGGTAGCCGTAAGCTCCTCATTAAGCCGTTCAAAGGCTTCAAGGCATTCGTAACGCTTAACCGACAAGGCGTTGGTTATAGCAGTATTCATATCAGCAAGCTTTACGTAATCTTCCCTTGCCCGTGCGCCGCAAGCAATATGAAACCTCATACCTGCTTTATAGTTATACGCCCTTATTATTTTCACTACGACCACCTCTGATAGGGTGTTAACGTGTGGTGCGCAACAAGCGCAAAGGTCATGCCCTTGAATTTCTACCAAACGCACGTCCTCGGTAAGATCAAGCTTACTGCGATATTCAAAAGCTTCAAGTTCATTTGTCGAAGGGTAAAGAACGTTTATTTTTAAATTTTCATCTATCAAATCATTTGCCGCACGTTCAACGGCTTTTACTTCCTCCGCGCTTAACTTTCCGTCAATATCAAGTGTAACGTCGGTATCCGACAGATGGAAGCCCACGTTGTTAAAACCGTATTTATTATGCATAATGCCGCATAGCAGATGCTCGCCCGTATGGTTTTGCATTTTGGAATAACGCTTTTTCCAATCAAGCCTGCCTATAACCGTACTGCCAACTGTAAGCTTGGAATTTGCAACGTGATAAATAACCCCGTCCTTTTCAAAGGTATCTGTTATTTTAGCATCACCTATCGTACCTATATCGCCGTACTGCCCTCCCCCTTCGGGAAAGAAAGCCGTGCGGTCAAGTACAATACCGTAGCCATTTTCAAGCTCTGTAACCTTTATTACCTTTACTTCAAATTCTTTTATATAGCTATCCTTATAATATAATTTTTCAGTCATTTTAAAACTCCAATTTATTGTATGGATAAATTGTAGCACACCAAAATTATATTGTCAAATATCTGGTAGCACCCGCAGGCAAAATCGGGGCTTATACAACTGAAAACATAGTGCCCAAAACAAAGAAAAAACCTATATACAAAAAACCGAGTGGGTAAACCCACTCGGTAATTTAGTTATATGCTATTAACCAACTGTTACGTAGTCAATAAGGATAGAACCGTCTGCGTAATGAGAAATAAAGGTATATGTACCTGCAACACGGTTAGGAACAACAAATCCGCCATCAGCAGTAATGTTGTCGGGATTCATATTTGCAGTAGTGAATGCATAGTAGCCGTTAGAAGCTGCTTCAGCCTTCATTGCAAGGTAGTTGGTGTATTCACCGTATGCAAAACGAACGAGAGTTGCATTCTTAACGTTGTTAACGATTACGGAGTTACCCTCAACAGTGTAAGTGATCTTGTTTGCAACTGCAACGTCAACGTTAAATACAGCCTTAGAACCGTCGGTATATTCAACAACTACTGTATGAACGCCTTCTGTATTAAGACCTACTGTGTAGGAAGCAGCGCCCTTGATTGTAGCAGCTGTGATTGCCTTGTAGCCCTTTGCATATCTCATAGCGTAGTTTGCGGGAACGTCACCTTCTGCAACCTTAATAACCTTAACGTCAGCAGTAAGGCCGGAAACTGTTACGTTAAGACCGGAAACTGCAACGGATGCGCCTGCAGGAGCAGGAACGTTAATTGTTACGTAGTCTATTGTGTAGGTACCGTTTTCCATATCATAGTGGGTACCGCAAGCACCATCGGTATTTCTGGTAAGGATAGTATAAACGCCGTTTGCGGGAGCTGCGTAGGTAAATGTACCTGCAGTAAGCTTATCAGCAGTTGCACGATAAAGCTTGTTAGCCTTGATATCGCTGTAATCGGTCCATTCGCCGCGAGCGATGATGATATCCTGAACGTCTGCGCCTATACCCTTGATTGTTACGTTGTAACCGTCAATTGCGAACTTTTCTACTACGTTATATAATATTTCGTTTTCTTCAAGTGTAATAGTTACTCCGAGACCGGGAGCAAGGAAAGGTGTGGGGTCGAAGTTTCTGAACTCACCACCGTAAATTGTA
>JAZOTL010000084.1:0-23430 GCA_045657645.1 Eubacteriales bacterium
AGGTTTTCTTTTACAAATTCAACTGCTTGGGTTACAGCAAGGTAAGAGTTGCGCTTACAGCAACGGGGTCCGCCCATATCGCCTATTTTACCGAGAGCTTGGGATGTCATTTTGTTGGATAATCCCCACTCCTTTCCTGAAAGGGGTGTGGAGCCGGTAATAATAGATACAAACATACCAGCGCTTATTCCCGCACCGCAGGCACCCCAAAAGCCACAGCTGCCGCCTGGTACCTTTTTGCCGCGGGACTGCATTTCAGCAAGTGATTTTGCAAGGTCGATATCACCGCCTGCGTTTTTATATGCAGTCAGCAGGGCAGAGCCTACAAGTACGTGGTGTTCGGGTCCGTGCATGTGGCAGAAGGGTAATTCCATAAGCTTTTTAAGTATTTCTATGGGATTTTTTGAACGCTGATTAAGGCATATGGCAACTATGGTGTCCATACCCTGTGTATGGCAATCGTTACACACATAGTGTCCGTTTTTACAGGCTGTATTGCTGTTTTCCTTCTTGTGGCAGAGCGCGCACTCCATCAGTGTTTCGTTTTCAAGGTATACAAGGGGTGCACCGCAGATAAGGCATTCGTCTTTCATATTTTGCTCCTTATAGTAGTCTAAAAGTGTTTTTTTCAAATTCTAAGAGTCCCTCGTCCCGCATTTTACAAAGCTCGTTTGACATGGCGCTTCGGTCAACGCAAAGAAAGTCTGCAAGCTGTTGGCGGTTAAAGGTAATAGTGAAGCTTGAGCTCTTTTGCCGCCCTGCTTCTTCAGATAAATAGGATATCAGCTTATCCCGTGTTGAACGCTTGGACATATGACCAAGCTTTTGTACCAGCTTTCTGTTTTTTTCGGAAATAGCAAAAAACATATTTTGTACCACCATTGCGTGGAAGCGGCAGGCGGTGGAGCAGGTGGTAATAACGCGTTTAACATCAAGAAAGATCACCGTGCTGTCCTCAACAGCAACAACATCATTTAAGAGGGCACAGCTTTCGGGTGCCACATACGCTTCACCGAATATTTCACCTACAGCAATACTGCCTAGAATACTGCGATTGCCCCAATAATCGTCCTTTTGTATATGGAGATTTCCTTCCACTAATACGGTTATTTGGCTTAAATGCTCGCCTTGTCTTAATACATACTCGCCTTTTTTATAGCTTGAAAGCCTTGCGCCGAGGCAGGAGAGCATTGAGTTTATTTCTTCTTCCCCTACTCCTGCAAAAATCTGTGTTCTTTTCAAAACAGGAATATATTTTTTCATAAAAAGCTCTTTTCTGTTGTAAAAACAACCGAATTGTTTTGTTTATTATACTATAATATAAGCGCAAAATCAAGAGAGGAGCAATATTATGATAAGAAAAATTATAAAAATTGACGAAGAAAAATGTAACGGGTGCGGTGCCTGTGCTGCCGCTTGCCACGAAGGAGCTATTGAGATGATAAACGGAAAGGCCAAGCTTACCCGTGAGGATTACTGTGACGGCCTTGGAGATTGCCTGCCTGCTTGTCCTGTAGATGCTATTAGATTTGAGGAAAGAGAAGCCCCGGCTTACGACGAGGCGGCGGTGATTGCCGCAAAACAGAAAAAGAATATGACATTGCCTTGTGGTTGCCCCGGTACGAATTCCAAAGCGATTAAGCGTGATACCTGTCATATACCTACAACTGCGCCTGCAACAAGTCAGTTATCGCAATGGCCTGTGCAGATAAAGCTTGTTCCCGTAAACGCCCCATATTTTGACGGCGCAAATCTGCTTGTTGCAGCGGATTGTACAGCGTATGCTTACGGTAATTTCCACAATGAATTCATACGCAAGCATATAACTCTTATAGGATGCCCAAAGCTTGACGAGGGCGACTACACCGATAAGCTGACTGCCATTATTGCAAATAATGACATTAAAAGTGTAACCGTTGTGCGTATGGAGGTACCATGCTGTGGGGGTATCGAAAATGCTGTGAAAAGAGCATTGCAAGCAAGCGGTAAGTTTATCCCGTGGAGAGTTGTTACTATCTCCACCGACGGCAGAATATTGGATTAACTACAATAATACACTAAAATTGTTGAAAAAGAGGTTGATATAGGTTATAATAAAATATAAATAGACGAAAAGGGGGGAGAGAATATGATTTTCAGAACTAATCGTATGCTTGCGCTTTTCTGCGGGGCCTTTCTTTTCTCCTTGCTCATTTTTAGCAATATAGGCATTTTAACAAAGCTTATTTCCGCACTTATATTATTAATTACCGCCTTTACCGTTATAAAGCTGAAAAAATCCTTTAGGAATTTTTCTATTATGCTTTGCGGTGTGGCGGTATCGCTTTTGTTTTCACTTCTTGCATTTGACCTTGCGATAGCACCTCTTGAGAATAAGACTTCCGGTAAAGATAATATTACTGCCGTGGTTGATAGCGTTGACTATATTTCAGAAAACGTTGCTTATCTTGACGTTAAGGTGAAGGCTTCTGAATGCTTTAAGGGTAGTTACAAGCTGGATCTTACGGTGTTTTATCCCGTTAACACCTTTGAGTGCGGTGATGTGATAAAAGGGAATATCGAATATATAGAATTCCAATCCGAAGATGATTTTGATTTTAAAAGCTACAATGCCGCAAAGGGTGTTTTTATTTATGGGCAGGTCAAGGGAAGTGATTTAACTACTATCGAGAGAAGAGCCACCCTTTCGACTATGTTAAATAAAATACGCTACGGTATTAAGAGTACATATTACAAGTATACCGCTGAAAGGGAAACCGCAGCTTTGCTTTCTGCATTGACTATTGGTGATAAAGAAGGTCTTGAAGATGAGGTGAAACGCGATTTTTCTCGTCTTGGATGCTCGCATATACTTGCTATAAGCGGACTTCATTTGTCGGTTATTATGAGCTGTATTATGATGTTGTCCGAGTTGTTTAATATACGAAGGCGGCTCTGCTCCGGTGTTGTTATATTTTTGTGTCTGTTTTTTATATTTATTTCGGGTGCTTCTTATTCGGTATTAAGAGCAGGTATTATGTTTATCATAATGAATCTTTCGGTTTTCCTTCGCCGCAGAGGAGATTCTATTACCTCTCTTTTCGGTGCCGTTACCCTAATAGTGCTATTTTCTCCCTCCTCGGTAAACGATATAGGCTTGATACTTTCATTTAGTTCGACTCTTGGCATAGTAGTGATAATGCCTGCGGTAATGAAAAGACTTAACAGAGAGGCTAAGTCTTTGGTGCGGCGCTGTCTGGATGGTGTAATTATTTCTTTAGTTACCACCACTGCCGCCATTGCCTTTTCCCTTATACCTATGGCTTTATGCTTCGATGAGATATCTATTATTTCACCCTTGGCAAATCTCTTGCTTTCTCCGTTTGTTACTGTTATTTTGTTTATAACGGTGCTCTTTATTGTTCTTTCCCCTATAAGCTTTACAGCATTTGGAATAGGCCGTGTGCTTGATTTGATCGTTGGCTTGATGTATAAGATTGTTGGGGCTTTAGGTGCTTTGGATAACATAGTTTTCAGTCTTAAATATCCCTTTGCGCCTATGGTTCTTATTGTGTTTATTGTTGTAGCGATTATCGTGATTTTGCTTGCAAAGCGCAGAGTGTGGTATCTTTTGCCCCTGTGTTGTTATTTTCTTTGTTTTGTGCTGTTCTTGTACGGATATAATATTGACCGTGCAAACGCCGTTGATGCCGTATTTTATTCAGATATAAATAACCGTAGTGATGCTATACTTTTATCCTCAAAGGAAGGTAATACAGTAATTGCATACACAAAGGACAGACGAGATAATTACGATGATGAATATCTGCTTTTGAGTGATGAATTGTACCAAAGTGAGATAGATCGGTATATCCTACCGGATTATACCAACAATAGCGTTGCAACTCTGCGTAAGCTTTTGTGTACCGAGCATATATTAGAGCTTATTCTTCCAAAAGCAGAAAATGACTTTGATAAAACAGCAGCTGCTGAAATAATGATATACGCAGATGCCTGTGGTGCAAAGATAAAGGAATTTGAATATGAAACACCATTTTATGCAGGTTGTGTTGAGGTAACTATACATACACCCAAGCCCTTATCCGGCGGCAAAAATTCTATAGGAGCATGCACTATAAAAAACGGAGAAAACCGCATTGCTTACTACGGAAGAGGCTATGAATACGATGATAGTGTGCAATACGATATTCTGTTTTTTGGCGGTAACGGAACTACTTCTAAGAAGCTTGAGTGTTTTGAGGTAACAAGTAAATATTTGATATCATCTCAAAACACGGCAGAGCTATTAAATGAAAATTGTGAAAGCTTCACCGTCCTTGGTGTAGACGCTCCATATTCGAAAATCAGAATAGAGTAGGGCATAACGGGCAGAATAAATGTTAAATATCGGTTGAAATATTTAAAATTATATAGTATAATATATATAATTATTGTTTCGGAGAAATGAAATGTCGTTAATGAAGATAAATTTAGCCAAGGGTGTAACCCTTAACGTAATAAATACCGACCTTTTTAAAAGCGATTATATGTCGGTTAGTTTTGCACTTCCTTTAAGCGCTCAAAACGCTTCAAAGGGTGCTCTTTTGCCGCTTATACTTACAAGAGGTACTGTGGCACATCCTACCATGGCGTCTATTTCCGAGGAGCTTGATATGCTTTATGCAAGCACCATAAATACCCGTTGTCTTAAGAAGGGTGAGGTGCAGTTTTTCGGCTTTAATCTTAATATACTCAACAATCGCTACGCTCCTGACGGTACCGACGTTCTTTTGGGAACTCTCAACCTTCTTCATGAGGTTATTTTCCAGCCTTTGTTGGAAAACGGTGCTTTTGTTGCGGATTATCTTGAAACCGAAAAGGAAAACTTATGCGACCGTATCAATGCGGAAATAAACAATAAAATATCATACGCAGTTACAAGAGCAAAAGAGGAAATGTGCAAAAACGAGGCATACGGCGTTAATGCTCTTGGTACAGTTGAATCTGTTATGGCTGTAAATGCAAACGAGCTTTATAAATATTATAAAAGCGTTATTTCCGATGCTCGTGTAGAAATATTCTTTGTTGGTCAATTTGATGAAGCGGTTGAAGAAAAGATAAGAAAGGCTCTGCCTTTCTGCGATAGAACACCCGAAGCTTTAGATACACGTGTTATAAGACGGGCAGATGGCGAAGTAAATAATGTGGTTGAAAATCAGCCCGTTACACAAAGCAAGCTTTCCTTAGGCTTTAGAACAGGGAAGGTCCTTTTAGACGGTGATTACTACAAGTTTGTTATGTTTAACGAGGTTTACGGTGGCTCCCCTTCAAGCAAGCTCTTTATGAACGTGCGTGAAAAATTAAGTCTTTGCTATTACTGCCGTTCTATACCCGAACCTCAAAAGGGTGTTATGATCGTAACTGCAGGTATAGAAACCGAAAACAAACAGCTTGCCCAGGACGAGATACTTGCGCAGCTTAAGGCCTGCGCAGATGGAAATATTACCGAGGAAGAGCTTGAAGCTGCAAGAAAGAGCGTGCTCAATGCCTATAAAGAGATATACGATAATCCCGAAGGTCTTGAAAGCTGGTATACAGGAAGATTGCTTGCAGGTCTTTGTGATTCTCCCGAGGAAGCTGCAGAGAAGATAAACAACGTAGGTATACAGGATATTGTTGAATGTGCTTCGGCTATAACCCTTGATACCGTTTACTTTATGAAGGCAGGGGAGGTAAAGTGATGAGAAATATTATTGAAAAATCAAGCGCCGCCCTTGGCGAAAAATATTATTACGTTCAGCATAAAAGCGGATTGCCAATATATATATTCCCAAAAAAGCTTTCCACAAGCTACGCTATTTTCGGCACTCGCTACGGCTCTGTTGACTGCCGTTTTAAGAAGAGCACCGATGAAGATTTTACCGAGGTTCCCGACGGTATAGCCCACTTCCTTGAACATAAAATGTTTGAAAATGAGGACGGGGTTGATACCTTTGAACGCTTTGCAAAGACAGGCGCACAGGCTAATGCTTATACCTCCTTTCAAACAACTGCTTACCTGTTTTCTGCAACCGAGAATTTTTATGAATCTCTTGAAATTCTCCTTGATTACGTGACCCATCCTTACTTTACAAAGGAAACAGTTGATAAAGAGCAGGGAATAATAGCCCAGGAAATAAGAATGGGTGAGGATAACCCCGGCAGAGCTCTTACCTTTGGTATGCTTAAATCGATGTACTCAAAGCATAACGTAAGGATAGAGATTGCGGGCAGTGTTGAATCTATAGCGCAGATAACCCCCGAATTGCTTTATAAGAGCTACAATACCTTCTATAATCTTCGTAATATGGCACTTTGTCTTTGCGGTGATATAGATGTTGATAATGTGCTTGAAATAGCAGATAAGATGCTGGAGGCTGCCGAGCCTTTTGATATAATAAGCGAGGCAAAGCCTGAGGATGCCTGCGTGGTAAGACCGGAGCATACCATACGTATGCAGGTATCTATGCCTATGTTTGCTATAGGTGTTAAGGATATTGATATTAGCGCCGATCCTGCCGTTCGTATGAAGAAAAACGCGGCTATTGCTGTTATTTCCGATATGCTTTTCGGTAAGTCATCTCCCTTCTTTAACGAGCTTTATGAAAAGGGAATGGTGTCCGGCGGTCTTGATATATGGGGTGAACATAACCGTTCCTTCTCGTTTGTTTCACTTTCCGGCGAAGCAAAGGACCCTGATGCTGTTTATAAAGAATTTTTAAAACTTGTTGACAACACTAAGAAGGATGGTCTTGATAAAGTTACCTTTGAAAGATGTAAGCGAGTGATGTATGCGTCGATGGTAAAGAGCTTTGACTCTACCGAGGAGATTGCAAATAACCTGCTTTCATACGTATTTGAAGAAGGAGATATTTTTGAGGCCGTTGACGTTATGGCGTCCCTTGAATATGACTACGTTAACTCCTTATTTGCTCAAATGTTCCGTGACGAATATTATACGCTTATGAAGGTGTTACCCCTTGAGGATGAAACGAAATGAATATAATATCTTTTCCCAATATAGGAATAAATGAGTTAAAGATAAATGAAACAGCTTTTGAGCTTTTCACCCGTCCTGTTCAATGGTATGGTATAATACTTACCCTTGGAATTGTTGCCGCTTGCCTGTACGTATATTTGCGGGCGAAAAAATACGGTGTTATTACCGATGATTTTCTTGACCTTGCCATATATACCGTAGTTTTCGGTATCGTAGGTGCCCGTTTGTATTACGTGCTCACCTCCCTTGAGGAATATGACAGCTTTTATGACGTTATCGCCATATGGGAGGGCGGTATAGCAATGTACGGCTCTATAATAGGCGGAGGACTTGCACTTTTAATTGTACTTCGCTATAAAAAGATGAACATTCTCAAGTTCTTTGACTGCGCTTGTCCTGCTGTTATGCTTGGACAGATAATAGGCCGTTGGGGAAACTTTGTTAACGGCGAGGCCTACGGCTCTCCCGATAAGTTCGAATTTTTTGGCAAGGTTTTTGATATCAACGCTCAAAACGTTCCCCTTATTATGGAGATAAGGGATACATACGGTAGTTCAGTTTTGTGCCAGCCGACCTTTTTATATGAAAGCCTTTGGAATCTTGTTGGCTTTGTAATTATCAATATCTTGTTTGATAAGCGAAAGTATGACGGGCAGGCGTGCATTTGGTATTTTACCTGGTACGGCTTTGGCAGAATGTTTATAGAGGGCCTGAGAACAGACAGTCTTTACGTTGGCAATATTAAGATATCACAGCTTATAGGTCTTTTGTGCTTCGTTGCAGGCGTTATAGTTCTTGTGGTATGTAAAGTAAAGAAACTGAACAAAGATAATCCCCTTTACGCTATAGAAAAGGCGGAGAATAATACAGAAAAGACAATGGAGGTGTAATAATGGCGATACTTATAGACGGAAAGCTGACAAGCTTAAAGCAACGCGAGCTTATTAAAGCAGAGGTTGCCCAAATGAAAATAAAACCCGGGCTTGCGGTTATCCTTGTAGGTAGTGACCCTGCATCCCAGGTTTATGTAAGAAATAAGAAAAAGGCCTGTGCTGATACGGGTATATATTCCGAAAGCTACGACCTTCCTGAAGAAACAACCCAAAGCGAGCTTCTTGAGCTTATAGCAGAGCTTAACAAAAAGCCTTCCATCAACGGCATACTGGTTCAGCTCCCGCTGCCTAAACATATAGATGAGAAAGCTGTTATCAACGCTATAGTGCCTGAAAAGGACGTTGACGCTTTTCACCCTGTAAACGTTGGTAAAATAATGACCGGCGATTATGATTTTCTGCCCTGTACTCCTGCAGGCGTTATGTGCTTGCTTGAAGAATACGGTATAGACCCTAAGGGTAAGGAATGCGTTGTTGTTGGTCGCAGCAATATTGTTGGTAAGCCCCAGGCAATGCTTTTGTTGCACGCTAACGGTACAGTTACCATTTGCCATTCAAGAACAGCAGACTTAAAGGCTAAATGTCTCGCGGCTGATATTCTTGTTGTGGCAATAGGAAAGGCGGATTTTCTTACAGGAGATATGGTTAAGGAAGGCGCTGTTGTAATAGACGTAGGTATTAACCGTCGTGAGGATGGAAGGCTTACGGGCGACGTGGATTTTGCAAGCGTTGAACCAAAGGCTTCTTACATAACACCCGTTCCCGGCGGAGTTGGTCCTATGACCATTACAATGCTTTTAAAAAATACAGTTAAGTCAGCAAAATTAGCAAACGAGAAATAAGGAAGAGAAACTATGTGCGGATTTGTCGGTTTTAGCGGAAAGATAGAAAAAAGACAGGAAATATTAAATAAAATGATGGACCGTATTATTCATCGCGGTCCCGATATGGCTGATGACTACATAGATGATGATGTAGCTCTTGGCTTTCGCCGTTTAAGCATACTTGATTTAAGTGAGGCAGGCAAACAGCCTATGTCAAGTGAGGATGGTAATATTACCATCGTTTTCAACGGTGAAATTTATAACTTTATGGAAATAAGAGAAGAGCTTGAAAAGCTTGGTTATAACTTCAAGAGTAACTGTGATACTGAGGCTTTACTCCACGGTTATGAGGAGTTTGGTGAAAAGATAGTTCACAAGCTTCGCGGTATGTTTGCCTTTGTTATATGGGATAAAAAGCGCAAAAAGCTTTTCGGCGCAAGGGACTTCTTTGGAATCAAACCCTTTTATTACAATGTAACACCTAACGGAAGCTTCCTTTTCGCTTCAGAAATAAAATGCTTCCTTGACCATCCCGAATTTGTTAAAAAGGTAAATAAGGATGCACTGCGCCCCTACCTTACCTTCCAGTTTTCATCACAGGATGAAACCTTCTTTGAAGGTGTATACAAGCTTCCCCCTGCTCATTACTTTGTGTTTGAAAACGGCAATATGCGTGTTGAACGCTATTGGGACGTTGACTTTACCGAGAAGAGAAAACCCTTTGAGGAGTATGCCGAAGAGCTTGACCGTGTAATAAACGAGTCTGTAAATGCGCACCGCATAAGTGACGTAAAGGTGGCATCCTTCCTTTCGGGCGGTATAGATTCAAGCTATATCACAGCATCTCTTATGCCCGATAAAACCTTCTCTGTAGGTTTTGATTATGCAAAGTTCAATGAAACAAACTACGCAAAGGAGCTTTCCGATATTCTTGGTATTGAGAACGTTCGTAAGCTTATAACAGCAGATGAATGCTTTGATATGTTCCCAACCATACAGTATCATATGGATGAGCCCCAGTCTAACCCTTCAAGCGTGCCGCTGTACTTCCTTTGCCAGCTTGCAACACAACACGTAACGGTTGTTCTGTCAGGTGAGGGTGCGGATGAAATATATGCAGGCTATGAAGAATATGACGAGCGTCCTATGATGCGAAAGTACAAAAAGCTCCCCGGCTTTGTGCGCCGTGCCGCTGCAGCCGTTTCTTCAAAGCTCCCTTACTTTAAGGGTCACGATTTTATTATAAAGGGAAGCGGTAAGCCCGAAAACTGGTTTATCGGACAGGCAAAGATATTTGAGGAAAAGGATGCAAACGATATCGTAAATCCCGAATACCGTAATGCTCCTACCATAAAAGACATAACTGCAAAAATATACAACAGAGTAAAGGATAAGGATGAGCTTATTAAAAAGCAGTACCTTGACCTTAATCTTTGGTTGCCCGGTGACATACTCTTAAAGGCAGATAAAATGAGTATGGCACACTCCCTTGAATTGCGCGTACCCTTCCTTGATAAAAAGGTAATGGAACACGCCGCAGGAATCCCCTCTGATTATAAGATAACACCTGAAAATACAAAGTATATATTGCGCCGTGCAAGTGCAAAGACCCTGCCTGAGGAATGGGTAAACCGTATTAAGGTTGGCTTCCCCGTGCCGATACGTTTCTGGTTAAGGGAAGAGAAGTACTTTAATATAGTAAAAGAATACTTTACCGCAGATTACGCAAAAGAGTTCTTTGATACCGATAAGCTTGTAAAGCTGCTTGAAGATCACCGTGACGAAAAGAGCAATAATCAGCGTAAGATATGGACTGTATTTACATTTCTTGTTTGGTACAAGAGATTTTTTGTGGATGAAAAATAATCGTTAAAGAAGGACTTAAAATGAAAAAGATTACCCCAGTTCTGCTTGGTGCAGACCTTAACTGTTATAACGTTGCAAGAGCCTTTCACGAGGAGTACGGCGTTACAAGCTACGCCTTTGGCAGATACGCTATTGGCGCTACAATGAACACTAAAATAGTTAATTTTACAGCTATCCCCGATTTTGATAATATAGATACAATGGTGCGCACCTTAAATGAATTTGCCGCAGGTCACAAGGGCGAGGATCTTATAGTAATGGGTTGCACCGATGACTATGTATCCCTTATTATTTCCGCAAAGGAACGCCTTGCACCCGAATATATTGCTCCCTATACCACAAAGGAGCTTATCGATGAAATAACCTTAAAGGAGCATTTTTACGAATACTGTGACAGGATAGGTATACCTCATCCTGCTACAAAGGTTATTGCTAAAGGGGACAGCATAGCTGACCTTGGATTTGATTATCCTATAATCATAAAGCCTTCCTCAAGTGTTCTTTATTGGAAGCATGAGTTTGA
Source organism: Eubacteriales bacterium (assembly GCA_045657645.1). GTDB lineage: Bacteria > Bacillota > Clostridia > Oscillospirales > CAG-272 > RGIG7300. The sequence continues at coordinate 11,125 of JAZOTL010000084.1, forward strand.
GGGTATGAAGAAGGTATACAGAGCGAAGGATGAAGCGCAGGCGCAGAAAATAATAGATGAAATTTTTGCTTCCGGCTATCCCGATAAGATAATTTTGCAGGATACAATTCCCGGTGCTGATAACTGTATGTACGTTCTTACATCATATTCCGATAAGGATGCAAATGTACGTATGATGTGCCTTGGACACGTACTTTTGGAAGAGCATACTCCTAAAGGCCTTGGTAACCATTGCGCTATTGTTACAGAGGAAAATCGCGAACTTATGGAGCTTATGAAAAAGTTCCTTGAGGAAACAAAGTTTGTAGGCTTCTCTAACTTTGATATTAAGTATGACAGCCGTGACGGTAAGTATAAAGCCTTTGAAATAAACGTTAGACAGGGAAGAAGTAACTATTACGTTACTGCTTCCGGTAACAACATTGCCCGCCAGGTTGTTGATGACAGAATTAAAAACCTTCCCTTTGAAGAAACCAAGTATAACTCTAATGAGATATATTGGAGGTACGTTCCGGATAAGGTTGTTTATAAGTATATTACCGAAGAGCAAAAGGCAAAGGTTAAGAGTCTTATAAAGGCAAAGAAGGCTTATTCCTCTATGAGATATCCCTTCGATCTTAAGGGTAATCCCAAGCGCCTTGCTTTTGTACTTGTACACGAGCATAACCATATTAAGAAATTTAAGACCTATTACAAGGTGTAAAGGAATTTTTATGACAGACAAAAATAAGCATATACTTGGCATATTGGGCGGTCTAGGTCCTATGTCTACCGTATATTTTTATGAAATGCTTACAAGCCATACAGCCGCAAGCTGTGACCAGGAGCATATAGATATTGTTATATCAAGCGGTGCTACCACCCCTGACAGAACCGAATATATTCTTGATCACACAAAAGAAAATCCTGTTGGCCGTATGATTGAAGATTCCAAGAGGCTAATAGCCTTTGGCGCAGAGGTAATTGCCATACCCTGCAATACTGCTCATTATTTTTATGAGGAGTTGCAGGAAAATATTTCGGTACCCATTATTAACATAATTCACGAAACTGTTAAGTTTTGCGCTGATACAGGAGCAAAAAAGATAGGTATTATGGCAACCGACGGTACGGTTACCACCGGTACGTATCAAAAAATGGCTGAAAAATTCGGCGTTGAATGCATTGTTCCAAGCGAGGCAAACCAAAAGCGCGTTATGGATATTATATACCGCGATATAAAGCAGGGTAAAAGAGCAGATATGAAGGCCTTTGCTTATGTATGTGACGAACTGCGCTCCCTTGGTTGTGATAAGGTAGTGCTTGGTTGTACTGAGCTTTCACTTGTTAAAAAGCAGGAGCTTTTGGGTTCGTATTTTATTGATGCCCTTGAAGTGCTTGCGTACAGGTCAATACTTTTCTGTGGTAAAAAGCCTATAGGTTTTGAGGAGTTTGAAATATGAAATTCGGATGCTATGAGATAAATGATATAGTGTACGATTCAAGAAAGGCAGCGCCCGGCACTGCCTTTGTTTGTCTTGTAGGTGCAAAAAGTGACGGTCACAATTATGCAGAAATGGCATACAATAAGGGAGCAAGAGTCTTCTTTGCCGAAAGGGCGCTTGAGCTTCCTTGTGACGCTATAGTTGTTCTGTGTGAGGATACAAGAATTAAACTTGCGCAGCTTTCCCGTGAGTTTTACGGATATCCCGATAAGGAACTCAAAATTATCGGTATAACGGGAACAAAGGGCAAGACTACCATTTCAAATATGATTACCGATATTCTTGAACGAGGCGGTAAAAAGGCAGGAGTTATAGGTACAAACGGCGTTATGTTTAACGGTGTTCGTACCCCTACAGTTAATACCACACCCGAAAGCAGGGAGCTTTACCGTACCTTTAGAGAAATGGTTGATGGCGGCGTTGAATACTGTGTTATGGAGGTTTCCTCACAGGCAGTAAAGCTTGATCGCATACACGGTATAAATTTTGATATTGGTGTGTTTACCAATCTCTCCCCCGACCATATCGGTGAAGGCGAGCACGCAGATTATGAGGAATATGCTGACTGTAAAGCCCGCTTTTTTGAGCAATGTAAGATAGCCTTGTTTAATAGTGATGATGAGGCTTATCCCGATATTGCAAAGTATGCAAAGGGAAATGTTCTTACCTATTCTGTAAATGACGGTGACTATCTTGCAAAGGATATTAAGCGCTGGTCTGATAAAAACAGCCTTGGTATGGAATTTGTGGCCGTTGATGATTCGGTAAGCACATATTTGCGGGTTTCTACCCCCGGTATATACAGCGTTTATAACGCATTGTGTGTTTATGCCGTGTGCAAGCTTGCTGGCCTTACACCTGCTACGATTGCAAAGGAAATGCCCAAGGTTCGGGTTAAGGGTAGATTTGAAATAATAGACGCCCTTGATTATGCTACTTTTATAATAGACTACGCTCATAATGCCCTTAGTCTTGAAAACGTGCTTTCAACCGTGAAGTCTTATTCACCTCGTAAGTTAACCGTTTTGTTTGGCTCTGTTGGTGAAAGAACACAATTACGCCGCAGGGAGCTTGCGGAGGTTGCTGATAAATACTGTGATTTTGCAATAATTACAAGCGATAACCCCGGCAACGAGCCCCCTGAAAATATAATTAAAGATATTGAAAGCGCTATTAAACGCGTACCATACGTTTCTATCGCTGATAGAGTTGAAGCCGTTGAGTATGCCGTTAGAAATGCCGAGGCGGGCGAGGTAGTGGTTTTTGCAGGTAAAGGACATGAGGATTACCAACTTATAGGTAATGAAAAGGTTCCTTTTTCAGAAGCAGAGATTATTCAAGGCGTAAGCGCTAAGATAAGGCTTGGTGTATAATTATGAAGCGTTCGTTCAGAGAAGTGTTTGCAAGGTCTATCATTTTAATAATAGGTCTTACCATAGCGCATTTTGGTGTAACCCTATTTGTTTTATCAAATCTTGGTACCGACCCCTTTAACGTTCTTGTGCGAGGTTTGTTCGTAACTCTCAAGGAACTGACGGGACTAAGCTTTTTGACCCACGGTAGGGTACATATTGCAAGCTGTCTTTTGATAATTGCTGTGCTCATTTTTGTTGATCGTAGTTATATTAAGATAGGAACCGTATTGTGTATGATTTTCGGTGGGCCTATTATTGATATTTTTACTGTGGTTTTAGCACCTGTTTTTGAAATGTTTTATAATCTGCCTTTCCGTTTTATAGCCCTACTTCTTGGATGTATTATCCTTGCATACGGTATGACTATAGTTATAAAATCGGATGCAGGCACGGGACCAAATGACCTTGTTGCAATTGTTATAAGTGATAAGAGTAAAAAGAAGTTTTCAATTATTCGAATAGCAGTAGACCTTTTATTTGTTATAATTGGTTATTTTCTTGGCGGAGTTGTTGGAATTGGTACGGTGATATGTGCCTTTTGCATCGGCCCTGTTGCGGGATTCTTTTTGCCTGTTAATGAAAAACTTGTTAATAGCATACTAAATAAACTCAATAAACAAGAAAAAACGCAGTCATAAGACTGCGTTTTATTTACTTTGTTGATATTACTGAAGTGCGTTGTTATAAACGGTAGTTGCGCCTTCAATATTTTCAGCAACCTTTGTTTCAAAGGTGGAAAGAATATCGGAAGCTCCGTAAGCTGCGATTGCGTACTCATCACCTACAGTAACTATAAGGTACTTTTCGGGGAAGCCGCAGATCCACTGGTTGCCTTCGATATCTGCCTTAACGTTATCGCAGAAAGCAGCAACGTCTGCTCCGTCCTTAAGGCCGTAGCATACAGCGGTAAAGTTGTTTGCTATCATACCGTGTACAAGAGATGCAGCGTCCTCAACATCTGCCAAAGTGTCTGCTGTAACTGCAAAATTTGCGTTGATATCATCAACAAGTGCAACGTCAACAGCACCGGGAGCGTTCTCGGTAACAGTTTCGGTGAAGGGAATACCGCCTATTGCAAAGAACATTTCATCCTCTGCGTATGTGCCCCAAACTGTTTCAAGAATTTCGAGAGAAGAGGCGTAGCTTACAGCGTTCTGTTCGTTGTTTTCAGTTTCTTTGTTTGTGTCATCCTTTTTGTCTGTAGTGCAAGCACAAAGGGAAAGAACGAGTAAAACAGAGAGAAGTGCGATTAAAAATCTTTTCATTGTTTTCTCCTTATTTTTGTTTGTTTTCTTTTTCGTTAGTTATTATACCACATTTAAACGGTGAGTATATTAACATTCGGTTAATAAAATTTACAACTTAGTGGTGACATAACAAAACTTGTATGGTACAATATAAAATATGATTAATATTACTAAACCATATAAAGATGATATGATTCTTCCCGTATGTGTTTATGAAAGAAATGGGGAAGTTTCCGCTGACTGTTATAGGAAATATCTTACTATAACGAAAAAATATATAAAGAAATATAAAGACGACCTATTTTCTGATGCCGCTTTGTTGTATTTGGATAGTGCTGTAAAGAAAAAAATCAAGGGCTATAGCAGATATGATGAGTATAACGAATATTATCTGCTATACACACTTTTCGATTGCTCAACATTACCCAAAGAAGACTGCGTTAGGTGTGATTTTATTACAGATGCGAAGTTTACACGGGACCTTACCGATTTTGAAGTGGATGAGATAATAAAAAATCGTCAGCCTGCCTTTGTGGTTGTCGAGGACGATAAAATTGTTGCTATATGCGCCGCAAACTATTTTATCGAGGATGATGAAAAAGAGGTGGAGCTTGCCGTTGAAACAGCGCAGGCTTACCGTGGCAGGGGCTACGCAACTGCATTGCTTACAAAAATGTCCCGTTATATACTTGAAATGGGCAAAACTCCAGTTTACCGTGTAAGCCGTTTTAATAGTGCTTCTATTGCAACGGTAGAAAAATGCGGATATAAATGCATAGGAAAAGAATTTTACTATAACTGTTATAATGGTTATAGTTAGTCGAAACAGTAATATAAATTACTGTTTCGAGTGCAAATCCTTGATTTGCCAGCAAATTTTCAAAGAAAATTTGACTATACTCATTTAAATGAGTGTCGTGATTATTTGAATTTAACAATTCAAATAATGCACAGCCGATAAAATCGGCTTGTCGAGTGTTTTTGGGCGTTTCGATATACTCCAATCATTGTAAAGAGGATTAGATATGGCTTTTGATGCCGGTATGCTCTCTGCCATAGTATGGGAGCTTAAAGAAAAAATAATAGGTGCAAGAGTAGACAAGATCTATCAGCCTGCAAAGGAAGAACTTGTCTTTTTACTGCGCGCAGAAGGTTTACGTGAAAATCTGCGTCTGCTTATATCAGCAGGGGCGAACACTCCCCGTATAAATCTTACTACCCTTGAGCTGCAAAATCCTGCAGTTCCCCCTACATTTACTCAGCTATTGCGCAAGCACCTGCAAAATGCGCGTATACTTTCTGTTGAACAGATAGGCTTTGAGCGTGTTTGTAAGATAGAGTTTGAAGCAAGGGATGATATGAGTTTTAAGACCACAAAGACCCTTATGGTTGAGATAATGGGAAAGTACAGTAACATTATCTTCTGCGATAGCTCAAATAAGATAATTTCCGCAATTAAACCCGTTGACCTTACCACAAGCTCAAAACGTCAGGTGCTTTGCGGAATGCAATATGAGCTTCCTCCTGCACAGGATAAGCTTACGGTGTTTGAGGAAACAAAGGAAGGCTTTGTTAGTGCATTTAATTCCTGGATGGGTGACGGTGCAAAGTTCATTACCTCCCGTTATCTCGGTATTTCTGCTCTTATAGGTAGAGAGATAGCCTATGGATGTAATGGTGATGTGGAAGGCTTTTATACTAATTTTAAGGCTTTTCGTGAGCTTCTTGAAAATAAAAAATTTACCCCCACACTATTGTGCGATGAAAAGGGAGAACCCTTTGAATACAGCTTTACTCCCATTCGTCAATATGGTTCTTCTGTAAAGATTGTAACGTTATCCTCTTTTGGCGAACTCATTGACAGATATTTTTATGAAAAGGAACGCAATGAACGCGTTAAGCAAAAGGCGGGTGACCTTTTACGTCTGCTTGATAATTCCATCGCACGTTTGAAAAGAAAGAACGAACTGCAGAAAAAAGACCTCTTGGAGTGTGCAGAGAAGGATAAATACAGACGTTACGGCGATCTTATTACCTCAAATATTTATATGATAAAAAAGGGTATGGCTACAGCGGACCTTGTTGATTATTACGATGAAGCTATGCCCACTGTTAAGGTGCCCTTGGATATACGCATGAATCCACAGGATAATGCACAGAAATACTATAAGAAATATAACAAGCTTAAAACAGCCGAAAAGGAGCTTACAAAACAGCTTGAAATTTCAGCAAGAGAGCTTGTGTATCTTGAAAGCGTGCTTGAGTCCTTTGGGCGTGCAGCGGGTGAACTTGAAATAAACGAAATAAGACGAGAACTTTACGAATCGGGATATGGTTCAAAATTGAAAAAGCAGGCAGGCGGCAAGCCCCCTGCAACAAAGCCTCTTGAATTTTGCACTACAGGGGGTTATAGGGTGCTTTGCGGAAAGAATAATACGCAAAATGACCGCATAACTCATAAGCTTGCCTCTGCAGGGGACTTTTGGTTCCATGCAAAAAATATGCCCGGTTCCCACGTTGTAATGTTCTGCGACGGTATGGAGGAGCCCCCCGCTGAAGATTTTACACAAGCAGCAATGATAGCGGCGTATTATTCTGCGGCTGGCGGCAGTGCAGGTACAGAGGTAGATTATACCCTTGTGCGCAATCTTAAAAAGCCTGCAGGCTCAAAGCCCGGCTTTGTTATATACCACACCAATTATTCTGCCTTTGTTACACCGGATAAGGCCCTTATCGAAAGCTTAAAGGTTTGATATGAAAATAACTATAGATAATCGCCTTGCAGGTATTAGCGTAAAGGAATATTTGTTTTCCGTTCTTGGCTTATCCCGTAATCAGGTGATAGCTCTAAAAAAGGATGAAAAGGGAATACTCCTTAACGACAAGCGTGTTACGGTGCGAGCTTCTCTTTGTGAAGGTGATATTCTTGAACTGCGCGTTGAGGATGACTACTCTGATGTAAACGAGTTTATTGAACCGGTAGAATTGCCCCTTGATATTATTTATGAAGACGAAGAGCTTGTTGCCGTAAATAAGCCGTCGGGTATGCCTACCCACCCCTCACACGGGCATCATAACGATACCCTTGCCAATGCTTTAAGTTACTACTATTTGCAAAAGGGAATACCCTTTGTTTTCAGAGCCGTTAACAGGCTTGATATGGATACTAGCGGGGTTGTTCTTGTGGCAAAAAATAAGCACAGCGCCTACCTTATGGCAAAGGAAATGGAAAAGAGAAATTTTATAAAGGAGTATTGTGCTGTTTTATCGGGCGAGCTTTTTGGTGACGGAAAAATAGAAAATTACATAAGGCGCAAAGAGGGAAGTAGTATGCTGCGTTGTATCTGCAACGAAGGTGCTGCCTCTGAATATGCAAAAACCGAATATAGCGTAATTTCAAGAAATGAAAACTATACCGTGGTTCGCGCCTTACCATATACAGGACGTACTCACCAGTTGAGAGTTCATTTTTCCTCTTTAGGAAATCCCATTTTAGGTGATGGCTTATATGGTGCAGAGGATAAGGAGCGTCTTATGCTCCATGCTTATGCGCTCACATTTGTTCATCCGGTGCTACAAACCACTATAACTCTCAAGGCTCCTATGCCAAATGATTTTATGAAGTATCTGAAGGATAGTTCCAAATAATGAAAATAAAAAATAAATCAATTTATTTCAACGGATTTACGGTTACATTGTATATTCTTGCATTCATATCCCTTTTGATAACCGTTTTTTCACGATTGTTTGCTACCTTTGCGGATTTTGTAAACTATTATATAAGTGCTCCCGTAAGATTTGTTGTATCCCACATTACGGGTGTTTTGCCCTTTTCGCTTGCTGAAACTATAGTAATCTTACTTCCGCTTATAGTTTTCTTGTTGATTTTTCTATATTTTAAGCTTGCTGCAAAGGACGACGTTCTTTCATCAAAATATCTTATGGGCTGTGTAAGCATATTACTTGTTATGTTTATTATGTTCGGCTTTACTTTTTCTTCGGCTTACGGTTGCACAACTCTTGATAAAAGGCTTGGTATAGAAAGAAAGGACGTAAGCGGTGAAGAGCTTGCTTTGACGGCACGCCTTCTTTTAGATGAAATTGATGATACACTTGATGAGATAAATTATATTTCAAGCGGTGCATCGGTTATGCCCCTTTCTATAGAGCAATTAAATACCGAGCTTAATCATTGCTATAAAAGTATTGCTCAAAAGCACACTTTTGTTCCAAAGCTTACATCAAAGGTTAAGGTAATAGCTTTAAGCGAGCCGATGACATATACCCATATTTCGGGCGTGTTTACCTATTATACCTGCGAGGCAAATGTAAATATTAATTTCCCGGATTATGATAAACCTTTTACAATGGCTCACGAAATGGCGCATCAGCGGGGATTTGCCCGTGAGGATGAGGCTAACTTTATGGCTTTTCTTGTTTGCTTGGAAAGTGATGATCCATACGTGAGATACAGCGCTCTTGTTGGCGTGTATGAATACGTTACAAACGCCCTTTATTCTGCGGACTTTGAACTGTATTCTGAAGTTATAAACGAAACTGATATGAGAATTATCGGTGAAATGCGTGCTTTTAATGAATTTTTTGAAAAGTACAGTACTTCCAAAGCATCAACAGTGACTGATACCGTTAACGATACTTGGTTAAAAGCGTCCGGTCAAAGTGCGGGTTCTAAAAGTTATGGCCTTGTAGTTGACCTTGTTTGTGCTTACTATTCAGAGCCTTAATATGTGCCAACTTAGGTTTTACGCATATAATACAAGTATAAGTATGGATTTTACAAATACTTTTATATAAATATTTTACAAAAACCCTTTATTTTTGGAAAGATATGTGTTATAATACGTGTGTTAGTTATACCTGTGCGTTGCACAAAGTTTGAAAATATGACATTTTCTGAATTTCTTATAAATATTGTTATTTAAGAAGGGTAACATTTCGATGGAAAAGATAGTTATTAACGGTGGGAAACCCCTGTTTGGTGATATAGAAGTAAGTGGTATGAAAAATGCTGCGGTTGCAGTTATTTTTGCTTGCCTTATGGTAAAAGAAAAGATTGTTTTAGAAAACATACCTCCGATATCCGATGTTTCTGTTTCTCTTGAGATACTTAAGCAAATGGGCGTAAAAATAAGAATGCTCAAGAAGGACGTTGTAGAAATTGACGCAACCGATGCACAGCAGGGATCTTCACCTGCAGAGTTTGTTCGCCGTATGCGTGCTTCTTACTACCTTATAGGTGCAGAGCTTGGTAGATACGGTAAGGCTTCAGTTGATTATCCCGGCGGATGTGATTTTGGCGTTCGACCTATAGACCAGCATATTAAGGCTTTTGAAGCTTTGGGTGCAAAGGTTTCTGTTGATGACGGCCGTATTGAGGCTGTGTCTGATGGCGGCATTAAGGGTAATGATGTCTTTTTTGACGTTGTAACTGTAGGCGCTACCATGAATCTTATGATTGCCGCTGTTCTTGCAGACGGTGTAACTGTTATTGAGAATGCTGCAAGAGAACCTCACGTTGTTGACCTTGCTAACTTCCTTAACACCTGCGGTGCAAACATAAGAGGTGCAGGTACAGGCACTATTAAGATAACAGGCGTAAAAGAGCTTCACGGCTGTACTTATGCAATTATACCCGATATGATAGAAGCAGGTACGTTTATGATTGCGGCTGCTGCTACCGGTGGTGAATTAAAGATTACAAACGTTATACCTAAGCATCTTGAATCTATTACTGCAAAGCTCAAAGAAATGGGTGTTGGTGTTGATGAAGGTGATGATTACGTTACAGTAAGTGCAGCACATCCCTTGAAAAAGGTAAATGTTAAGACCCTTCCTTATCCCGGTTTCCCCACTGATATGCAACCCCAGATTTGTGTGCTTATGTGCCTTGCAAGCGGTACAAGTAAGCTTAATGAAGGTGTTTGGGATAACAGATTCCGCTATGTTGAAGAGCTGAAGCGCATGGGAGCATGCATAAAAATTGACGGAAAGACCGCCGTTGTTGACGGTGTTAAAAAACTTTCTAATGCCAAGGTTAGAGCAGTTGACCTTCGCGCAGGTGCTGCAATGGTTATAGCAGGTCTTGCAACAGAGGGAAGAACTGAAATCGAGGATATCCACTATATTGAACGCGGCTATGATAACGTTGTTGGTAAATTGGCCGCAGTAGGTGCGCAGATTAAAAAGATTTACGTTCCTGAAGAAGCTATCTACGAAAACGCAAACTAAATATTAAGCGGTACACTGTAATTTACAGGTGCATATAAACCGCATTGGCAAAACAGTTTATTATAAATTGAAAATACAGCGGTGAGTTAACTCATCGCTGTATTTTTATTACACTATGTTTATCCCGGTTGATAATATAGTAATGCGCGGCATCAAAACCGAATTTATATCCATTCAAAGTTTTTGAGTAGGTGTGTTCGTTTTTTGTTACGATATCTTTCACCAATTCATTTTCTAACTTTGAGGTGTGTTTATCAAGATATTCCGGCAAGGACTTGTTTTCGTTAATTAAAACGTCAAGGCAGAGCCGTTCAAAGGCTTCATTTGTAGCGCATAATTTTTCTAAGTAGCTGTAGATATATTCAATAAGCTTATGCTGAGATACACTGCGTACGTCTTTGCCTAAATATGAAGTAAGCTCACAGAAAAAGTCGAAGGGTGAGGCGTTATTGTTTATAATATACTCCATAGTGTTGCAAAAACGATTTGAAGAGTATATTCGGTCAAGCAGATCTGCAACTTGCTTTAAAAAGCTTATTTCTTCAAAGGAAAGATAGTTGTTTTTAAGCACCGTATAAGGTTCCTTGCTTTCAAAAACATAACCGTGCGCATCGGCTTCCTTGCGTATTTTTGATCCCCGTAACATTTTCAAAAAGCCTAACTGTAACATATCACAGCAACCTATGGTTTCATTAAAGGAACGTCTAAGGCTTGAGTTATCCTCATAGGGAAGACCCACGATAAGATCCGCGTGTACGTGTATATTCCCGTATGAGTGTATGCGACCTATATTTTCAATTATTTTCTTGCTTCTGTTTGTTCTGTTGATAGCTTCAAGAGTAGCGTGGTTTGTGCTTTGTACTCCTGCTTCAATCTGTATTCTGCCTTTGGGCATTGCTCTCAAAATTTCAAAGCATTCTTCGTCAAGCAGGTCGGCAGAAATTTCAAAATGATATGACAGACTATAGTCGCTTTTTGTCAGCTCACGCCAGATGGTTTTTGCTCTTTTAACGTCATAATTAAAGGTTCTGTCAACAAACTTGATGATTTGCGGCTTATTTTTAAGATTTTCAAAAGCCTTAATGTCTGCTATTGTTTTTTCGGCGCTTTTAGCCCTTACGCCATTTGTGAGAGAGGAAAGACAATAACTGCATCTGTAGGGGCATCCGCGGGATGATTCGTAATATAGTATCGAACTTTGGGTTGGGTATCTGTCATAAAGTATGCCGCTGGTTTCAAAATCAGCATATTCACAGCCGTGTAAAATTCTGTTTTTATATATAAAGGGCGTACTTACAGCTTTACATATCACCTCTTCGCCTTCGCCGCATAAAATGGTGTCTACGTATGGGTGATCTTTAAAAAAGCTTTCATCCTCAAAGCTTACTTCAGGGCCGCCAAAGATGACTAATGCATTTGGTTTTAGCTTCTTTATATCGCAGGCAAGGCGCAGCATTTCGCTACGGTTCCAGATATATACCGAAAATGCGTAAACACTGCTATCTGTTGCGTATAGCTGTGATAGCATTATATCGTATCTATCCTTTAAGGAGAATTCCGATATATACACATCGTTTCCATTGTCTTCGAGTACCGTAGCAAGAGAGCGTACAGCGATCGAACTTTGATAATATGATGAATTTATAGCTGTAAGATGTATTTTCATTTACTTCCTCCTGCAACATACTTTTTCATATTTTAGCATAAATGAAAAAGGGAAGCAATATGTCATAAAATTTTTTTAAGTATTTCTTCTCTGTGAGAGTTTAGTGCTTCAAAATCCATTGAGGCAACGTAAATTTCTTCAAGTTTAAAATGTTTTTCTCTTACTTTACTTAATATATCGTATGCACCTTGCATAACCGCATTTTGGCAACGCTTTGCATACCTTATCAGCTTTGAGTGTTCCTT
>JAZOTL010000085.1:0-4288 GCA_045657645.1 Eubacteriales bacterium
GATAAGTTTTGCACCAAGTGAACGTACTTTTTCAGTAACAAGAGCACCGAAAATCTGTTCAGGATATGCAACACCTGTTGGATGGTACTGCAATGTTTCGGCATACAATAGTTTTGCACCTGCTCTGTAACCAAGTACAAGACCGTCTGCTGTAGCACCATAGTGGTTGGATGTGGGGAAGCCCTGGTAGTGCATTCTACCTGCACCGCCTGTTGCAATAATAACGGTCTTTGCCTTTGCAACGTAAAGCTCACCTGTTTCCATATTCATAAGAACTGCACCAGCTGCATTTCCCTGTTCATCAAGGATAATTTCGATTGCAGAGGTAAAGTCAACCACAGGAATACCGCGGTTAAGAACTTCATCACGAAGAGTACGCATAATTTCTGCACCGGAGTAGTCCTTTGCAGCGTGCATACGCTTTCTGGATGTACCGCCACCGTGGGTGGTAACCATTGTACCGTCTTCGGTCTTATCGAACTCTACGCCAAGCTCGTTAAGCCACTTGATAGCTTCGGGAGCATCGCATACAAGCTTTGCAAGAAGCTCGCGCTTTGCTGCAAAGTGTCCGCCACCGAAAGCATCAACAAAGTGAATAGCGGGAGAGTCGTGTTCCTTATCAGCCGCCTGAATACCGCCTTCTGCCATCATTGTGTTGGCATCACCTATACGGAGCTTTGTAACTATCATTACGTTAGCGCCTGCTTCGTGCGCTTCTATAGCAGCAGAAGCACCTGCTCCGCCACCGCCTATAACGAGAACGTCTACGTCATAGGTAACATCATCAAGGTCGATATCCTCAGCAGATATATGGCTGTGAGCCTGAAGCATTTCTGCAAGCTCGTGAGGAACCTTATCACCCTTGTTAGGGCCTATTTTAAGCTCGGTAAACTCATCCTTCTTGTAGTCAGGATGGTAAGCCGCAAGAAGGTCTTCCTTCTCCTGTGCGGTCATACGACGGGGCTCATAGGCAATATTTGCCTCGCGGGCAGCAGCTACTGCCGCAAGAGATTCTTGAAACTTTTCTGAATACATTACCTGACCCTCCTTATTTCTCTATCTCTCTTGTGTTGTAAAGCTCTTTCATTTCCTCAACGGGCTTCTGCATAAGAGCTTCCATAAGTTCTATAAAGGTACCGTCCTTAATTTCCTGAACACGGTTTTCAAGATGCTCAGTCTTAGGAGCAAGGTACTTACCGTTAAGACGGCGCGCAAGCATTGCAACCTGGGGATGTGAGATACCTGCAGGACAACGGGAGGAGCAAACACCGCACATTACGCAGTCGAAGGACTCCTCTGCACACTTTTCGTACTCTCCACGCTGTGCGTACGCAATATACTGCATAACGTTAAGGTCCTGTGTACAGCTCTTTGTACAAGCGTTACAGCCGATACAAGCATAGATTTCAGGATAAAGCTGCATCATAATCTGCTCGGTAGGCTTAACCTCTTCGATATTATAAACTTCCTTAACCAAGGGGAAGAAGGGTAAGGTTGCGATATACATATTATCTTCAACCTTTGTCTGGCAAGCAAGACAAACCTTAAGCTCGCGCTCGCCCTTTATTCTGTATATGGTTGCGCAAGCACCGCAGAAGCCGTTACGGCATCCGCATCCGCGTACAAGCTGGTAGCCTGCGTATTCCATAGCACGCATTATGGTCAGGTTTTCGGGAACCTGATACTTCTTGCCGAACAAGAAAACATTAACCATTTGTTCCATTGTTGTTCTCCTTTATTTATCAATACTCATCGGGGAGCTCGTCGAGCTCATCGCAACGGAATACGGGGCCATCCTTGCAAACGTACTTTGTACCAACGTTGCATCTGCCGCATTTTCCGAAACCACACTTCATACGAAGTTCAAGGGTTGTGTATACCTGAGTCTTGTCGAAGCCCAATTCAACGAGTCCGGCAAGAGTAAATTTGATCATTATAGGGGGACCGCAAATAATTGCTGTTTTGTTTGTATCAAAGCCAAGCTCCTTAACGTAGTTAGGAACAAAGCCAACGTGACCGTCCCAGCCCTCCTGCTCACGGTCAATGGTAAGGTGAACGTTAACACCCGCATCCTTTGACCATTCTTCGATTATCTCCTGATAGTCAACCAGGTCGTCCTTGCTTCTTGAACCGTAAACTATATCAACCTTACCGTAATTATCGCGGTAATGACGAACATAGTTGATAACGGAACGAAGGGGTGCAAGGCCTATACCACCTGCAATAAAGAGCATATCCTTGCCCTTAAATGCTGTTTCTACAGGGAAACCGTTACCGTAGGGACCACGGATGGTTATCTGCTGACCTACCTCCATTGCGTGGAGCCAATCGGTTACGCAACCACACTTTTTAATGGAGAACTCCATATATTCTTCGTTTGTAGGAGAAGAAGTGATGGAGAAAAGCGCTTCACCAACGCCGGGCATAGAAAGCATAGCGCACTGACCGGGGATGTGGATAAAGGGCTTCTTACCGTCGGGGGTTACCACACGGAAGGTCTTAACATCGGGAGTATCGATACGGATATCGGTAACAACGCCGATAGTAGGAATAAGAGCTTCTTTCATATCTATCATTATTTGTCACCTCCGAGAGTCTTCATAACTTTTACGATGTTCATTGAAATAGGACAGGAAGAAAGACATCTGCCGCATCCTACACAGCTGTACATACCTTCATTGTTTGCAGGATAGTAAACAAGCTTGTGCATAAAACGCTGGCGGAAACGCTCAACCTGGGATAAGCGGTTATTACCGTGCGCCATCCTTGTAAAATCAGAGTACATACAGGAGTCCCAGCATCTGAAACGCTTTACTCCGTTACCGGTATCAAAGTCCTTAATATCGTAGCACTGGCAGGTGGGGCACACGAATGTACAAGTACCGCAACCAAGGCATGCTTCGGAAAGTGTTTTCCATTCAGGACGGTCAAAAAACTCTTTTGTTTTATCTCCGCCAAAGCTATCAGCGCTAAGATCCTTCAAAGGAAGCTTTGCAAGACGCTCGCTAATTACGGTCTTAACTTCATCAGCGGCGGTAGCATCTGCAGCCTCTGTTACATTATCAAGCTTTGCAAGCAGAGCACTTCCCTTTTCTGTTTTTGCATCAAGGTAGAGATACTCTTCATCCTGCCAACAAGCGATATCGCCTTCGGGCTCTGCCGCATTTATACCAAAGGTACCGCAGAAGCAAGTCTGGTTAGGCTTGTTACAAGCAAGTGATATTATAACACCGTGCTGACGGCGGTTTGCATAGTAGGTATCTACAGGCTCCTTTAAGAACACACGGTCAAGAATCTCGAAGCTCTTAACGTCGCAGGCTCTTACACCAAATACCACGAAATCTTCACTTTCGGAACGGGTATCTATAATTTCTATAGTTTTACCTGAAACCTTAAAGTCCATAAGATTTTGGCTCTGGGGGAAGAAGAAATCCTTAGGGCTGCGAACTGTGTTAAGAGAATCGGAAAGCTCTACCCCGTCCTCCCACTTGGTAAAACGAGCCTTGCCGTCATTACCGTTTGCGGGAATATAAAGGGAAGCTTCGCTTGCTATTGCAGCAAACAGTTGGTTAAGAGAATCAATTTTACACTTACGCATTTTCAGATCCTCCTTCTACTGCTTCATTGGGTTCAAGATCGTCGAAGGTATAGTCCACAAGGGGTGCGCGGCTGCCTACCTCGGCACCGGCATTATACTCTCCGTAAAATCTGTTGATATCATAAATAAATTTACGATTGAGAAGGTGAAGAGGAATATTCTGGGGGCAAACTCTTGAACATTCGCCGCAGTCTGTACATCTGCCTGCCACGTGGAAGGCACGGATGATGTGGAACATCTTTTCCTCAAAGCTATCTGTTATAGCCTTATTTTCAACGCCGGAATCGGGATTACCGAAAACGCACTTTTCACAGGTGCAAGCAGGACAAATATCTCTGCAGGCGTTGCAACGGATACACTTGGAAAGCTGTTCCTGCCAGAAAGCATATCTTTCATCTTCAGTCATTGCTTCAAGCTTTTCAACCTCATCAAAACGGTTAGAGTCAAGCACTTCGCCCTCGTCACCGAGAAGCTCATCATAGTTTACGTGCTTTTTGCTCTTACAGTTAACGCATCTGTCGGGAAGAGCTGCCTCACGGTTAAGCTCAACATTACCGTCATAAAGGGTTTCAACAGTAAGCATACCGTCCTTTTCGGAAACTGCAACGGCGCCTTCTCCTGCAAGATCGGTTATCTTCTTCATAGAGAGCATACCCTCGCAGGGGATACCAACTGCATATACCTTTTCGC
>JAZOTL010000086.1:0-8868 GCA_045657645.1 Eubacteriales bacterium
TAACGTAGTCCTTTCCTTCGCTTCGTATAAGTCCCTTTTCCTTTGCGGCATTCATAGAGCCGTTTGCAATAAGGTCGTCGTAAGCGATAACCTCTGCGCGGATAAATCCTCTTTCAAAGTCTGTATGTATCTTACCTGCCGCCTGGGGAGCCTTTGTTCCGTTTACAATAGTCCATGCACGAACCTCCTTAGGGCCTGCGGTAAGGTAGCTTATAAGACCCAGCAGCTTATAACTTGCGCGTATAAGCTTGTTAAGTCCGCTTTCTTCAATGCCAAGGTCCGCAAGGAATTCGGATTTTTCATCATCCTCAAGCTGTGCTATCTGTGCTTCTATATCAGCACATACTGCAACTACCTCTGCGCCCTCTTTTGCGGCAGTTTCGGAAAGAGCCTTAACGTAGGGGTTTTCCGACTGGTCTGCTACGTCATCCTCGCTTACGTTTGCAACGTAAATAACAGGCTTGTAGGTCAGCAGTCTAACGTCCTCCATTATTGCCTGCTCGTCCTCGGTGTACTCAAGGGAACGGGCGGTGGTGCCGTTTTCGAGAGCAGCGTAAACCCTTTCAAAAAGGTCAAGCTCGCTCTGGAGCTTTTTGTTGCTCTTCATATCCTTGCGGGTCTTATCCATTCTGCGGGTAAGGGTCTCCATATCCGCAAATATAAGCTCAAGGTTTATTGTTTCAAGGTCACGGATGGGGTCTATTCCTCCGTCTACGTGAATGATATTTGTATTGTCAAAGCAACGTACAACGTGTGCTATTGCGTCTACCTCTCTTATATGAGCAAGGAACTTGTTTCCCAAGCCTTCACCCTTGGAAGCGCCCTTTACAAGACCTGCAATATCTACGAATTCCACTATGGCAGGTGTGTACTTTTCGGGGTTGTACATTTCAGCAAGTACGTCTAATCTTGCGTCGGGTACGGTTACTATACCCACGTTAGGCTCTATAGTGCAGAAAGGGTAGTTCTGTGCGTCAGCCCCTGCGTTGGTAATTGCATTAAATAGGGTACTCTTACCTACGTTGGGCAGTCCTACTATTCCTAATTTCATCGAAAATTACTCCTTATATTAAATAACTCACACAATTATACAACAAATCTTTGGCTATTTCAAGCATATGCCTGCTTATTTTTTTAAATAGGGAAATGACGGTCTAAAATTCACAATTTGTTCATCATTTTGTTATAGTTTATGCTATAATATATTTGATTAATTTGGACAAATGTTTGGAAAACTTAACATTTAGGAGGCACATTATGGCAACAAAAATCCTTATAGTAGATGATGATGTAAATATATGCGAGCTTATAAAGACATATTTTGAAAACGAAGGCTACGAGGTTAAAACCGCAAACGACGGTAGCGAGGGTGTTTCATATTTTAAGATGTATGAGCCTGATCTTGTTCTTCTTGATGTTATGATGCCTAAAAAGGACGGATGGCAGGTTTGCCGTGAGATCAGAGAGATGTCCTCAAAGCCTGTTATTATGATAACCGCAAAGGACGATGTTTTTGATAAGGTTCTCGGTCTTGAGCTTGGCGCAGATGACTTTGTTGTTAAGCCCTTTGATATGAAGGAGCTTTCCGCACGTATCAAGGCTGTGCTTCGCCGCTACAGCGCTCACGACAGTATGAACGATGAAGAAGTAGTTAAGTTTGATAATATAGAGATAAGCAAGGAGAAATACGAGCTTAAGCTTAAGGGTAAGAGCGTTGACATTCCTCCTAAGGAATTAGAGCTTCTTTATTTCCTTGCATCCAACTACAACCGCGTATTCAACCGCGACCAGCTCCTTGATAAGGTCTGGGGCTTTGATTACCTTGGTGACTCCAGAACTGTTGACGTACACGTTAAGCGTTTACGTGAAAAGCTTGAAGGCGTTAGCGACAAGTGGCTTCTTAAAACAGTTTGGGGCGTAGGATATAAGTTTGAGCTTCTTCAGTAAGATAATTTAACGCAAAGGCTCTGAAATAAATATTTTGTAATGGGCGAGCGATCGCCCATTTTATTTTTGTGAGGTAACTATGAAAAGCGTTTATACAAAATTTCTTATAATGTTTGTTGTAATCATTTTAATCAGCTTTGCCGCACTTTCCTCCATAATATCAGCTTTGTTTACCCATTACACAATTGAGCAGAAAAAAGAGTTGATATTACATAGCTCAAAGGCCGTTGTAAGCTATATGGAAAATGATTGCAAGATAGTGGATGAGGATTCTTTTGAGGATGCTTTGGTAAAGGAGTATAACTCTATACGCAGCTTCATTTCCCTTGTTTCACCTATAGATAACGAGCTATTGTTTATAATATGTGATGCAAACGGATTTATACTTATTCAGGACTCAAATATTCCTTATGGTTACATAGCAGAGGATATATCCCCGGAGGTAATGAAACAGGTTAACCAATCGGGTGAAACTACAAGGGTAAATCTTGATAAAGTTTTCCGTACAGATGCTTATTCCTATTGTTACGGTACCCCATATTACGGTGAAAACGGCGAATTTATATGCGCAGTATTCGTGGCAACAGCCTCCGAAAGATTGGGAGAAATAGTTGATGAGCTTGGTAAGATAATCATTATTACATCACTTTTGGTAATGGTGGTGGCAATAGTTGCTATTTACTTTATGTGCGGAAAAATAGTTGCGCCCTTAAGAAGAATGAGTATTGCGGCAAAGAAATTTGCCAAAGGTGATTTTGAAGCCAGGGTAAAGGTAACGGGTAAGGATGAAATTGCCGAGCTTGCCCAATCCTTTAATAATATGGCAGAGCAGTTGGCTATGCTTGAGGATACAAAACGCGCATTCCTTGCAAATATAGCCCATGACTTGCGCACACCAATGACAACTATAAGCGGATTTATAGATGCTATACTTGACGGCGCAATACCCTATGAAAAGCAGGCCCATTATCTTGATATAATTAAGAATGAGGTTCAGCGCTTATCCCGTCTTGTAAGTCAGCTTTTGGATATTTCAAGAATTGAAGCAGGGGATAGAAAGTTTAATTTTGAAAACTTTAATATTTCCTCAATGGCGGCAAATATACTTATTTCCTTTGAAAAGCCCATCGAACAAAAGCATCTTGACGTAGAGTTTGACAGCGAAGAAGATGATATGTTTGTTGTAGCAGATAAGGATGCCATTCATCAGGTGTTGTATAATATCTGCCACAATGCGGTTAAATTCTCCCGTGAGGGCGGTAAATACCGCATCAGAATAAGCAAAATATCCCATAAAGTATATGTATCTGTTTATAACGAGGGTGTTGGTATTCCTGAAAAGGATCTCCCCTTTGTATTTGAGCGTTTTTACAAAACCGATAAGAGCCGCGGCCTTGATAAAACAGGCGTGGGTCTTGGTATGTACATTACAAAAACAATTATTGATGCCCACGGTGAAGAAATATGGGTAAAGAGTGAAGCAGGGGAATTTTGCGAGTTTGTATTCACTTTAAAGGAAGGCGAAAAAAGAAAGAACAGACCTTTGGAGTTGAATTAATAAATTGTTAAAAAACTATTGACAATTTGAACAAATTGTGATATTATATTAACAATAATTGAACTATTTAAGAACTTTTGGAGAACACAAATGAAAAAATTAATTTCATTGTTGCTGTGTGTTCTTACGCTTGTGTCCCTTGCGTTGCCATGTTATGCGCTTACAGGCAAGGAGATAGTGCAGGATGTACTTGATAAAAGCGGAAAGGAGCCGCAGCAGGTAGAGAATACCGTAAGGGATTGCTATAAGGATTGGCAGCACTATTTGGGCTCCGATCCCGAAGATATCAGTTTTGAGCTTATGTTCCGTGTTTATTATTATGATAACGGCGATATCTTTTCTGCATATGCCAAAAATACAACCTTTTCGGATAACATCTCTGAAAACTATTATTGGCTTGTCCCAAATTACGGAAAGGGCGGAGCCGTAGAGGTTGTTAAAAATGAAAGCTCGGAGTATGGTTGGTCCGTTCGTAAGGGAACTACTATATATAAGGCAATAATGGCAAACTATCCTGAGGTTGCCTTTGATCCCGAAACCGTTTGCAATGGAATTTTGGATGTTTATCCCTATGCGGTGGCCGAAAGTATTCGCTTTACCTATTGCGATATGCTGAAATGTTATTTGATATGCTTTAAAAATTCGGATGATACCGAATATTTGGTACCCTATTTTTCCGCAAATGATATTACCTGGATGGAAAACGGCCAGATATACGAAGCAACAGAATTTATGATAACTGCTTCAGAAGAGTATAATAAGCAGCTCAAAGCAGAAGGCAAAAAGCGTGAAGGCCTTGATCAAATATACACAATGTATATTGTTTCCGGTTCGGTGCTCGTGCTTGTGGTTGCAGTAATATTTATATTAGCCTTCAAAAAAAGGCATAAACTGCAGAACATAGAGGACGAGAACAACAAAGAATAAAGACCACAGTTGCAAATTTTAATAAGATTTATCAATATACGGTTCAACTAAGTTGAGCCGTATATTTTTTTGACTTATAGGGTATCTGTAGATAGAATTATTTGTAAAGATAATTCCCGATTAAGAGGGCGGCATCCTGCCGCTTTTTTGTTTTTATACAGAAAAAGGGCATATATTCAAAGAAATAACCAAAAAATAGAAATATTTCTAAATTTATGTTGACAAACCTCAAAAGAAGGTGTATAATGACAATGCTACCAAATATTACAAGAAGGAGGAGAAATGAAAACAAAAACCGTAGATGAAATAGGTAGAGTTGTAATACCCCGTGATATGCTTAAAGAATTGGGCATATTGTATGGTGAAAGGGTAGTAATCAGCTTAGAGCAGGATAGTATAGTTATCAAGGCTCTTTAACGTATGTCCGAGGAACAAGGCTTCAACTTCCCACTAAAGCCAACTTCCGATTAATATACGGACGTTCAATACCACACTCAAAATTGTTTTTTACACAGAAAAACCGACCGTTAAGGTCGGTTTTTTGTGTTATGAATTTACTGTTGACAAACCGGTCTATTTGTGATAAACTTTAAGTGAGAATAAGTCTACTCAAAACAAACCAACGAGGTGAATGAAATGGAATTATATAAATTAGGAGAAATAGAGGAGCAGTTTGCAGATATAATCTGGAGGGAAGAACCCTTGGGCTCGGGAAAGCTTGTAGCGCTCTGCGAAAAGGAGCTTAACTGGAAAAAATCTACTACCTATACCATACTGCGCAAGCTGTGCGAAAAGGGAATATTTAAAAACGAAAATACTATAGTCAGCTCGCAAATAACAAAGGCAGAGTATAACGCCATACAGGGAGAGCAGTTTATAAACTGCAATTTTGAAGGCTCCTTACCTGCTTTTATTGCCGCCTTTGTAGGTAGACGTAAGCTGACAAAGGAAGAGCTTGAGGATATAAGAAAACTTATGGCAGAATATGAGGAGAATGACAAATGAAAGAGGTGCTAAACACAATACTCGAATTGAGTTTTTACACTTCGTTTATGATAGTGGTTATAATTGTATAGAGGTATTGTATGCGTTAGCCGAGAGCGGTTATTTTACATACGTGGATCTTTATGAGTAACACATAAGTTGGTTCTGTGTATTAATAACTATGATTGTTATTTGTATGTATTTTATAAAAATAATATAAAAATAAAGCAACGCACCCCCGATTGATTTCAATCGGGGGTGTTCTTATACTTTATGGCTATCCTTTATTTGTTGTATCCATTCTTCTTTACCGTCGGTTTTTAAAACCTTTTTGAGGTACTGTCCCGTGTAGGATTTTTTACATTTAGCCACCTTTTCGGGTGTGCCCTCGGCTACAAGCTGTCCGCCCTTATCTCCCCCTTCGGGGCCAAGGTCGATTATATGGTCTGCGGTCTTTATCATATCAAGGTTATGCTCTATAATAACCACCGAGTTGCCCTGGTCAACAAGTCGCTGTAAAACTTCTATCAGCTTCTTTACGTCTGCGCTGTGCAGGCCTGTGGTAGGCTCGTCAAGTATATATACGGTTCTGCCGGTACTGCGCTTTGCAAGCTCGGTTGCCAGCTTAACTCTCTGTGCCTCACCACCCGAAAGCTGTGTGGAGGATTGGCCAAGCTTAACGTAACCAAGACCTACGTCATAAAGGGTCTGCAGCTTGCGTTTTATCTTTGGCAGGCTTGCAAAGAAGTTAAGGGCTTCTTCAACGGTCATTTCAAGAACGTCGTAAATGCTCTTGCCTTTATATTTTACTTCAAGGGTATCGCGGTTGTATCTTTTACCCTTACATACGTCACAGGTGACGTATACGTCGGGCAAAAAGTGCATTTCTATCTTCTTAACACCGTCACCCTCGCAGGCCTCACAACGTCCCCCTTTAAGGTTAAAGGAGAAGCGATTTGCCTTATAACCTCTCTGCTTTGCATCCGGTGTTTGGGCAAAAAGCTCTCGCAGGTCGGTAAAGAGCCCTGTATAGGTGGCAGGGTTGGAACGGGGTGTTCTGCCTATAGGGGATTGGTCTATATCTATTACCTTATCAAGGTTTTCTATACCCTCAATAGCATCGTGCTTGCCGGGATAGGTTATTGCGCGGTTTAACTGCTTTGCAAGTGAATTGCGCAGGATAGAGTTGATAAGAGAGGATTTTCCCGAACCCGAAACACCGGTTACGCAAACGAACATTCCAAGGGGTATGGTAACGTCTATATTCTTCAGGTTGTTTTCTTTTGCGCCCGTTATTTTAAGGAACTTGCCGTTTCCGCTTCGTCTTACCTTTGGTATCTCTATCTTTTCCTTACCCGAAAGGAATCTTCCCGTAATGGAATTTTCATCCTCCATTACTTCATATGGTGTACCTTGGGAAACTATCGTACCGCCGTGGATACCTGCACCCGGGCCTATATCCACTATATAGTCGGATTCCAGCATTGTTTCCTCGTCGTGCTCTACAACTATAAGGCTGTTGCCTACGTCGCGGAGCTTTTTAAGGGTTTCTATAAGCTTGCTGTTATCACGCTGATGAAGACCGATGCTGGGCTCGTCAAGGATATAAAGCACGCCCATAAGGGAGGAGCCTATTTGTGTGGCAAGGCGTATTCTTTGCGCCTCACCGCCTGAAAGGGTTCCTGCCTTGCGGTTAAGTGTAAGGTAATCAAGACCTACGTTTGCCATAAATTCAAGGCGAGAGCGTATCTCTTTTATGATTTCCTTGGCTATCTTATATTCGGTTTCGGTAAAGCTCAGGTTGTTTACAAATTCAAGGGCGGCCGTTACCGAAAGGGAACAGAATTCGTGGATGTTTTTACCCCCTACCGTTACGGCAAGTATTTCCTTTGAAAGCCTTTTTCCGCCGCAGGTGGGGCAGGGGATGTTTTCTATAAAGGACTCGTAATACTCGTTTCCCGTTTGATCGTAGCGTTGTTGAATTACGTTTACTATACCGTCAAATTTAACGCTTTTTGCAGGGTGTGCCACACCGTCAAAATATCTTACAACGTTATCATATTTTTCGTCGCTTCCGTAAAGCAGAACGTGGAGCCCCTGTTCGGGTATATCCTTTATTTTTGTATCAAGGGTAAAGCCGTAGCGCTCACCTACTGCGGCAAGCACGGGGCCGCTCCAGGAAAATTCATCAACGCTTTTAAAGCCGTTAACCTGTATTGCACCCTCTCGCAAAGAAAGGTTTTTATCGGGGATTATACGTTCATAGGAAACACGGCGCAGCTCACCTATACCAAGGCACTCGGAGCAAGCACCTATGGGGTTGTTAAAGGAGAACATACGGGGGGAAAGCTCACCAATGCTTATGCCGTGCTCCTCGCAGGCATAGTTAAGGGAAAAGGACATTTCGGTTTCTTCGTCCTCTGCACTTTCTTCATCTGCTCGCTTTACTATGGAAATTCCCACTATACCCTCTGTAAGGGTAAGGGCGCTTTCAAGAGAGTCAGACAAGCGGGAGCGTATATCCGGCTTCATTACAAGGCGGTCTACTATTATCTCTATAGTATGCTTTTTGTTTTTCTCAAGGCTTATCTCTTCGCTCAGGTCATACATTATTCCGTCAACCCTAACACGCACGTAACCGCTTTTACGGGCAGACTCAAACACCTTTTCGTGCATACCTTTTTTAGCCTTAACAACGGGGGCCATAACCATAAAGCGTGTTCCCGCATCAAGGGACATTATTTTGTCTATTATCTGGTCTACGGTTTGCTGGCGTATCTCTCTGCCGCATATGGGGCAGTGGGGAATACCAACTCTTGCATAAAGCAGTCGCAGATAGTCGTATATCTCGGTAACTGTACCTACCGTTGAACGGGGGTTCTTTGAGGTGGTCTTCTGGTCTATGGAAATTGCAGGGGAAAGACCCTCGATAGAGTCTATATCCGGCTTATCAAGCTGCCCCAAAAACATTCTTGCGTATGAGGAAAGGGATTCCACAAATCTCCTGTGTCCCTCGGCGTATATGGTATCAAAGGCAAGGGAGCTTTTTCCCGAACCTGAAAGCCCTGTAAATACAACAAGCTTATCACGGGGGATAGTAATATCTACATTTTTGAGGTTGTGCACCCTTGCGCCTGTAATGGTTAGATTTTTGTTTGCCATTTTAGTCCTTTCACGATTCTTGCTTATATATGTGGATTTTATAGGTCATTTCTTAAAATAAATCATCAATCATATTATTATAACATTCCGGCCTTAAAAAATCAATAATCTAATAAAAATACTGCTGATTGCTCAGCAGTATTTTTATACATTATTCCACACCACAAGCTTTGCCTGCCAGGTGTCATTGTAGTAAGAATCGTTGTAATATTCACGGTCAGCATATTCGTTTACAATTTCAGCAGGTGCGTGTATAGTCCAGGTCACCTCACGGTGATTGGGTTTAAAGG
>JAZOTL010000087.1:0-21958 GCA_045657645.1 Eubacteriales bacterium
ATCAAAACCATACGTTGTATTGAGGTAGGAGATAACAAAATCACCGAAAAAGAAACACAGAGCACTCCCGTAGTTGAAATTGAACCTGAGGTAACCCACACGGCAACCATAGAATTTGAAAACGGTGATGCCATAAACCTGGAGCTTTACGGAAACGTGGCTCCCATAACGGTTGAAAACTTTAAAAAGTTAGCTGACCAAAACTATTACGACGGAGTAATTTTCCACCGTGTAATAAAGGACTTTATGATACAGGGCGGCGACCCTACAGGCACAGGTATGGGCGCAGGTGACGTAGAGGAAATAAAGGGTGAGTTTTCAGCAAACGGCGTTAACAACCCCATCTCCCACGAAAGAGGAGTTATCTCCATGGCCCGCCGCGGCGACAGCTACGACAGCGGTTCATCCCAGTTCTTTATCTGCCATGCAGACTCCACCTACCTTGACGGACAGTACGCAGCCTTTGGCCGTGTTACCGAGGGTATGGAGATAGTAGATGCAATAGCAAGCGTTGCAACCGATGCAAGCGACAAGCCTTTAGAGGATATTAAAATGAAAACAATTATAATAACGGAGGTTACAAAATGATAGTTATTGAAATGGAAAACGGGGGCAAGATAAAGCTTGAACTTGATGCAAGCGCAGCTCCCATAACAGTTGCAAACTTTGAAAAGCTTGTAGGAGAGGGCTTTTATAACGGCCTTATCTTCCACCGCGTTATCGCGGGCTTTATGATCCAGGGTGGTGACCCCACAGGAACAGGCATGGGCGGCAGCAAGGAAGAGATAAAGGGCGAGTTTGCCGCAAACGGCGTTAACAACCCCATCTCCCACGAAAGAGGAGTTATCTCCATGGCCCGTACCAACGCTCCCAACAGCGCTTCCTCCCAGTTCTTTATCTGCCACGCAGACGCACAGTTCCTTGACGGCAACTATGCAGCATTTGGTCGTGTGGTTGAGGGTATTGAGGTTGTAGACGCTATTGCCGCTACCCCCACAGATTTTTCTGACCGCCCCTACGAGGAGCAGAAGATAAAGACAATTACCATAGAATAAGCGGGCAGGCAAAAGTAAGCCTTACAAAAAATTCTATATAATAAAAAATCCACCCATCGGGTGGATTTTTTATTTATAGTAAATTCTGTGCATCGAATATCTTGCCGCTTATTTTGAATTGTAGGTTGAAGAAAGGTCGGAAACCTTTTCCTTTACTACCTTTTTAGGCTTGGAGGTCTTAATCTTCTCCTGGAGAAGCTCCCAATACTTTTCACCGTCGTTGGGGATTTCAACCCAATCGTTTGTCCACTGTGAAAGTATCATAGCATTGGAGATAGCAAGGCTCTTGATACCGTCTTCACCGGGGGCAAGAAGGGGTGTGCCGTTAACGATGTGATCGGTAAAGTTCTGTGTTATCTGACGATGGCCCTTGCCATAGCCTTCAACAACAACTTCCTCTGTGGTGGATTCTATAGTACCAAATCCGTCCTGAGCTGTGAAGCAGAATTCTCTTTCATCAACTGCAAGCTTTGTAAACATAAGCTTACCGCCTTCGTATACAAGCTTACCCTTTGAACCTGAAATTTCAAGTCTGTTTGTACCGGGGCATTCACCTGTGGTGGTAATGAATACGCTTGTAGCGCCGTTTTCATATTCAGCGTATGCGGTAACGTCATCCTCTACCTCGATATCGTGGTACTTACCGAAGGAAGCAAAAGCACGGATGCGCTTGGGCATACCGAATATCCACTGCCAAAGGTCAAGGTTGTGGGGGCACTGGTTGATAAGAACACCGCCGCCCTCGCCGGAATATGTAGCTCTCCATCCGCCGCCGTCATAGTAATCCTGTGTACGGTACCAGTTTGTAATTATCCATACGCAACGCTTAAGCTCACCAAGCTCGCCGCCCTGAACCATTTCTCTGATCTTCTGATAGTAGGGCTCTGTTCTCTGGTTAAGCATAAGTCCAAAGCCAAGGCCTGTTTCCTTTGCCTTTGCAATAAAGGGCTCAACCTGCTTTGTATATACGCCAAGGGGCTTTTCGGAAAGCACGTGAACGCCTGCCTCCAGCGCCTCTGTACCAATTACGGGATGCAGATAGTGGGGGGTAGCTATAAGTATAGCGTCCACCTTGCCGGAACTAAGCATTTCCTTATAATCAAGGAAGCACTCAAGGTCAGGATTAATGCCCTTTGCCCAGTCAAGTCTATCCTGCTTTATATCACATACGGCGGTAATAACTGCGTTAGTTACCTTGCCTTCGGAGAGGTAGATAACGTGGCTTGAACCCATATTACCTACACCAACTACACCAAATCTAAGCTTTTCCATTTTTAAACTCCGTTTTTTATAAGTTTTCTTCATTTATTATATACAAACTATCCTTTTATGTCAATACACTCTTGCGCATTTGAACAGAGCTTGGGGGCTATTTTCCTGTTGACAGTATAATTTTGCAATGATATAATCAAAATACGATTGGAGATGATAATTATGAAAAAAATATACACTTCAGCAGATCAGCTCATAGGAAAAACACCCCTGCTTGAGCTTACAAATATAGAAAAGCAGTTTGAACTGAAAGCAAAATTACTTGCAAAATTGGAATACCTTAATCCCGCAGGCTCTGTAAAGGACCGTGTAGGCAAGTCTATGATAGATGAAGCGCAGAAAAGCGGCGAGTTAAAGCCCGGTTCTGTTATTATAGAGCCCACCAGCGGTAATACGGGCATAGGCCTTGCCCTTGTGGCAGCGGCCCGTGGCTACCGCGTAATAATAGTAATGCCCGAAACTATGTCTGCCGAGCGCAGGACTATGATGAAGGCGTACGGCGCTGAGCTTGTGTTAAGTGACGGAGCAAAGGGTATGAGCGGCGCTATAGAAAAGGCGCAAGAGCTTGCCCGTACCATTCCTGACAGTATAATTGCAGGTCAGTTTACCAATCCCGCCAATCCCAAGGCTCATATAGAAACCACAGGCCCCGAAATTTATGAGGATACCGAGGGTGAGGTGGATATATTCGTTGCAGGCGTGGGTACCGGTGGCACCATTACAGGTGTGGGCCGGTATCTGAAATCCCAAAAGCCCGAAATTAAAGTAGTGGCCGTTGAGCCTGCCTCATCCCCCGTGCTTTCAGGCGGTGCAGCAGGCGCCCACAACATACAGGGTATAGGCGCAGGCTTTGTGCCCGAGGTGCTTGATACCACTATCTACGACGAGGTTATCACCGTAACCGATGATCAGGCTTATGAAGCAGGCAGACTTATAGGCAGAAAAGAGGGCGTGCTTGTGGGTATCTCCTCAGGAGCCGCGCTTCACGCAGCTATAAAGGTTGCCCAAAGACCCGAAAACGAAGGCAAGAACATCGTTGTCCTCCTCCCCGATTCCGGCGACAGATACCTCTCCACCCCGCTTTTTTGAAAAAAAGCTCCCAACTTTTTGAAAAAAGTTGGACAAAAACTTTAATAATCGCGTGGAGTTTTATTAAAACTTCAAATTCGTGGCACGAAGAATAAAGTTCACACAAACCCAAGCCCTCCCCTTCGAAAAGGGGAAGGCTTTTTTGTAAGTGCTAACATTACTATATAACAAAAAGACTACTGCATAGCAGTAGCCTTTTTTATCACTAAACCTGTAAGCCGGGTTCTGTCGAGTACGGTCATCTATCTTGTCTTTGCGTTGCCGCAAAGCTCTGTGCCACCCATGGAATTCTGCCGGGCAGACATCAGACCAAAAAGGTCTGCTTCCATACACGGTGTTGCTTTGGATAGGGTTTACATTTGCACAAAGTTGCCAGTGTGCCGGTGAGCTCTTACCTCGCCTTTCCATCCTTACCGTTAAAAACGGCGGTTTATTTCTGTTGCACTTTCCCGGAGGTCACCCTCGGCGGACGTTATCCGTTATCCTGCCCTGTAAAGCCCGGACTTTCCTCACGGTACTACCTTTCGGCATGGTACCGCGCGACCGTATAGCTTAGTGAGATTGTATTTTAACACATATGGCTCAACTTGTCAAATCAAGCTTTGAGAGCCTTTTTTTGATTTCTGCAATATCCCGCAGCATTTTTGCGGTATCCTTTACAAGGCTTACCTTTGACTGCTGTTGGTTGTGGTTGAGTATTTTTGCGGGGAACTCACTTACCTTCATACCCATACGCTCGGCTATCATAAGAGCTTCAAGGTCAAAGGCAAAGCTGTTTACCTTACAGTAGGAAAAAATTCTCCTTGCCGCTTCTCCCTTAAAGCATTTGATGCCGCATTGGGAATCGCTGTGGCTAAAGCCGCAAAGCGCTCCTACAAAGCGTATATACACCTTTGAGGCAAGCTTTCTGAGTGGGCCGTAACCGAGGTATCCGTCCTCGGCAAGCCTTCTTGAGCCTATGAGGATATCCCCTCCACAGGAAAGCTTTTCTGCCATTGCGCCGATAATTTCGGTACCGTAGGCAAGGTCGCAATCGGTATAAACTACGATATCGCCCTTTGAAGCCTCAATTCCGCACCTAACTGCGCCGCCTTTGCCGCGGTTCTGCGGGTAGCCTGCGTTAATAATGTGAGGATTGCCCTCTGCCGCCTTATTTATTACAGCGGCGGTATTATCGTTACTGCCGTCATTTACGGCAATTATCTCATATGAGGAAAAATTCTTTTTAAGATACGCATCAAGGGTGTCCAGGCAGGCTTTCGCCCCCTTTTCCTCATTATACATAGGTATAATAACTGATATCATATCTTCTCACCCCTCGTTATAGTAGTCCACTAAAACCGCCTGAACGCAATACCTATCGCTCCACAGGCCGTTTGTACAGGTGGAAAGGGTCAATATACGGGTGTTTTCATTAAGCTCTATACCCTCGCGGCCAAATTTAGAGTTTGCCTGCATTTCCTTTGCAAAGCTTACAAACTCCTCGGCTGTGGGGAAACCCGTTTCTACATATTTATATCTGTAATCGGTCTTATATACCGAAAAGATGCGGTAGGTGTATATACCCGTTGGGGTGTATAAATACACATACTGGTTTTCCTGCCAAAAGTCCTCGTCCATAAACTTTATAAGCTCGCTGAACATCATACCGTTCTGCATATTGTGGCCGTAAATTACCGTGTTGAAGTTTGCGTTGGTATCACGGTCGCAGCGGTAGTCTGCAAATATTGAGCCTGCAGGCAGGTATCCGTGGGTGTACTCATGGTCAAGGTAATACTCGTTATCGGTGGTCTGCAAAACAGGGTAATTTATGTTTTCAGTACCGGGGATTATTATCCAGCCGTATATATCCGGGTTTACACTTGAAAGGGAATTAAGCCTTGACTTCATCTTTTGAAAGAGTGCGCTGTAGGAGCTTTTGCTTGTACCCTTTGAGGAATTGGCTGAGCCAAAGTCCGGCAGGGAAAGAAGCTGGCTTGACATTTGAGAAAGCGCCCCTGCTTCATCTTCAAAAGAGGTAAGCATATCGCTGTAAAAATTCCTTGCGCGCCTGTAGTTAACAAGGGTAAAACCAATGTACACCACCGCCGCCGCTATAACGCATATAAGGAATATCCGTATAGCCTGTGAAACTTTCCCCTTCTTTTTTTCCTCTTCCAGTGCTTGGTGTAGGTCCTCATAGTTCGAGCAAACGTCCTTTTGCTCTGCGCGGTTTAAGGAATAAAGAAAGGAGTTCTGCGCTTCGCCTCCGAGAACGGAGGTCTTTTTTTTATTCTTTTTTGACATACCGTTCTCCTTTAGACGAACCTTTTTAAGGGTAAATTTCACCCACGCGTGAGCGTGGGTGATAGATTATTTTACTTCGATTATGGAAGCATCCCACATTTCGGGAGCCTCGTAGCCGAGAAGATTAACTGTAGTTGCAGCAACGTTTGAAAGGCCGTATGCTCCCTCCTTCTTAACGGTGTACTTATCTGCATAGAAGTTATCGTAGATAATGCAGGGTACGGGGTTAAGGGTGTGGCTTGTTTTAGCCTTGGGAGTGTTGTCGGAAGAAAGCTTTGCTTCGCCTGTCTTCTTGTTTATCTCATACATTTCATCAGCGTTACCTTGGTCTGCTGTAATAAGGGCAACACCCTCAAGCTTATCCACAACTGCAAGCAAGCGTGCAAGCTGGAGGTCAAGAGCCTCAACGCTTACCTCTGTTGCAAGCATATTACCTGTGTGGCCAACCATATCTCCGTTGGGGAAGTTGCAACGCAGGTACTTGTATTCGCCGCTCTCTAAAAGCTCTATAAGCTTATCTGTTATCTCTGCGCACTTCATCCAGGGTCTCTGCTCAAAGGGAACTACGTCAGAGGGGATCTCAATATAGGTTTCAAGCTCTTCGCTGAACTTGCCGCTCTTGTTACCGTTCCAGAAGTAGGTAACGTGACCGTACTTTTGTGTTTCGGAAATAGCAAGCTGTTTAACGCCTGTATCAGCAAGGTACTCGCCCATTGTGTTGGTAATTTCGGGGGGATTTACAAGATATCTTGAAGGAATGTGGAGGTCACCGTCATACTCAAGCATACCTGCGTAAAGCACGTTGGGGAATCTCTTACGGTCAAACTTATCAAAGTCCTTATCCTCAAAGGTCTTGCTTATCTCGATAGCTCTGTCACCTCTGAAGTTGAAGAATATAACGCTGTCGCCATCCTCAACGGTACCAACAGCCTTGCCACAGGCACCGATAACAAAGGGATCAAGATCCTGGTCGATAGCACCTGTTTCTGCTCTTAATGTGTTTATAGCCTCGGTTGCAGATGCAAACTGTCTGCCCTCGCCAAGTACGTGGGTCTGCCAGCCAAGCTCTACCATTGACCAGTTAGCCTCGTAACGGTCCATGGTTATCTTCATTCTTCCGCCGCCGCTTGCTATCATTACGTCAAAATCAGCACTGCGAAGCTCGCTAAGATATGCCTCAAAGGGTTCAACGTACTCAAGAGCAGAGGTTTCACCAACGTCACGGCCGTCAAGAAGAATGTGTATACGAGCCTTCTTTACGCCCTCTTCCTTTGCCTTTGCAACCATAGCCTTTAAGTGGTCTATGTGGGAGTGTACGTTTCCGTCAGAGAAAAGACCGAGGAAATGAAGTGTTGTGTTATTTTCCTTTACGTTGCCTGTAAGTGCCTTCCAAGCATCGCTTGTAAACATTTTGCCGTTTTCGATAGACTCGGAAACAAGCTTTGCGCCCTGGCTGAACACCTGTCCTGAACCAAGTGCGTTATGTCCTACCTCGCTGTTACCCATATCCTCGTCGCTGGGCAGACCAACTGCGGTACCGTGAGCCTTAAGCTCTACCATAGGATAGTTTGCCATAAGCATATCAAGGGTAGGTGTGGTAGCCTTCTTTATAGCGTCGCCCGCCTCGTATTTTGAAATACCGATACCATCCATAACGATGGTAAGTACAGGGCCCTTTACTCCGTCGAAGCCTGTAATTTTATTAAGTTTCATACTGCTTCCTCCATAGTTGTTATATAATCACAATTCATTATACACCCTAATTATGAATAAAAATCGATATACCGTAAAAATACTTGAAAAATATATGGTAAAATGCTATAATTGTTTCGTTATGAACAGTAATGAGCTTCACAAAATGCACCGTTCAAGGTTGCGTAAAAAATTTAATACCTACGGCCTGGAAATCCTTTCCGACCACGAGATACTTGAGCTTCTGCTTTACTTTGGAATTCCCGTCAAAAATACCAATGAAATGGCTCACCGCCTGCTCCACACCTTCGGCACGGTTTCGGGGGCTTTGGAGGCAAGCTATGAGATTCTGAAAAAGCAGGAGGGTATGGGAGAGGTTTCTGCAACCCTTTTCAAGCTTGTACACGAACTGATAAAAAGGTATTCAGTTGAAAAGAACGTAAGCAACACCGTTTACGACAGCCGCGAAAAGGTGGCGGATTATCTTATGAACCACTATACGGGAGCCACAAGTGAGCACGTTCAGCTCCTTGCCTTTGATTCCAAAATGCGTATGGTTTATCACACCACCATTCTGCAAGGCTCCTTTTCGGATACCGACATTCCGTTGGAAAGAATAGCCGAACCCCTTTTCACAACGGGAGCTTCACGTTATATACTTGCTCACAACCACCCTTCGGGAAGGGCAGAGCCCTCTAAAAACGACCTTCTTGTTACAAGGCATATCTATCGCACCCTTTCCCAGCTTGGAAAAACTATGATAGACCATATAATAATTTCAGGCCCGGAGTGGCAACCCATACTAAAAAAGGCCCTTGGCGCCGAGTATGTTGTTGACAAAAAGCGTAACCTATTGTAAAATATAAAGAAAGACTAATTAAGGAATAAGCTATGATAAAAAGTATGACCGCCTACGGCAGAGCAACCGTAAGAACAGGCGGAAAAGAGATAAACGTTGAGATAAAATCGGTAAACAACCGTTTTCTTGACCTTAACATAAAGCTGCCCAGAATGTACTCCCATCTGGAGGACAAGGTTCGCAGTTATATCCGCGAAAGTGCTGTAAGCCGCGGAAAGGTTGATATTTTTATAAACGTTGACGTGCTTGAAAACGAGGATATAACCGTAAGGCTTGACGAAGCCTACACAAAGAGCTATCTGAACGCCCTTTATAATTTGAGAGATACCTTTGAATTAAAGGACGATATCTCCACTATGCGCGTGGCGTCCAACAGGGATATCTTTAAGATAGAAAAGCCCGAGGAGGATACCGAAAAGGACTGGCAGGAGCTTCTGCCCGTGCTTGAAGAGGCTTATGGTAACTACTGCCTGCGCCGCGAGAGTGAGGGCGAGAATATATACAACGACCTTATGGCAAAAAAAGCCCACCTTGCAGAGCTTGCCGCCGAAGTGGAAGCCCTTTCCGCAGGTGCGGTTGAAGCTTACCGCGGCCGCCTTGAAGCAAAGCTGCGCCAGACCCTTGAGACCCTTGGCGCCGAGCCCGATGAGCAGAGAATACTTACCGAATGTGCCATATTTGCAGATAAGGTTGCAATAGATGAGGAAATGGTAAGATTAAAGAGCCACTTTAAGGCCTTTGATGAGATAATGAACACCCCCGAGCCTGCAGGAAGAAAGATAGACTTTCTTTTACAGGAAATGAACCGCGAGGTTAATACCACAGGTTCAAAGTGCAACGATTCTGCCATTGCCCACCTTGTAGTGGATATGAAGGCAGAGCTTGAAAAAATAAGAGAACAGATACAGAACATAGAGTAAAAGAATATGAAGCTGTTAAACATAGGATACGGAAACCTTTTGGTAAAGGAACGCATAGTAACCGTAATAAGCCCGGACGCCGCCCCCATTAAGCGTATGGTGGCAGACGCAAAGGAAACGGGTAGAGCTATAGACGCTTCCTGCGGTAAAAAGACCCGTTCGGTAATTATAACCGATAGCGACCATATAGTCCTCTCCGCCCTTGAACCGGAAAGGATACTTTCAAGATATAACGAAAGTGCCGATAAAGAACCTACAGACGATGGTGACAAAAATGAAAAAGACTAAAGGCATACTCCTTGTAGTGTCCGGTCCTGCAGGAACAGGCAAGGGCAGTATTTTAAAAGAGATTTTCGACTCCTGCGATGACTTTGTTTACTCTGTTTCCTCCACCACCCGCGCTCCCCGCCCCGGTGAGGTAAACGGCGTACATTACAACTTTATAACAAAAGAGGAATTTGAAGCCCTTATCCGTGAAAACGCAGTTATAGAATACACCCAATACTGCGGCAATTATTACGGCACCTCCCGCAAGGTGGTACAAGAGGAGCTTAAAAACGGAAAAAACGTAGTGCTTGAAATTGAGGTTGACGGCGCTATGCAGATAAAAAAGCAGTTCCCCGATACCGTGCTTATAGGCATACTGCCCGAAAGCTTTTCGGTTCTTGAGGCAAGACTGCGCGGCCGCGGAACAAACACCGAGGAGGATATACTTAACCGCCTTGAGCGTTCCCGTGAGGAGCTGCGCTTTATAGAAAACTATGATTACATCATAGTTAACCGTGACGGCGGCATAAAGGAAGCGGCAAAACAGCTTGTTTCCATAGTTGAGTGTGAAAAGCTCCGCCCAAGCCGCAATCCCGATTTTTACAACGAATTTTATAATAATTAGAGAGGTATATAAAGATGATCTATCCTACACCCGAACAGCTTTCCAATGAAGGCAAGTACAACAGATACACCCTTGTTATAGCAGCAGCTAAGTGCGCAAGAGAGATAACCGACGACTTTATCGAAAACAACAGCGCCGAGGAAAAGACCGAGGAGCAGGAGGCTGCTAACAAGCACATCTGCGAAAAGATAAACAAAAACGTTAAGGATACAAAGGCTGTAAGCGTTGCCGTTTCCTGCCTTGAAGACAAGGATTTTGTAATTTACGACGAAAGTGTTCCCGAAAACACCACTATGTAATTTTTGAGGGGAGGACCTTTAAGTGTCCCACTTATTTTGTGCAAGGGTATACGTTCTTGATGCCCCCTACCACATAGATAAGCTCTATGATTACTATATTCCTGCAGACCTGCGTGAAGATATTCACGCAGGCATTTTTGCTGCTGTTCCTTTTGGTAAGGGCAACCGCGCTTCCCGTGCCCTTGTGTGGGAAACAAAGCCTATTACCAAAGCAGAGCTTGAACAATTAAAGCCCATAAAGGCGGTTTTAAGCGATATGGGCACCCTTAATGATGAGCAAATGGGACTTGTTGAGTTCCTGCGGGACAGAACCTTTTGCTCGGCAGGGGATGCGGTAAGGGCAATGCTGCCTTCTGCTACCCTATCGGAATTTGATTACTTTTACGAGGCTACGGGCAAGGTATGCGCTCGCGCCCTTTCCCCTTTAGAAAAAGAGGTAGAGCAGTATATTATAAAAGAGGGCAGAACAGCCCTTAAAAAGCTTACTGCCCACTTTGGTGAAAAAATTATCCCCCTTTTGAAAACCTTGGAAAAAGACGGGATAATACACAGGGATTTTGAATTTAAAGAGAATACAAATAAAAGATATATAACCTATCTCACCCCTACCCCAAAAGCCTACGACTATATTTCGGGCCAAAAGAAGCTCCGTAGCGAAAAACAGCTTGATATACTGCGCTTTACCTGTGAATGTGGGCGCTTAACCGATAAATATTTAAAGCAGGAGTTGGACGTAAGTGCCGCCCAGATACGCTCCCTTGTTGCAAAGGAGCTTTTAAGTGAGGAAAAGGTGGATTGCTATCGCAACCCCTATGATTTCCCCGAAGAGGAAAACCCCCGCGCCCCCATAGTGTTAAACGAATGTCAGCAAAAAGCCAAGGAGACCTTATCCTCGCTATACGCTTCAAACGAACCCAAGGCCGCCCTTTTGCACGGCATTACGGGAAGCGGCAAAACAAGCGTTATTAAGGCAATGACCGATGAGGTGCTTGCAAGCGGCAGGCAGGTTATCATACTTATTCCGGAAATTGCCCTCACTCCCCAGGCCCTTTCTGTTTTCGGCGCCTATTACGGTGATAATATTGCCCTTATGCACTCCTCCCTTTCAAAGGGTGAGCGCTTTGATGCATACCGCCGTATGGAGCAGGGTCTTGTAAACGTGTGCATTGGTACCCGCTCCGCAATTTTTGCTCCCTTTAAAAATCTTGGTATGATAGTCATTGATGAGGAGCAGGAGCATACCTACAAGGCAGAAAACTCTCCCCGTTACAGCGCCGTAGACGTGGCAAGGTACCGCTGTGCCCGTCATAGCGCCCTTATGCTTTTGGCATCTGCCACCCCTTGTGTTTCAAGCTACTATAAGGCAGAAAGCGGAAAGTACACCCTTGTGGAGCTTGACCGCCGCTACGGTGAAGCAAAGCTGCCCGAGGCAGTTATCTGCGATATGAGGGAGGAGTTTAACCGTGGCTCACTTTCGGCTATAGGAACTCACCTGAAAGATGAAATAGAAGAAAGCGTTTCAAAAAACGAGCAGGCGGTAATATTCCTTAACCGCCGCGGCTACAGCAACTACGCAAGCTGTCCCCAATGCGGTGAGGTGGTTATGTGCCCCCACTGCAGCGTTTCCCTTACCCGTCATAACTACCGCTTTGGCGCAAAGCTTGTCTGCCATTACTGCGGTTATTCCATAAAAGAACCCGAAAACTGCCCCAACTGCGGGGGCAATCATCTGCAATACATAGGCTACGGTACCCAAAAGGTGCAGGAGGAGCTGCAGGAGCTTTTCCCCGATAAAAAGGTAATGCGTATGGATGCAGATACCACCACGTCAAAATTTGCCTACGATGAAATGCTGGCAAAGTTCCGTGCCCATGAGGGTGATATCCTGCTTGGCACGCAGATGGTTACAAAGGGTCACGATTTTCCTGACGTTACCCTGTCAGGTGTTCTGCTTGCGGATATGTCCCTTTATCTTGATGACTTCCGCGCGCCTGAGCGCACCTTCTCCCTTATAACACAGGTGATAGGCAGAGCAGGAAGAGCCAAAAAGGAAGGACGGGCTGTTATACAAACCTTCAATCCCGAACATCCCGTACTGCGTCTTGCGGCACTTCAGGACTATAAAACCTTTTATAAAAATGAAATTGCCCTTCGGCGCACCCTTCTGTTCCCGCCTTTTTGCGATATTTTTCTCGTAACCCTTTCGGGAGTGCGTGAAGAAGAGTGTATACGTATGGCTCATAGCTTTTATAATGAGCTTGTGGGTCATCTGAAAAATAACCCATCAATAAAGTTGGTCATTTTCGGCCCCTTTGAAGCCCCCGTTTACAAGGTGAATAACCGCTTCCGCCAGCGCTTTGTAATGAAGGGTATTAGCAATAAGCCAACCCGTGAGCTGCTTAGGCATATGATAATTAAATTTACCGCCGCAGGCAGCAATAACACCACCATAACCATAGACGTTAATCCCAACACCCTATAACCCCCGACTTTTTTGTAAAAAAGTCGGCCAAAAAACTTTAACAATGGGTTTGTACAAGCTTTAAGTTTCGTGCCACAGAGTTAAATTTTAAATTAAACTCTACGCGAGGATAGCCCCACCGCCTCCGCTTTTGAAAAAGCGGAACCAAAACTTTTAATGATAGGTCTGTGCTAATTTTATTTTTCGTGCCACAGATTTAAATTTTAAAATAAACTCCACGCGAGGATTAAAGTTTTTGTCCAACTTTTTTCAAAAAGTTGGGAGAAAGTGATAATATGAATAACAGAATTGCAATAATAGGTGCAGGGGCGGCAGGTATGCTCTGCGCAGGAATATTAAGAGAGGCAGGGTTAGACGTAACC
The DNA here is from genome assembly GCA_045657645.1 of Eubacteriales bacterium. Lineage (GTDB taxonomy): Bacteria > Bacillota > Clostridia > Oscillospirales > CAG-272 > RGIG7300. Next base: position 13,209 of record JAZOTL010000087.1, read on the forward strand.
GTTTTTGAATCTAACCCAAAACCGGGCAGAAAGCTTGCCATAACGGGCAAGGGCAGATGCAACGTAACAAACAACTGCTCCCCCCGTGATTTTATGAACAACGTAATATCAAACCCCAAATTCCTTTACGGTTCCCTCTTTTCCTTTACACCTGAGGACACAATGAACCTTTTTGAGGGAATGGGTGTACCCCTTAAGACCGAGCGAGGAAACAGAGTGTTCCCCGTAAGCGATAAGGCTTACGATATAGTGGACGCCTTGAAGAAGATGGCAGGCAGGATAAATTATACCGAGCCTGTAAAGAAGCTGTTTGTAAAGGACGGCGCAGTACAGGGCGTTTTGACCGACAAAAAGGAATACAGCTTTGACAAAGTGGTGGTTGCCACGGGCGGTGCTTCCTACCCCTTAACGGGCTCAACGGGAGACGGCTACCGCTTTGCAAAAATAGCAGGCCATACAATAACACCCCTTGTACCCTCACTTGTACCCCTTACACTTGAGGGCAGGGATTACGGACGTATGCAGGGACTTTCACTGCGCAACGTGACCCTTAACGTAACCGATACGAAAAGCGGCAAGGTGATCTTTTCCGAGCTTGGGGAGATGATGTTTACCCACTTTGGCGTAACCGGTCCCCTTGTACTCAGCGCATCCTCTCATATGCATCAGATGGAGCGTGGGCGCTACACACTTTCCATAGACTTAAAGCCCGCCCTTGATGAAAAGAAGCTGGACGCGCGCCTGCTTTCAGACTTTGCAAAATACTCAAACCGTGATTTTATAAACGCTTTATCCGACCTTCTTCCCCAAAAGATGATACCCGTATTTGCAGATATCTGCGGTGTTGACAAGACCAAGAAGGTAAACGTTATCACGAAGGAAGAAAGAAAAGCGATAATTGCCACACTTAAAGCAATGAAGTTCACCGTAAAGGGCTTTCGCCCCATAGAGGAGGCAATAGTGACCTCCGGCGGTGTTGACACAAAAGAGGTAGACCCCAAAACGATGCAAAGCAAGGTGTGCAGCGGTCTATATTTTATAGGCGAGGTGCTGGACCTTGATGCATATACAGGCGGATTTAATCTGCAGATAGCATTTTCCACGGCAAACGCTTGCGCGCAAGCCATTATTAAAGATACGGAGGAAAATTATTATGATTAACGTTGCAATAGACGGCCCTTCCGGTGCAGGAAAAAGCACTATAGCAAAGGCGATAGCGGCAAAGAAAGGCTTTATCTACGTTGATACGGGAGCCCTTTACCGTTCGATAGGTCTTTACGTTGCAAACAAGGGAGTTGCAAAGGATGATAAGGCGGCAATAATTGCCCTTTTACCCGAAATTACCCTTGAGCTTAAATATATTGACGGTACTCAAAAGGTGTACCTTTGCGGCGAGGACGTAGGGGATAGAATACGCACGCCCGAAGCATCAATGTACGCTTCTGCCGTTTCTGCTATACCAGAGGTGCGCACATTTTTACTTGATATCCAGCGTGATATGGCAAAAAAGCATAACGTTATTATGGACGGCCGCGATATAGGAACGGTTATCCTGCCCAACGCCAACGTAAAGATATTTATGACCGCATCTATCGAGGGCAGAGCAAAGAGAAGATATAAGGAGCTTACCGAAAAGGGTATACAAACCTCCTACGAGGAAGTGCTTTCGGATATGAAGCAGCGCGACTTAAATGACTCCACCCGTGAGGTTGCCCCCGCAGTTCCTGCAAAAGATGCAATATTCTTTGATAACACCGAGTACGGCATTGAAGAATGTGTTGAAAAAATAATTGAGATAATCCAAGAAAAAACCGGAGAATAATATGGAAATAAAGGTTGCCTCACTTGCAGGCTTCTGCTTTGGAGTAGAGCGTGCGGTAGATTCCGTATATTCCCTTATAAAAGAGGGAAAAAGCAATATTTTTACCCTTGGTAAGCTTATACATAACCCTACTATAGTAAATGAGCTTGACAGCAAGGGGGTTCAGGTAATAGGCTATGATGATATAGACGCAGTGGCGCAAAAGGCTAATAAGGACTACCCCTGTGTTGTGGTTATCCGCGCCCACGGAGTACCCAAACTTATCAGCGAGAAGCTTTCACGGCTTGCAGAGGAAAATCCCTTCTTTGCCGTGTGCGATATGACCTGCCCCCACGTGAAAAAGATACACCGCATTGTGGAAAAGCATTCCTCCGAAGCTGATCTCACCCTCATTTTCGGCGACCCCCAGCACCCCGAGGTACAGGGGATATGCTCTTACGCCAAGGGTGAATACCTTGTTTTTGAAAGTGCCCGGGAGCTTGACGAGGAAAAAATAGCTAAAAAACAGCTCCTTTGCGTATCCCAGACCACACAAAAATTGTCAGAATGGGAAAAAAGTCAAAAAATTATAAAAAAGGTATGTACAAATCCATTAATTTTTGATACAATATGTAGTGTTACCGAAAACAGACAGACAGAAGTTGACCGTCTTTCAAAAGAAGTGGACGTTATGCTTGTTATTGGGGGCAAGGAAAGCTCCAACACAAACAAGCTTTATGAAATTTCGGGGGCAAATACCCGAACCTACTTTGTAGAAAACGCGGACTGGCTGCCTTGTATAGAGGTGCACGCCCACACAAAGGTGGGTATAGCTGCTGGAGCCTCAACTCCCGGCAGTATAATCAAGGAGGTAGAAAAGAAAATGAGTGAAAAAGAACTTTCACAGGTTCAGGGCGAAAGCTTTGAAGAATTACTGGATGCATCATTCAAAACTTTAAATACAGGAGATACCGTTACCGGAACAGTTTTGTCAGTTACTGATTCTGAAGTTCATGTTGACCTTGGCGCTAAGGTTACAGGAATTATCAATTCTAACGACATTATCGACCCCCAGGTTAAGCTTTCCGACCTTTACAAGGTTGGCGACGAAGTTACCGCTGTTGCAGTAAGAGTTAGCGACGTTGACGGCTTTGCAACTCTCTCCCGTAAGCGCATCGAAGCAGCTGAAAAGTGGGATGCGATTGTTGCAGCTTACAACGAAGGTGCAGTGCTTGAGGGCAAGATTACCAACGTTGTAAAGGGCGGTGTTATCATCGTTCTTAACGGTGTTCGCGTATTTATCCCTGCTTCTCAGACAGGCCTTAAGAAGGATGCAGATTTATCCGAGCTTCTCGGTCAGGTACATAAGGTTAAGCTTATTGACTTAAACGAGCAGCGCAAGCGCGCAGTTGCTTCCATCCGCGTTATTGAGCGCGAGGAAAAGAAGAAGGCAGAAGAAGCTTTCTGGTCAACTCTTGAAAAGGATATGAAGTTCACCGGTAAGGTTAAGTCCCTTACATCCTACGGTGCATTCGTAAACCTTGGTCCCGTTGACGGTATGGTTCACCTTACCGAGCTTTCCTGGAAGCACATCAAGAACCCTGCAGAGGTAGTTAAGGTTGGAGATACTCTTGACGTATTCGTTCTTGACTTTGATGCAGAAAAGAAGAGAGTTTCCCTTGGTCACAAGACCGAAGAAACCAATCCCTGGACTCTGTTCACTTCACAGTACAGTGTAGATGACGTTGCTCCCGTTAAGATCGTTAGCATGATGCCCTTCGGTGCATTTGCTGAGGTTATCCCCGGAGCAGACGGTCTTATCCACATCTCCCAGATCGCAAACAAGAAGATCGGCAAGCCCGAAGACGTTCTTGAAATCGGTCAGGTAGTTGATGCTAAGATTATCGATATCGATAACGAAAATCACAAGATCAGCCTTTCTATGCGCGCTCTTATCGAGGAAGCAGACGAAGAGGTTGAAATCGAAGTAGTTGAAGAAGCTGCTGACGAAGAGTAATTCAATACAAAAATAAAAACGGCGATAACATTAAGTTATCGCCGTTTTTTTGTTTTTCTTGTAGAAAATTTCTGTACATCGGGCATATACAGATACGAGTATTTGTAAAGATGATTCCCGATTATGGGAGCGGCACCTTGCCCCTTTATTTAAGTTGTAGAAAATTTCTGTACATCGGGCATCTGCAGATACGTTTATTTGCAAAGATGATTCCCGATTATGGGAGCGGCACCTTGCCGCAGTATCCAAAGGTCTCAAATAACCAATTAGTGCACATTTCTACCCATTTTGTAAGGTTTAAAAGGGAAGGTTTTTTGAAATAGTCCGTACTGTTAACAAGATTGTTTGCAACGGAATATGCGTGCTTGCCCCAACCAAAAACGTGAAGTTCATAGGCAACGCCCTTTTCGTGAAGCTTGTGTGCAAGCTTCATTGCCTCTGTGGCAGGGATAAGGGAATCCTCTCTTGTATGCCATATAAACACAGGGGGAGTTTGGGGGCCTATGTGGTCTGTAAAGTTAAGATGCGGGTCACGTTTGCCTGCCATACCGCCAAGGGCTTCGGCACGCAGAACCCCCTCATCTATAAGGCGACCGTTATTTGCCGCCCCGTAGCCTATAACCACGGCATTTGGGCGCAGTGCTTCGGCATTGGGGGCACAAAGTGCCTCTGCCATACCTTCCTTGTTCCAATGGTTTGCACCAAGAAGGCTCATACCTGCCCCTGCCGAAAATCCCATAAGGGCTATAGCATCAGGGTCTATTCCCCACTCTTTGGCGTTTTTTCGCAGGGTCCATACCGCCCACAAAACCTCTTTTAAGGCATTGGGCATAACACATCCATCGCCTGTGGTGTAGTTTAGCACAAAGGTTGAAAAGCCCTCTTTTAAAAAGGTAAGTGCAACCGGCTCTGCCTCAAAGCGGCTTAAATCGTTATAGCCGCCGCCGGGGCAAACTATAATTGCAGGGTGCTTTTCATTAAGGGGACCGGGGGCGTGATTGGTATGATGGTCGTGAATATAGCAATCAAGAGTGCAGGTTTCGGAAAACTCAATACGTTGATAATTCATATCAACACTTTCTTTAAGAAGTCAACAGTTCTTTGGTTCTTGGGGTTGGCAAAGAAGTCTGCAGGCTTGCCCTCTTCAAGGATATTACCGTCATCAATGAACATAACTCTTGATGCAACTTCCTTTGCAAAGCCCATTTCGTGGGTAACTATAAGCATTGTCATTCCCTCTTGTGCCAAGCCGCGGATAACCTCCAGAACCTCGCCAACCATTTCGGGGTCAAGGGCAGAGGTGGGCTCGTCAAAGAGCATAACGTCGGGGTTCATTGCAAGGGCGCGGACTATAGCCACACGCTGCTTCTGACCGCCCGAAAGCTGTGAGGGATAGGAATCACATCTATCGCCAAGGCCAACCTTTTCAAGTAATTGTCTTGCGCGGTTTTCTGCTTCTTCCTTTGAAAGACCCAAAAGCTTCATGGGAGCAATGGTCATATTTTTAAGTATGGTCATATGGGGGAACAAATTGAACTGCTGGAACACCATTCCCATCTTCATACGGTGGGTGTTTATATTGGTCTTGGGGTCGGTTATATCTGTACCCTCAAATAATATCCGGCCGCCTGTAGGAAGCTCCAAAAGATTAAGACAGCGCAGGAAGGTTGATTTTCCGCAACCCGAAGGGCCGATGATTACAACAACCTCGCCTTTATGAATCTCGGTAGAAATTCCTTTAAGTACGTTTACGTCACCAAAGGATTTTTCCAAGCCTTCCGTTTTGATTATAACTTCATTAGCGTTCACTCTTTCTTAACCTCCTCTCCAACAAACGAACAAGATATGTAAATATCATAACAATAACAAGATATATAATTGCTACCGCAATGAGGGGCATAAATGCCGAGAAGGTGCGGCCGCGTATAAGGTCGCCTGCTTTGGTAAGGTCCTGTATTCCCACGTAACCTGCTATAGAGGTTTCCTTTAAAAGAACGATAAACTCGTTACAAAGGGTAGGCAGAACCGCCTTGAACATCTGGGGTGCAATAATATATATCATAGTCTGGATATAATTGAAGCCAAGGCTTCTTCCTGCTTCAAACTGTCCGTTGTCTATAGACATAATGCCACCGCGGAATATTTCTGCCACGTAAGCTCCGGAGTTTATACCAAAAGCTATAATAGCAACCAGCGTTCCGTTAGTAGAGGATGCCATTATAACAAAGTACATTATAAGCAACTGCACTACAACAGGGGTGCCGCGGATAACGGTAAGGTATATGTTACAAATTGTGTTGAAAAACTTAAGCAGATAATAACCCAAGTTTTTTCGCTTGCGCATAGAATCCACATTCTTATCGTAGGTGGAACGTACTATCGCTATAACAATACCAAGGGAAATGCCGATAAGGGTTGCAAAAAAGGTTATAACCAGGGTTTTCCACAAACCGTTTATAAGCCATTTCCATCTATCGTCATTTATAAAATTTAAGATAAATTCAGCTTTAAAATCTTCAAACCATGCCTGCATGGATGTATCTCCTTATCATAATAAAGGCGGCCAAAAGCCGCCTTTATCGCTTTCAATATTAAAATTGTAATTACTTCTTGATATACTTATCAACTATCTTCTGGATCTCACCGGATTCGGTAAGCTCTGCAAGAGCGTCGTTGATCTTGTTAAGAAGCTCTTCGTTTTCCTTGGATACACAGATCGCGTACTCTTCTTCTGTGTAAGAACCTTCAAGAATCTTCAGGCCTTCGTTGGATTCAACGTAGGACTTTGCAGGCTCGTTATCAATGATAACTGCGGTAACCTTACCGGTTACAAGCGCCTGAACAGCGTCGTTACCTGTCTTGTAGCGGATAACGTTCTCTTCACCAAAGCCCCATTCAGCGGGAGCGGAGGAGGAGTAGATATCACCTGTGGTGTCCTGCTGAACGCCTATCTTGATGCCTTCCTTAACGCCTTCGGGGTTGCCGTCTGCATCAAAGCCGGTGTAGAAGTCTTCGTAGGAAGCATATTCGCTGTCCTCAAGAACAATAACGGACTGGATACCTGTAGCGTATGTAGTGGAGAAGTTTACACTTTCCTTGCGCTCTTCGGTAACGGTCATACCTGCCATACCTATATCAAACTTGCCGGTCTGAACACCGCCGATAATAGAGCCGAACTCAACGTCCATTATCTCAAGCTCCATACCAAGCTTATCAGCAACAAGTGCTGCGATCTCTGCATCAATACCAACTATCTTATCACCCTCGTAGAACTCATAGGGAGGGAAAGCAGCGTTGGTAGCCATAACAAGCTTGTTATCGTCCTTCTTTGCGCCACATGCAACAAGCATGGGAAGTGCCATTACGCATACAAGCGCAAGTGCAATAATTCTAATATACTTTTTCATTGTTTTTCTCCTTAGGATAAATATTTATGCAACAATTATAGAACATTTATTCACCGTTGTCAATACCTTCCGACTTTTTGTGAATAGCTTTGCAAAAACTTTTATAATCGCGTTTTTGTAGCACAAAGGGTGGAGATTACGTTGACTATATAAAAAGCCCTCCCGATTTTCCGGGAAGGCTTGATTTGTGCAGTACCGACCTCTCGTTACAAATTAACGATTTAATTTAAACTCCATACGAGGATGCAGGTGGTTGTTGGGTATAGGGGGTCATTTCAGCCCTTACAAAGAATCCTTGGGCGTGCTTACAAACGGGGCAAATATTGGGCGCTTGGGGGCCTGCGTGCACGTGCCCGCAGTTAAGGCAGAACCATGCGCCCTCGCTCTTGTTATCAAAAAGCTCACCCTTGGACATAAGCTCCGAAAAGTGCTTAAAGCGGTCGCCGTGGATTTTTTCTATCTTTGCAATGTTTTCAAAGGAAGCGGCAATCTGGGGAAATCCTTCCTCCCGGGCAGTTTCAGCAAAGGATTTATAAACGGTATCGTGCTCCGCGTACTCGTTGTGTGTTGCCCACTCAAGGTGCTGTGTAAGAGAATCGGAAACCTCAACGGGAAAACCTCCGTCAATCTCAATGGTCTGCCCCGTAAGGGAGGACAGATGCTCCATAAATATCTCGGCGTGCTCCTTTTCCTGGTTAGCGGTAAGGGTAAATACCTCGTAGAGAAGATGAAGCTTTTGCTCGCATGCCTTTTCGGCCGCAAAGGTGTAGCGGTTTCTCGCTTGGCTTTCCCCCGCAAAGGCGCGCATCAGGTTTTTTACGGTTTCGCTTGATTTAAGTTCCATATCAAATCTACCTTTCTATATATAACTCAACCCGATTTTTACCTTTTGACAATACTTTTATTCAACCCACCACCAAAAACTTGACAGAGCGAAATTTTTTTGATATAATTCTATGGCGCAAGTAAAATCACCAAACCGAGATGTGGCGCAATGGGGACGTTTCCGAGCGCACCCGGCGGGTGATGCAGCGAGGAATAAGGAGTGGCCGCAACTTGGCGATTGGCAAGTGAGCTACGCTCACGCAGACAGAGCCTTAGTTGCAACAGGAAGCGCGCTTGCTTTCGCAAAAATGCAAAATTTAATAATAACGAGATGTGACGCAATGGTAGCGTGCATGCTTTGGGAGCATGAGGCTGCAGGTTCGAGTCCTGTCATCTCGACCATACAAAACAGCCGACCGTTTGGTCGGCTGTTTTTGTATATTTGATATCATAGAATTGTGCTTGCGAACATTGTAAGCAAAGCATGCGCTTGCTTTGGGCAAAGAGTTCCCAATTTTACCTATGGATGCTACCCGCTTTTTTATCATACTTTAAGAGTAATTACTAAAAAATTCTTGTAATTCGCTTAGAGATGAAGTATAATTATATTTAATGACACGATTTCGTGTAAATAAATATCAAATCTTAATTTTCTGCAGGTGAAAAAATGAAAAATTGGCTTAGTGATGCAGTAGTTTAC
>JAZOTL010000088.1:0-14081 GCA_045657645.1 Eubacteriales bacterium
TAACCGTAGAAAATGAACGACGCAATGACAAGTGCCGCTTTTGCCAAGGTGTGTTGCGTAAAGTGATTTAGGGAATAATAGACAATTAGGGTGAGTGGAAGAAACAAAAAAATAAAAATGTATGAATTAAATAACACGTAACTACCTCCTACATTATACAATATTTTGATTATATCACAAAATAAAATTTTGTTCAAGTAAAAAAATCCCGAGGAAATCGGGATTTTTGATACTACGTAAGATTATTTACAAGCTGCGGTATAGCGGTTTCGAAATGCACGCCGTAGCCGTGTTCACTGTCATCTATTGTGAGTTCTATAGAATGCATAACATATTCGGCTGCTATTTTTGAAGCTTCGCAGAGAGTTTTGCCACGCATATATGCTCCTACAAATGCGGAGGAGAATACATCCCCGGTGCCGTGATAGCTACGCTCCAGTTTTTTGTGGGGGATATGAGTTAGTGTATTGTTTTCGTAAATTGCAACACCTGTTTCCCCCTCTTTATAACCTATACCTGTCAGAACTACAGTTTTTGCGCCGAGTGATGTCAGTTTTTTTGCAATGTCAAGAACGTATGCTTCGTCATAGGTTTCTTTGTATTCGGTACCTGTCATAAAGCATGCTTCGGTGATGTTAGGTATAATAATATCTGCAACACCGCAAAGAGAAGCCATACCGCGAGCGTGTTCAAGGTCAAAACCGGGATAGAGCTTTCCGCCGTCGCCCATGGCAGGGTCTACTATAAGAGGAGCATTATCCTTTAAACAGGTTTTTGCGATGCTTTTTACAATATCGATCTGCTTTGCGCTTCCAAGGTAACCTGTGTATACGGCATCAAATTTAATGCCTTCCTTTATCCAATGAGCTTCTATAGCACTGAGGTCATCGGTAAGATCACGGAAGGTGAAATCCTTAAAGCCTGCAGTGTGTGTTGATAGAACTGCAGAGGGAAGTATAGCCGCCTCAACGCCGCAGGCGGAAATAATAGGGAGAGCAACAGTAAGTGAGCATTGCCCAACGCAGGATATATCTTGTATAGTTAATATTCTTTTTGTTTTCATAACTGCTCCTTGCATTTTTAATGCAATTAGTATATACTTATTCTGAACATATTAAAATCACCAAAAAAGGACAATTTTATATAACCAGATGAAATTTATTATTGAAAAAGATACAAAAAAACACGCATATTTGCAGTTATACACTCAAATAAAGAACGATATAGTGACAGGGCGTTATAAATATGGCACAAAACTACCCTCAAAAAGACTTTTATCCGAGGAAACGGGGGTAAGTATTATCACCGTGGAGCATACCTATTCCTTGCTTGCAGAAGAGGGGTATATAGAACCCAGGCAAAGAAGCGGATATTTTGTTGTTTATAAGGAAAGCGACGGTTTTTGGGGCACTAAAAAAACTGTGGTTTACAAGGAGAGCGAGCAGCCGCATATAGATGTTTCGGAGTTCTTTCCTTTTTCCGTATATGCAAAAACCATGCGCCGTGTTCTTTCGGATTATGGAGAAAATATATTTGACCGATGTGAAAATACAGGTAGTATGGCATTGCGCTCTGCTTTAGCTGCGTATCTTAACCGCAGTAGGGATATAAGGGTAATACCCGAGCAGATAGTTATAGGTGCAGGTGCCGAGTATCTCTACAGCCTGATAGTACAGCTTTTAGGCAGAGAAAACACCTTTGCAATAGAAGACCCGTCTTATGAAAAAATAGAGATGGTGTATAGGGCAAACGGTGTTGAGTGCGAACTGCTGAAACTAGGTAATGACGGTATATTAAGCGATGCCCTTAAAGCCAGTAAAGCAAAGGTTTTGCATATTACTCCATACCGTAGTTTTCCCAGCGGTGTTTCGGCTTCTGCCGCAAAACGCCGTGAATATTTGCGTTGGGTACACGCAAACGACGGCTATATAATAGAGGATGATTTTGAGTCTGAATTTACGGTATCAAGAAAATCAGAAGAAACGGTTTTTTCACTTGATGAAAAAGAAAGGGTTATTTATCTTAATACCTTTAGCAAAACAATAGCACCTTCCGTGCGAATTGGGTATATGGTACTGCCGCAGAGCCTTTTGGAGCTTTATAAAGAAAGGGTTGGATTTTATTCCTGTACGGTTCCAAGCTTTGATCAATATGTACTTGCAGAGTTTATAAATAACGGAGATTTTGAAAGACATATAAACAGGATAAGACGTAAAAAAAGAAGAGTGCTTGAAGATAAGCGTTGACTTTTAAGGACGAAAAAGGGTATAATAAGAGAAATATTATTTAATGGAGTAACAATGAAAAAAGCTTTAATAGCAATGAGCGGCGGGGTAGATAGTTCGGTTGCTGCATATCTTGTTCAAAATATAGGCTATGAGTGCTTCGGGATTACTATGCATTTTTGCGGTGATGAATGCGTTGACGCAAAGGATGCGAAAAATATTGCCGATAATTTGAAAATGCCATTTTGGCTTTTAGACTGTAGAGAAGCCTTTAAGACAAAAGTTATTAATGATTTTGTTAGTACCTATGAGGCAGGTGGAACTCCCAGCCCTTGTGTGGTTTGCAATAGGCACTTAAAATTCGCAGAGCTTGTTTCTTTTGCGGATGCAAAGGGAATAGATAAAATAGTTACTGGCCATTATGCCCAGGTAATATACGATAATAAAAGCGGACGATATATTTTAAAAAAAGCTCTTGACCCTAAAAAGGACCAGAGCTATATGCTTTATCTGTTAACGCAGGAGCAATTATCGCACCTTATCCTTCCTTTAGGAACTCTTACAAAAGAAGAGGTAAGAAATATTGCTGAAGAACAGGGCTTTATAAATGCCGGAAAACGCGATTCCCAGGATATATGCTTTATCAATGACGGAGATTATGTTAAGTTTATTTGTGAATACACAGGTAAGGATTATCCTTCAGGGGACTTTATAGCCGATGACGGAAGTGTACTCGGCAGGCATAAAGGTATTATTAACTATACCATAGGTCAGCGCAAAGGATTAGGTATAGCTTCAAGTGCTCCTTTATACGTTTGGAAGCTTGATACAGAAAATAATACTGTTCATCTTACCCACGGTGATAATTTATGGAGCAGAGAACTGTATTGTCGTAATATAAATCTTATAGCATACGATAAGCTTACAGAGCCCATAAGGGCAAGCGTGAAGATAAGATATCATCACAAGGAACAGCCTGCTACCGTAACCCAAATTGATGATGATAAACTGAAGATCATTTTTGATGAACCGCAGAGGGCGATTACTCCGGGCCAGGCCGCAGTTATATATGACGGTGATACGGTTATCGGCGGGGGTACTATAGTATAGAAAGAGAATGTTATGTCCAAAAGATTTGAAAGAACAGAGTTGATATTTGGCTCGCAAGCAATGGAAAAGCTTAATAATGCAAGAGTTGCCGTATTTGGTATAGGCGGAGTTGGCGGCCATTGCGCAGAAGCCCTTGTGCGTTCAGGTATAGGTGCGCTTGATATTATAGATAATGACTTGGTTGCAGAAAGCAACATCAACCGTCAAATTTTTGCAACTACTAAAACCGTAGGTATGCAAAAGACAGAGGCGGCAAGATTGCGCCTGCTTGATATAAATCCCGAGCTTAAGCTTAATTGCAGTAACGTCTTTTTTACGCCTGAAACTGCAGATAGCTTTGATTTTTCTGCTTATGATTACGTGGTAGATGCCATAGATACGGTGACAGGAAAGCTTGCTCTTGTTGAAAGGTGTAATGAAGTAGGAACGCCCATAATTGCTTCCATGGGAGCAGGCAACAAAACAGATCCTACAGCTTTTGAGGTAAGCGATATATATAAGACCTCCGTTTGTCCGCTGGCCCGTGTTATGCGTCTTGAACTCAAAAAAAGAGGCATTAAAAAACTTAAGGTTGTTTACTCTAAAGAAGAACCGGTAAAGCCTAAAGGTGAGGTAAGCGACCCTGCACCTAACAGAAGAAGTACCCCCGGCAGTAATGCATTTGTTCCTTCTGTTGTGGGGCTTATAATTGCAGGGGAAGTAATTAAAGATATAATCAAAGGAGTTTGAATATGGCTATAGATAAGGTTAAGAGCTATTTTACTAAATTGGGAATAGCTGATAGAATTCAGGAATTTGATGTATCCAGCGCAACAGTTGAGCTTGCGGCACAGGCTCTTGGTACCGAAGGGTGCCGTATCGCAAAATCGATCTCCCTTGATCTTGACGGTGAAACCATACTTGTTGTGGCGGCGGGTGACTGCAAGCTTGACAATCAAAAATACAAGGCGCGTTTTATGAAAAAACCGAAAATGCTTAAATTTGATGAGGTTGAAGGTCGTATAGGTCACGCAGTCGGCGGCGTGTGTCCCTTTGCGGTAAACGAAGGGGTTACTACATATCTGGATGAATCACTTAAACGTTTTGAAACGGTGTTTCCTGCCTGTGGAAGCTCTAACAGCGCTATCGAAATGACGCTTGAAGAGTTGGAGAATTATTCCTTGTGCTCAGGCTGGGTAGACGTATGCAAACAAAACGTGTGATCGTTGTAACTATTAATAAATTATTAATAACATCTTGTTTTTTGTCGAAAAATATGTTATAATCTCATCGATTAAATGAAAGTGAGCCGATTGATGAATACAAATACCCAATACGTAGAGGAAAATGCCGTAGCTGATAACTTAGCTAAGGATACAAGAGTTCCACCTGATAAGATAAAAAAGATTGGCAGAAAGTTAAAAACTTTACCTGCGATGGCGATGGTATCTCCTTATATTATGAAAACAAGGAATACTTCATCCAATTTAATTAAGGATACTCTTGTTACCGATAAAATTGATGAATATATAAGAGAAAAGAAAAATCAAGGGTTAGAAAACTTTACTCTTATGCACGTTCTTATTGCAGCATATATAAGAACCGTTGCCTCAAAGCCCGGCATAAACCGTTACATACAGGGGCAGAGGGTATTTGCACGCAATAACGTTGAGGTTTGCCTTACGATAAAAAAGGAGATGACACTTGAGTCTCCCGATACTGTAGTCAAAGCATATTTCTATCCGGATGCTACTGCTGAGGATGTGTATAACGAGCTTAACAGGGTTGTAAAGGAATACAGAGATAATCCCGGCGGTGATTTTGACGAAACGGTAAAATTCCTTCGTTATTTGCCCGGTTTGGTTCTTAAATTTGCTGTTTGGGTGCTTAATCTTTTGGATTACTTTGGTCTTTTGCCAAGATTTTTAACAAAGATCAGCCCATTCCACGGTTCTTTCTTTATAACGTCTATGGGTTCTCTTGGGATTCCCCCTGTATATCATCATTTGTATGACTTTGGTAACGTGCCTATCTTTATGTCTTTTGGTGTTAAGCGCCGCGAGTATATCCTTAACGAAGAGGGCCAGCGTGAAAAGCACTCTTTTGTTGACTATACCGTAGTTACCGATGAGCGTATATGTGATGGCTACTACTTTGCTTCCGCATTGAAGCAGCTTAAGCGATATGCTAAAAATCCTTGGAAGCTTGATGAAAAGCCTGATGAGGTAATAGAAGATATTTTATAATAAATTTAGTTAAAAGGCTGTCTTGTGACGGCCTTTTATCTTTACAAAATAAAAATAGTGTGATATAATTATAAGGATTATAATTCAGGAGAAATATATGCTTGGAAAACTGCGTTCTGCCGAAGAAAGGTACGAACAGATATTAAATGATCTTGCCTCTCCCGAGGTTGTGTCTGATCAAAATAAATTTAGAGATTTAATGCGTGAGCAGAAAAAGCTTACACCCATTATCGAAAAATTCCGTGAATATACAGCTTGCCAAACTGCTGTAGAGGAAGCACAGGAAATGCTTGCGGAAAAGCTTGATGCGGATATGCGTGAGCTTGTTGAAGAGGAGTATAAAGAAAATAAAGAAAAGATACCTGCTCTTGAAGAAGAGCTTAAGGTGCTTCTTTTACCCCGCGACCCTAACGACGATAAGAACGTTATTGTTGAAATACGCGGTGGAGCAGGCGGCGAGGAGGCTGCGCTTTTTGCATACGTCCTTTACAGAATGTATAATATGTATGCCGAAGCCCAAAAGTTTAAATGCGAACTGCTTTCGGTAAATGAAACAGGTCTTGGCGGATTTAAAGAAGTTTCCTTTATGATTGAGGGAGAAGGTGCTTATTCAAGACTTAAATTTGAAAGCGGTGTTCACCGTGTACAGCGTGTTCCGGAAACCGAATCCCAAGGACGTATCCACACCTCTACTGTAACCGTTGCTGTGTTGCCGGAAGCTGAGGATGTTGAGGTTGAAATTAACCCTGCCGATTTGAAGATTGAGACCTGTAAGAGTAGTGGTGCAGGCGGACAGCACGTAAACAAAACCGAGTCTGCTATTCGTATCTATCATTTACCTACGGGGCTTGTTGTTGAATGCCAGGATGAACGTTCCCAGTATAAGAACAAGGATAAGGCAATGAAGATCCTGCGCAGTAAGCTTTATGATATGAAGGCTCAGGAACAGCACGATAAGATTGCAAATGAGCGTAAGAGCCAGGTTGGTACCGGTGACAGAAGCGAACGTATACGCACCTACAATTATCCTCAAGGACGTGTTACAGACCACCGTATAGGATTTACACTGTATTCCCTTGAAAATTTCCTTAACGGCGATATAGAAGAAATGTTAAGTGCCCTTGCTACCGCTGATGCGGCACAAAGGCTGAAGAACGCGGAGAGCGTTTGATATGACGACTGATATAGTATATAAGATAACAGATAGTGATATAATAAAAGCCGCAAACATAATCAGAGAAGGCGGTCTTGTGGTATTTCCTACCGAAACCGTTTATGGCTTGGGGGCAAACGCCCTTGACCCAACAGCGGCAGATAAGATATACAAAGCAAAGGGCCGACCCAGTGACAATCCGTTGATAATACATCTTGCAAAAGCAAGTGATGCCCAAAAGTATTGTGTTACAAACGAGGACTTTTACAAGCTTGCCGAAGCGTTTATGCCCGGCCCCTTAACGGTTATACTGCCCAAAAAGGAAATCGTCCCTTCAAACGTTACGGGTGGGCTTGACACCGTTGCTTTGCGTGTGCCCTGTAACGAAGTAGCAAATGCCCTTATAAGTGCTGCAGGCGTACCTGTTGCAGCTCCTTCTGCAAATATTTCGGGCAGACCAAGTCCTACCGCACCTGACCACGTGGTAGAGGATATGCAGGGCAGGGTGGATATGATACTTTGCGCAGGGGAATGTGATATAGGCGTTGAATCTACAATTATAACCCTTGTAACCGAAGTGCCTACTATTCTACGACCCGGTAAGATAACCTTAAGTGATATCCGCCGCGTTCTTCCCGAAGCGGTGTTGGCAGATGCGGTCCTTAACAAGTTTGAAGGAAAGCCCTTATCTCCGGGCATGAAGTATAAACACTATGCACCAAGGGCCGAGGTTGTGCTTTTAGATGGCGAGTATAGCAAAATAAAAGCCTTTCTTTCAAGTCAACGGGAAAGCGGTATACTTTGCTATGATGAGGATAAGGAGCTTCTTTCTTTGCCTTATGCTTTATCTGTTGGTGCAAAGGACAAACCTGATGAAGAAGCCCATCTTTTATTTGCAAGATTGCGTGAATTTGACAGTATGCCGCAGGTTAAAAAAATATACGCACCTATGCCTGATCGTGAGGGTATTGGGCTTGCGGTACTTAACCGTCTTATACGCGCGGCAGGCTTTACAGTTATAGAAATTGATTAAAGGAGTAATTATAAATGGCAAGAAAAAAGAAATCGGAAGTTGATTTGTTTGAGCTTCCGGCGGCACCTGCCACTCCACAGCCCATTACCGAAACCATAGAGAAAAACTATATGCCCTACGCGATGAGCGTTATCATTTCGAGAGCAATTCCCGAAATTGACGGCTTTAAGCCCTCTCACCGTAAGCTTTTGTATACGATGTTCAAAATGGGCTTGCTTAATGGTAACAGAACAAAGAGCGCAAACGTAGTAGGTTCTACAATGAAGCTCAATCCCCACGGTGATATGGCCATATATGAAACTATGGTTCGTCTTACCCGTGATAACGAGTCCTTGTTACACCCCCTTGTTGATTCAAAGGGAAGCTTTGGTAAGCAGTACAGCTCCGATATGGCATTTGCCGCTTCAAGATATACAGAGGTGCGCCTTGAACCTATCTGCCACGAGCTTTTTTCCGGTATTGATAAGGACGCCGTTGATATGGTGCCAAACTATGATAATACTATGAAAGAGCCTTCGCTTCTTCCTACCACCTTCCCAAACGTGCTTGTATGCCCTAATGAAGGTATTGCGGTAGGTATGGCATCAAAGATATGCTCCTTTAACCTGGCGGAAATATGTGACGGTACTATACAGCTTCTTCGTAATCCTTCTACAACTGTTGATCAGTTGCTTGATATAATCAAGGCACCCGATTTTCCCGGCGGTGCTTCTATCATATACAACCGCGAAAAAATGCGTGAGATATATGAAACAGGCCACGGCGGCTTCAAAATGCGCGCAAGATGCAATTATGATAAAAAGAATAATTGTATAGAGATTGTACAAATACCCTATTGCACAACAATAGAGCAGATAATGAAAGCCGTTGCTGAGGTTGTTAACGATAAGAGCGGAAAGCTTAAAGAAATTTCCGATATGCGTGATGAAATCGACCTTTCCGGCTTTAAACTTGCTATAGACTTAAAGAAGGGTGCTGACCCCGATAAAGTTATTAACAAGCTTTATAAGCTTACTCCTCTTGAATCTACATTCAGTTGCAATTTTAATATTCTTATAGATTCCAGCCCCCGCGTTATGGGTGTTAAGGAGATACTTGAAGAGTGGATAAAATTCCGCCTTGGATGTGTTAAACGTGAGCTTAGCTTTGATTTGAAAAAGAAGCAGGATAAGCTTCATTTGCTCCTTGGTCTTGGAAAGATACTTGTTGATATTGATAAGGCTATAAAGATAGTACGTGAAACACAGTACGAAAAGGACGTTGTTCCCAACCTTATGGCGGGCTTCAATATTGATGAAATACAGGCAAACTACATTGCTGAAATCAAGTTACGCTATCTTAACCGCGAGTACATTATGAATCGCATTAAGGAGATAGACGAGCTTCAAAAGGCAATAGCAGAGTTGCAGGAGCTTATTGCAAGCGAAAAGCAGCTTAAAAACTACATTGCAGCACAGCTCCGCGAAATAAAGAAAAAGTACGGCCAGCCCAGACGCACCCAGCTTATCTATGATGATGAAATAGACGAGTTTGAGATGGAAGAAGAGGTTGAGGATTATAACGTACGATTGGTGCTTACCCGTGACGGATTCTTCAAAAAGATAACGATGCAGTCATTAAAGGGTAGCGACGTTCAAAAGCTTAAGGACGGAGATGAAATAATCTTCAACGAGGACGTTAGCAACCGTGAAGAGGTTATATTCTTCTCTGATAAGTCTCAGGCATATAAAGCAAAGGTAGCAGACTTTGATACCTGTAAGGCATCTGAGTTTGGTAAATATATTCCTGTAGAGCTTGGCTTCGATGAAGGCGAAAAGGTCTTCTGTATGTTCAATGCAGGGGATTATAATAAGGATCATAACATCGTATTTATATTCCGTAACGGAAAGGGTGTTCGTGTTCCTCTTAATTCCTATCAAACGAAGAACAATCGCCGTAAGCTTATTGCCGCGTATTCGGATGCTTCACCCCTTGTTAGCGCTTATCTTGAAAAAGAGCCTACAGATATAATGATTATGTCTAACGTAAATAAGGCAATAGTTGTTAATTCCGCGCTCATACCCTTAAAGGCAACACGTTCGGCACAGGGTGTGGCAATCTATACCTTAAAGAAAAATCAGTACGTAGAAAAAGCACTTACCGATTTTGAAGGTAAATACGCTAACACAAAAAAATACAAAAAAACAAAGATACCTGCAGCAGGCGTAGCTCTTCAGGAGCTTGACGTTGAGGCCCAACAGATATCACTTATATAGGAGGCAAAAATGGATAACAAAAAGAAAAAGATTGACAAATCAAAGCTCTTTGCTCGCATTATGTGCATACTTCTTGCAGTACTTATGGTAGGTGGCGGTGCTATCACCCTTATAATGCAGCTTGCATATATGTAAAATCAACAAATAAAACCGTCTGCACAGCAGACGGTTTTTCACTTATTTAAGCACAAAAAACAATACCGAAAGTATCTGACATACGCTTGCAAGCACTACAAAGATATGCCATATTGAGTGCATATAACGTATGTTCTTTTTCTTATAAAAGATTATTCCGACGGTGTAGAGTATACCGCCTGAAAAAAGAAGTACAAAGCCCCACAGGCCAACAGCACGAAAAACCTTTGTTATTGAAAAGATAACACACCATCCCATAGCAAGATACAGTACTATAGAAAGCTTTTTAAACCTTTCCATATTTATGGAGTTGAGCGTTATACCGAGAGCAGCCGAGCCCCAAACTATGCCGAATATCGTCCAGCCGAGTGCACCGCCGATGGAAACAAGGCAATAGGGAGTATATGTACCTGCAATGAGAAAGAATATACCGCAATGGTCAAGTATCTGAAAAACCTTTTTTGCTTTTTGGTTTGTTATGGCGTGATAGAGTGTTGACATCATATACAGCACAATCAGTGAAGCACCGAATATTGATATCGAAACAACTCCTATAGCGCCTACAGTCAATGCCGCCCGTATTATCATAAGAACACAGGCTGCAACTGAAATTCCTGCTCCCACGCCGTGTGTAACCGAGTTAAATACTTCTTCGCCCAATGTATATGCTTTCAACTTTTTTTCCATAGTTACCTCCGAAGAATATGTAGTAATTAAAACTACATACAATAGAACTAAAAACCACTACATAGAGATTGTATACTGAAATTGCATAAAAATATAGCATATTTTGTTAACAAGCAAATGAAATATTTACAAGCAGAGAAAAATGGTATAAAATATATACGATAAAATTTAAGGAGCAAATATGAAAAAATACGCGTTAATGATAATCACTCTGCTTTTGTTGTTTAGCTTTTCTTCTTGTAAGGAGAAGGTTGAAGAGAAAGTTGAAATACCCCAGAATACGGGAGCCATAGAAATGACCATTTACATTCCCGAAGGGGAACAGGGAAATAGCCTTTCTGCTTTAAGTGAAAAAGCGGCAAACGGCGAATGCGAGGATATATATGAAATCGTACCTGCCACAACCCAGGAGCTTTTGATGGCCGTGGTTCATGCTGAATGTGATATGGCTGTTATACCTCCAAATATGGTACCCTCACTGTATAACTCAAAGGGCGGCTTTAAGGTGGTAGGTATTACAGGCATATCGTCTGCAGTTCTTGTTGAAAAGGGAAGCACTATTACAGATCTGTCACAGCTTTCCGGTAAAACCGTTTACAGTATGGGTGAAGGGGATGCTTGTGAGGCCGCCTTTGGCGCTGTGCTTGCCAAATACGGCATAGATGCAGAAAATGAAGTTGCTATGGCTTATCCCGGAGAAATAGATGCGATAGAGTTTGATGACGGAAGTTTAATTCTTCTTGAAAAGAGCGCAGCGCAAGCACTTTTGGCTAATGACAGCTCTTATCGAATAGCTTTTGATATAGCGAAAGAATGGAGAGAACTATATAAAACCGAGCCTGTCGGCAGTGTTCTTATAGCTGACGAAAAGTTTATTGAGGTAAACAACCCTGCTTTTGAGAGGTTCCTTGTTGAATTTACTAATTCTGCAAATGAAGCCCTTGATGCATACGTTCCGGATTTTGAAACAGATACACAAACCGTTTTGCAGGAGTATTTTAACATACTAAAGGAAAACTTCCCATTAGCCGTAGGAGATGTTCCTGTTGATAATATATATCGGTAAATAGAAAAAGCGACGTTAAGTCGCTTTTATTTATTATTACGTAATTTCAGGAACTTTGCAAATTCCACCAATTCAAGTAGAGAGCTTTTGTCAAGATCTTTTACCTGTTCGTTGAGTTGGGATAAAAGATCGTGCATGCGTGTTGGCATACCAACAGATGGAGCGCAGCTATCCGTAGTTTTATTATTGGAGTTTTGGGGCAGGTATACATCATTCCATCCCATGAGCAGTGAGGGTGGTATCGAAAGCACACGGGCAAAGGCTTCTATCTTATTTTGAGGAATATCGTTTTTTCCAAGCTCTATTTTGTTTATTGTAGAGCGTGATTTGTATCCCATTTTTTCAGCTAACTCTTCCTGCGTCATAGACAGTTCCTCGCGCCGTGTGCGGATTCGAGTGCCTATGTGGACCTTACCTGTATTTTTCATTACCTGCTCCTTAATTTAACAGTTTCTCTTTGTAATATTATAATTCAAGTTAACGGAAAAATCAATAACAAATAGCAAAAAATGTAAATTCTGTATTGACAATTCGATATAAAAATGGTAATATATGGGTGGACTTAAAATCAACAAGAGGGATATTATGTTTAATAAAAAATTGTTAACTTATTTGATTATCACAGGCGAGCTTAGTGTTACGGAATTGGCCAAAAAAATTGGTATAAGCAAAAGAAAAATGATTTATAAAATAACGGGGAAGGAGGAATTTAGTTATACAGAGCTTGATTGTCTTTCAAAAATTTACGGTGAAGCCGTAATTTATTATATTTTTTTCGGTGGTTGTAGATTTTAAATCACTATTGTGGGTTGGTTGGTTCAAATATTTTAAGGAGGGATACTTATGGCTTATATGTGCAGGTATTCAAAAAAAGAATGTGACGGTTGCGGTTTGTGTTGTAAAAAGAAAGGCGGTAAAAAATAATGGATTGCTATGATCTTAACAGATGTATTATCGGCGGTTATGTAGCCGATGACGTGCGCGCCCGCGTAACGGGAAGCGGCAAAAAGGTTACAAATTTTGAGCTTGCTGTTAGGGTGCCTAAAAAGCAACTTAAGCTTCGGTGCAAAGCCTGGGGCGACCTTGCGGTTTTAGCAGCAGGACTAAAAAAGGGTAGTTACATAAACGTTGACGGCAGTATAAACCAAAAGGATAACGCGCGCCCTGAGGGCGATTCGTTTTTCAGTTTTGAGGTAGTATGTAACCGTATAGTTCCGATATATGACAGTATATGTGAAGCGGAAGGTACGGGAGCGTACAACGATGAAGTACATTGAGGATGCCTATACACCCTGTCCCTTTTACCATAAGGAAACTTATAACTCTATCATATGTGAGGGAGTTATAGAAAACACAAGCAGCATTAGCCGTTTTGATAGCGATAAAGAATGGTATAAAAAACGCTATTGCCGCTGCTTTTATAAGAGCTGTAGACTGTACAAGGCTTTGATGAAAAAATATAAAAACAGTTGATTGTATCGCAGATAAAATAGAGAAAAGGAGAGCAAGAAACTCTCCTTTTTGCGTGAGTTGACAATGAATTTTTTGAATGATATAATTAAAGTGACAAAGGATGATACGGAATTGTGAGCACTCAAACAATACACAGAACCGTCCCCTGTCTTATTTGTATACAAGCACTACAACACACACAACATACAGAACCGTCCCCTGTGTTATAGACAAAGCTAAAAATGATGGGGCAAAAATGGTGGCTATGATAGGTGTGTCCGGTAAAAGATTTTGGTGGTAATTGATTTCGATGAATGATATATAAGGTGTAGCGAATAAAGGAGATAGATATGAAGAATATCCTATTGTTTGTTTTACTCATAACCGTATGCGTATGTTCAGGATGTACTAATATACCGTATCAAGGTGAAAGACCGTCGGATTATTTTAATTCTGTATGGGTTTGCGAGGAACCGTATATATGGTTTAATGTTGAACCTCATACGTCTGCCTATTCTGAACATTTGATATTTGGCGAAATTATCTCAGATAATAAGGTTGTTAAAATACAAGTTTCATTTGATTACAACGATGGTATTAACATATATGAGATAGTTGATGACAAATTTAATGGACATCTTAAGGGAAAATGTGAATTCGCGCCGGATAAATTGATTGTTGATATATACGAAGATAAGGACTCTATTTTTTATGGTGAATATGAAACGATAACATTTATA
>JAZOTL010000089.1:0-3220 GCA_045657645.1 Eubacteriales bacterium
GAATATACTATTATCCAATAAAAGATTAGCCGCTCCGTAAGGGGCGGCTAATCTTTAAATATTTTGCAAAATCATCGGCCTTCTGTTTTCTTTTTGGTGACCATGTGGTATACTAATAATATAATTTGCGTCTTTGGAGGACGGATATGAAATTTGCCTTTTTTGATACAAAGCCCTACGACAGAGCTTCTTTTGAAAAGCACGGTCAGGAGAAGGGGATAAGGTTTAAGTTTTACGATACCAAGCTCAACGAGGATACCGTTGACCTTGCCACAGGGTGTGACGGTGTGTGCGTTTTCGTTAACGATACTGTAAATAAGGCTGTTATTGACAGACTTTATGAACTGGGTATAAAGATAGTTGCCCTTCGCTGTGCGGGGTATAATAATGTTGATGTTAAGTATGCCTACGGTAAGGTGCACGTGGTACACGTTCCCGCATATTCTCCTTACGCCGTTGCCGAGCACGCCATGGCTATGCTTCTGACCTCCATTCGTCGTATTCATAAGGCGTATATAAGAACCAAGGACTTTAATTTCAGTCTTAACGGTCTTACAGGCTTTGACCTCCACGGCAAGACGGTGGGCGTTGTGGGTACGGGAAAGATTGGTAGAGTGTTTATTGACATCTGCAAGGGCTTTGGAATGAATGTTCTTGCATACGACCCCTATCCTTCTGCCGAAGGTATAAAGTACGTGGAATTAGCGGAAATATTTGAAAAGAGCGATATAATATCCCTCCACTGTCCTCTGACCAAAACTACCAAGCATATAATTGATACCAAGGCTATAGAGTCTATGAAAAAGGGCGTAGTCCTTATCAATACCTCTCGCGGCGGACTGGTGGATGCAGAAGCTCTCCTTGAGGGTATAAAATCCCGTAAGGTTGGGGCCGCCTGCCTTGACGTTTATGAGGAAGAGTCGGATATATTCTTTGAGGACTACTCTGGACATATAGTTGATGACGATATTCTTGCCAGACTCATATCCATGCCCAACGTTATAGTTACTTCCCATCAGGCTTTCCTTACAGAGGAGGCTCTTAATAATATTGCAGAAACCACCGTAGAGAATATAACTGAGTTTTTTGCCGAAGGGTGCTGCAAAAACGAGCTTTGCTACCATTGCGGTAAGGTGGATAACTGCAAACAGCAAAGATTGCACAAATGTTTTTAATGAAAATATCATACCCATAAGGTTTGTGGAGCAGATTATGTGAGTCTGCTCTATATTTTTGTTGAAAAGGGAAACAAATTTCTTGACTTAGAGTGGAAAATATGGTATAATTGGCAAAAAGGCAAGGCAAGGAGGACTTTATATGTCCGAAAAAAAGAAAGAATTCCTTCGTACCGTCAAGTTCGTGTTTTTCTCTATAAGTGCAGGCGTAGTACAGGTGGGCAGCTTCACTCTTATGGAGGAGGTTCTCCATTTTGACCATTGGGTAGCTTATCTTATTTCTCTGATACTGTCGGTGGTATGGAATTTCACCCTCAACCGCAAGTTTACCTTCTGCTCTGCAAACAACGTTCCCATAGCCATGCTTAAGGTTGCGGGATTCTACCTTGTTTTCACTCCTCTTTCCACCTGGTGGACGGCAGTTCTGACGGGTGAGGGGATAGGTTGGAACGAATATATAGTTCTCGGCCTTACAATGCTTGTCAATTTCGTTACAGAATATCTCTTTGATAGATTTATTGTTTTTGGAAAATCCATAGATACGGCAAAAAAATCTGACAAATAAGTGATATTTTGGGGTTTTTGTTGACTTTTGGAAACTTATGTGCTACAATAATCGGGTACGCTTAAATCAGCAAAAATATGAAAGAAGATGAAAATTGTGAGCACATTGCTCTCCGTGGCCATTGCCCTTATGGCGGGCCTTTTGATGACAAGACTTTTTAAACCCCTTAAACTCCCTTCCGTTACCGCATATCTTATTGCGGGCGTTCTTATAGGCCCCTACTGTCTTGGTGCTCTCGGAATAAACGGCGTTGGCTTCGGCTCCCATGCAGAGCTTGAAAGTCTCAGCCTCATTTCCGACGTTGCCCTCGGCTTTATTGCCTTCTCTATTGGTAATGAATTCCGTCTTGATGAACTTAAAAAGACGGGTAAGCAGGCTCTGGTTATCGGTATAATTCAGGCTTTAGCTGCAGCCCTTATTGTGGACGTTGCCCTTGTTGCGGTGCATTTCATTATGCCCGACAAGCTTTCCATAGCTCAGGCAATAACCCTCGGTGCCATAGCTACCGCTACTGCTCCTGCAGCTACCCTTATGGTCGTACGTCAGTACAAGGCTAAGGGTCCTCTTACCAAGCTCCTTCTTCCCATCGTTGCTCTTGACGACGCGGTAGGTCTTGTAGTATTCGCCGTATCCTTCGGCGTTGCAAAGACTCTTGTAAGCGGAAACCTTGACCTTATCTCCATTATAGTAAATCCCTTGGTTGAGATCGTTTCCTCCCTCGTTCTGGGTGCCGTTGCAGGTTGGATTCTTACTCAGCTTGAAAAGCTCTTTAACTCCAACACCAACCGTCTTAACCTTACCATAGGTGTGGTTCTTGTTACTGCATCCCTCTCTATGCTTGAGTTCCATATCGGACCTGTGCAGATACACTTCTCCGCCCTTCTTGCATGTATGATGTTGGGTACCGTGTTCTGCAATACCTGTCCTCTTTCTCACGACCTGATGGCCGCATCCGACAAGTGGACCTCTCCTCTCTTCGCCCTCTTCTTTGTTGTAAGCGGTGCAGAGCTTGAACTCAGCGTATTCACCGACTGGGCAATAATCGTTATCGGCGTTATCTACATAATTACCCGTTGTATCGGTAAGTACTTCGGAACCTTCGGTAGTGCAAAGCTTACCAAGTGCTCCTCCCAGATATGCAAGTATCTCGGTATCACCCTTTTCCCCCAGGCGGGTGTTGCGTTGGGTATGTGTGCCCTGGCAATGCAGCTTGGCGAGCAGGGTAATCTCATAAGAAACATCACTCTCTTTGCGGTGCTTATCTATGAGATGGTTGGTCCTCTTATGACCCGTCAGGCCCTTGCATTAGCCGGAGAAATCAAGCCCATGTCCGACGAGGTCAAGAACCGCCGTCAGACCAAGCTGGAAGCCGCAAAGCAGCCCAAAGAATAAATTTGTATATAATGAGCAATCCCAAGTTGGATTGCTCATTTTTTCTTGACTTAAATGAAATTTTGTGGTAAAATAAGGTATTGTTCCA
>JAZOTL010000090.1:0-5422 GCA_045657645.1 Eubacteriales bacterium
AAATATAGTTATTTTAATTATATAACAAATACAAATATATGTCAATGTAATTCTTACAAAAGATAAGCTTATTATTGACATTTCTGAACCTTATGCATATAATATAAATATAAACAACGAAACAGAAATGTCTTTGAGGCAGGGTGAAATTCCCGATCGGCGGTAAAGTCCGCAAGCGCAAGCACGATCCGATGAAATTTCGGAACCGACGGTACAGTCCGGATGAGAAAAGATGTGTATACACCTATCGATTTATACACCTGAAAGGCAGTTTCCTTTCGGGTGTTAATTTTTTTGCGAGGTGTATTATGAAAAAACAAAGAACCAAAATTGCGTATATGGTACGCATAGCTATTTTAGCTACAATAGCAACCGTATTAATGCTTCTGGAATTCCCTATGCCCTTTATCGCTCCGCCATTTTATGAGTTTGACTTCAGTGAAGTACCCGTGCTTATCGGTACCTTTGCAATGGGACCATTAGCAGGAATAATTATTGAGTTTATAAAGGTCCTTTTAAACCTTTTTATCAACGGAACAATAACCGCAGGAGTAGGAGAGTTTGCAAACTTTTTAATGGGCTGTGCTTTTATTGTACCCGCAGGACTTATTTATAAATATAAAAAAACAAAGACCGTTGCCCTTGTGGGAATGATATGCGGAACGCTTGTTATGGCTTTGGCGGCATTCTTTATAAATTCCTATCTGCTTATCCCCACATACGGAAAGGCCCTTGGCATGGATATGTCTGTTTTTGTAGGAATGGGTAAGGCAATATTCCCGTTTATAGACAGTATACCTAAGTTAGCACTTTTCTGCGTAGTTCCCTTTAACCTTATCAAAGGAATTCTTGTTTCAACAGCAACCTTTGTTCTATACAAGCATATACATCGGTTGCTTAATAAAATTTAAACTAAAAAATCCCCTGCCGGACTTGGTTGCCGTGCAGGGGTTTTTCTTTATTTATTCAATTCACTAAAGAAATGCTTTAACTCATAATCGCCAAAGCTATCGGTAAGATACTTATCTCTTTCTTCAATAAAAATCTTTTTAAAGAGTTCAAGATAAACTATCTTCATATGGTAGTCTATAGCATAGAATTTATCATCAAATTCCTTTGCTATATAAAACTCACTTTTTTCGGATACTTTTTTAATATCGTCAAGGGTGATATCACCTATAAACAGGGTTTTAAGCTCGGTTGCTCCGCCCACCTTTTTCAGCACATTTGTAACAAATTCGGGCAGGAGGTTGTTTATAACCTTTTTGTGATATTCCTTTGATTTTTCACCTATTTTAACTGCGTTTTCACAGGTATCCACAAATTCCTTGCGCATATAGGGATACTCGGGGGAAACGCCGAAATAGTTCATCATAATACCGTTTTTCTTTATAACGATACAGGATGCCATTTCATAAACAAGCTTGTAGGGTTTAAAATATATCTTCTTGAATATACGTCCCGGCAGTCTGTCAAGGGTGTATTTCATCTGATTTTTAAAGCCGCCGAAGGGATGGTACATTTCAAAATTCAGCACCTGATCCGCACACTCGCCAAGCATAATGCTTTTGCAACCGCAGGAGCTTACAAGCTTTGCAAGCTCATACTGCAAAAACACGCCCGATTCGTAGATAGCGCCTTCAAGGGCATAAACTATCTCGGGGAACTTGTTAAGGCTTGAGCCGTCAACAAGCTTTGTGTTAAGCTTAACCTTATCTCCATAGCCCTCTTTTACCGCTATGGCATCAGGTATCTCGTTTCTGCCTATGGTACCGCCAATGCAGAAGGTGGTTATATCACGCTCAAAGTTCTTGTTCAGGTTGTGCAGTATGTAGTTTGAATCATAGCCCGAGGATAACGTTGTGTACAGATCCTCGTGAGCGCAGGTAACACACTGTCTTTCTACCACCTCATCGTAATACGCTTCGGTAACTTCCCTCTTTTGTGCTTTACGTCTTGTATGCTTTTTAACCTTTACCGTTTTTTTATCTGCATCTATTACAAGGCATTTTTTACCCGGTATCTTATTTATTCCCTCAACAAGGGTGGAACTGTCGTAGTTATAACCGCGAAGAAGAAATTCCTTTGCAGTCTTATAATTAAGCTTCCATTCCTTGTTTACGGTATTCATTATAGACTTCAGCTTATTTGAAATTATAATCTTATCACCATCGCGGTGGAAATAAAGTGCTTGAGAGGCACCAAAGAAATCCTGGAATACATATGCTTTTTTAGCCTTTGCATCCGCAATAAAAAGGGTATATGTACCATCAAGGTGATAGTTAAGCTTACAGCCGTATTTTTCATACAGCTCGCATACCGCACTTTCATCAATACGAGTATGCTCTGAGCCGTACACATTACCTATTGTAACGACAGTAAGAGCGCCCTTTTTAAAAAGCTCTTTGCCGCTTATAACCACGGTTTCCGCAAAGTTATTAAGATCAAGGGCAAGGCAGATATCGTTCATCTGTAGTTCTCCGATCACAAAAAATCAACATAGACAGTATAACACAAAAGAACACAAAAAGCAAGAAGAAAGGCGTGTAACCGCCTCAATTCCTGCTTTTTCTTCTATTTCTTAAAAATACCTCTTAAGGTACGAAGAGAGTTTGCAACAGCAATAGCACTAACCCCTACATCCGCAAATACAGCAAGCCACATATTACCGAGACCAACCGCGCTTAACAAAAGTATAGCTACCTTAACCCCAAGGGCAAAAATTATATTCTGCTTTGCTATCTGCATTGTAAAGCGTGATATTTCAAGGGCCTGCGCCAGCTTTGCAGGGTCATCATCCATCAGTACCACATCCGCCGCTTCTATTGCCGCATCAGAGCCAAGGGCGCCCATAGAAACGCCTACATCGGCCCGGGCAAGCACGGGAGCATCGTTTATACCGTCACCCACAAAAACCACACTTCCCTTTGTAGCTTCTGCCATTATTTTTTCAAGGGATGACACCTTATCGTCGGGAAGCTGCTCACATATAGCATTATCGATAGAAAGAGCCTCCGCCGTTTCTTCTCCTACCTCTTTTCTGTCGCCTGTTAGAAGTGTAAGCTTGTCAATACCCTTATTGCGCAGCTCTTCAATAGCAGCTTTCGTATTCTCTTTTATAACGTCGGAAATAAGTATATATCCCATATATTTGCTATTAAGCGCAATATATACTACAGTTCCGCTTTTGGAACAACGTTCAAAATCAACCCCTGCATCCTCTAAAAGCTTTGCGTTTCCGCACAGCACGGTGCCGCAAAGAAGCTGCGCCTCTATTCCCTTGCCGGAAATCTCTTTCACGCTAACAATACGTTCGGGGGAGATTATTCCTTTATATCTCATGCACACCGACCGTGCTATGGGGTGGTTTGAATTACTTTCCGCATAGGCAGCAAGCTCTAAAAGCTCGCTCTCCTTGCAGTCTTCACAGCATATTTCCGTTACCTCAAAAACTCCCTTGGTAAGGGTGCCTGTTTTATCAAAAACAAAATGCTCTGCCCTTGCAAGCTGCTCTATATACGCCGAACCCTTTACAAGTATTCCGCGGGAAGAAGCAGCTCCTATACCGCCGAAAAAGCTCATAGGAACACTTATAACAAGAGCACAGGGGCAGGAAACAACAAGGAACAAAAGACCCCTGTATATCCATTCAGAAAATTCCTGCTTCAGTATAATTGGGGGCAGGATGGCAAGCAGTATGGCACAGCCTACAACAATAGGCGTGTACACATGGGCGAAACGTGTTATAAAACGCTCGGTTTTTGCCTTTTTTTCTGCAGCATTTTCCACAAGCTCAAGTATTTTTGATACTGTAGATTCCTCATATATGCTTTCAACCTTTATCTTTATAACACCTTCAAGGTTAACAGTACCTCCCGAGGCTCTGTCCCCAACTTTTAAAGTACGGGGCAGGCTTTCACCTGTGAGAGCAGAGGTATCTACCTTTGTTTCACCCTCGCATACTGTACCGTCAAGGGGAATGCGCTCTCCCGGGCGAACTATAATGGTTTCACCAACCAAAACCTCGTAGGGTTCGGTTTTCATTTCTTTGTTATTGCGGATAACAACAGCGTAGTCGGGGCGTATATCCATAAGTGCGGCAATACTTTTTCTGCTTTTTCCTACCGCAATATCGCAGAAGAGCTCTCCTGCCTGGTATAGAGCCATAACGGCAAATGCCTCAGGATATTCTCCAAGAATAATAGCACCCACGGTTGCTATTCCCATTAAGAATTTTTCATCAAGCATATGCCCCGAAAAAACGTTTCTTACTGCGTCATAAAGCACATCATATCCCACTATAAGATACGGAACAATAAAAAGGTAGAGTGCCATAGGAATACTGGCAGCAGCAATAATAAGTACAATAAATAAAAGTGTAGCGCAAGCAAGCCTTGCAACGATGATTTTTTGATTTTTGCTCATTTTACTATCTCGCAGTTTCGTTCGTATTTGTGGATTATCTTTTGTGCGGCGCAAAGAATTTCATCAAAGGCCTCATCCACTGCATCTATAGAAAGCCTGCTTGTCATAAAGCTTATACTGCAGCTGTTAACGCCCTTAAGCTTTGATATATCCCTTTCCATTTTTGCCGCACAATTTGCACAGCCCAGATTATTTAATTTATATGCTTTCTTCATCATCATACCTACTCAAATATATGCTCCATACCCTGCCCCACGATAGCCCTTACGTGATCATCGGCAAGAAAATAATAAATGGTCTTTCCCTCTCTGCGACAGCCTACAAGCCTTGCCTGTTTGAGGATACGTAATTGGTGTGAAATAGCCGATTGGTTCATTGACAAAAGCTCTGCTATGGCACACACACAAAGCTCGCTTTCAAATAAAGCGTACAGTATCTTTATACGGGTTGAGTCACCAAACACGTGGAAAAGCTCCGCAAGGTCATACAAAGCGCTATCAGAAGGCATCTGCTCCTTTACTGCTTCAAGGCTCTTTGTATGATTGTGGTTCTTTGTTTCGGTCATATGTGAATATCCTTTCATATGAATATCTATTAATATGTTAGCATAACTATTCCAATTTGTCAAGAGGGGATGGGTGATTTTTGCAATAAGTGATACGTGATGCAGCTGCGCTGCGATAGGTTATGCGATGCGTTCCACTCACGCGCCGAAAGCGTGCATCACAGACCGAAGGTCGACATCACGCACAAAGTGCGCATCACGTTCCGTAAGGAACGCATCACTCAAAAAAAACTCACTTTTGTCTGGTAGACAAAAGGGAGTTTTTTGTTGGCCCGCCGAACAGGATTCGAACCTGCGACCAACGGAATCGGAATCCGGTACTCTATCCAGCTGAGCTAAGGGCGGATGCTTTTGTTATAATATCACAAAATAACCTCCTTGTAAACCGATTTGACAAAAATAGTGGAAATATTTCTTAAGTCGGATCGTAGC
>JAZOTL010000091.1:0-11042 GCA_045657645.1 Eubacteriales bacterium
CTTATTTATGGAGGAGTTAATATGTTAAATTCTCTTAAAAAATATTTAGCAGAGTTCATCGGAACTGCCGTGCTGGTACTCTTTGCTTGCGGAACTGCAGCTATTTTGGGCTGCGATACATATGCAAGCTATCTTGCTACAGCAATAGCCTTTGGCCTTGTTATAGTTGCAATGGCTTATTCTGTAGGTAACATTTCAGGCTGTCACATCAACCCTGCAGTTTCACTTGCAATGCTTATCTGTAAAAAGCTTTCCTTTAAGGACTTTGTTGGCTATGTAATAGCCCAGTTCGCCGGCGCAACAGCAGGCGCAGGCGTATTGAGGATACTTACAGGCACACCTAACAGAGTTGGCGCTAATTCACTCTTCGGTGATGATAAGGCAGTTCTTGTTTCTATCGTTATTGAGGTTATCCTCACATTTGTATTTGTTTTCACAATTCTCGGTGTTACCTCAAAGACCGAAAACTCAAGTGTAGCAGGACTTGTTATAGGCGGTGCGCTTACCTTGGTTCACCTTCTCGGCATTGCGTTCACAGGAACATCCGTTAATCCTGCCCGCAGCTTTGGCCCTGCACTGTTTGGTACAGCGCAGAATCTGAAAGACCTTTGGGTGTTCATTGTTGCACCTCTTGCAGGTGCTGCCCTTGCAGCTATAATACACCTTTTCTTCAACTGCGAAAAAGATAACAAATAATTTATCAATATTAAAATAACGAGCCTTTTTAACACAAAAAAGGCTCGTTAATTCTTTTTTTGACACAGGTGGAAATATTTTCTTAATGTTGACAAAGTGTGAATAGTTTGTTATAATATTTGTGTATGTAATAACACGGAGGTCGTCAATGGATAACTCAACAAAGCGCCGTTGCTTTATAACAATAGCAACAGGCGATAAGCTATATTACTCCTTGGCTGTTAAGCTCCTGCATTCTTATAGACTACATAATAGCGACGATACGCCTTTTGGTATAATTGCTGATACAGAAAACGAATTTACAAAAGAATTCGATTTTACAATAGTTATTGATGAACCGGATGGTTCTTATATGGACAAGCTCCGTATGCACGAATATACCGATTTTGAAGAAACTATTTTTATAGATGCAGATTCTCTTGTAATAAAAGATCTTACCCCCATGTGGGATGATTTTTCAGGCGGAGATGACGTTTCTTGTTACGGTCGAGTGCTCCCACCCAATTCCGAACGCGGATGGTTCAAGTGTGAAAACGCAGGAAAGTACAAAGACTTAGTTTCCTACTCTCTTGCTATCCATGGCGGAGCTTACTATTTAAGAAGAACAGAGCGTACAAAAGAAATTTTTAATCGCGCAATAGAGATATCAAAGGAATATTCTAAATACAAGTTTACGGGATTTCAAAAGCCCGCAGATGAACCTGTGTTGGCTCTGTCTATGGCTTCCTTTGGCGCACGCCCCTGCCCTAACGACACTCATTTGGCTTTCGTGCACGGTCTATACGGCAGGATAAAGGTTACAAACAAAGGAGAAGTAAGAATAGGCGGTAAGCCTTCCGATGCCTTTGTATGTCACTTTTCCACAAAAAACACTCAAGGTTATATGTACAATTACCTCAGTGCCCTTTTTGAAAACGCATACCGCGCAAAAACAGGAGCAACACCCGATAAGGTATCGCCAATCAAAGTTCGTTCCAAAACACTTTCGTTTGATATAAAAACATTTTGCAGATATGCACTTAAACAATTAGTAAAGACCATTCTGCCAAGGCAGATGACGGCAAATTTAAAAAAGAGATTTTCAAAGTAATATCCCAAAGGAGGTATGGTAAATGAGCCTTTTAGAATCCGGTGAAATGTACCTCTAAACCATACTTGTTCTTTCTAAAAAAATGCCAAACGTTCGTTCCATAGACGTTTGCGAGCATATGGGCTATTCAAAGCCCAGCGTTTCAAGAGCTGTGGGTATATTAAAAAAAGACGGATATATAATTGTTGATAAAGACGGACACATTACTCTTACCCCTTCAGGTACAGACGTAGCCAATAAGATATACGAAAGACACAATATACTTACAAGATTTCTTGTATCAATCGGCGTTGACAAAGAAACCGCCGCAGCTGATGCCTGCAAGATAGAACACCATATAAGTGATACTTCCTTTAAGGCAATGAAGGAACATTTAAAAGAACACGAAAAATAAACAAATAAAAAAATACCGCTTAAAGCGGTATTTTTTATTTCTTAATAAGCTTTATTATCAACGTAAAGAACGCGAACCTCATCCTCAGAGCCTTCTTCAGCTTCTTCGGTTTTAGGCGCATTTCTTTCGGTAAGGAACTTTTCTGCAACCTGTGGGAAGAGAGCGTAGCTTAACACGTCTTCTTCGCACTTGGCAAGATCTCCTGCCTCTTCTTTGTACTTTTCAAGCTCGGGCTGGAGAAGGTCTGCAGGGCGACAAGTGATAACCTCATCATCGCCTATGGCCTTGCGGCGAACATCTTCGTTTACCTCTGCAGGTAACTGACCGTACTCACCTCTTAAAAGACCCTTTGATTCCTTTGTAACCATCTTATAACGCTCACCGGAAAGAACGTTAAGAACGGCCTGAGAACCTACGATCTGGCTTGTAGGTGTTACAAGAGGGGGATAACCAAAGTCCTTTCTTACTCTCGGAACCTCGGCAAGAACCTCATAATATCTATCCTCAGCCTTTGCCTGCTTAAGCTGGGAAAGAAGATTGGATAACATACCGCCGGGAACCTGATAAAGAAGGGTGTTGGGGTCAACGTTAAGCACCTTGGGGTCAAGTATTCCCTGCTCCTTCAGCTTATCTGCAACACCTCTGAAGTAGGCCGCTGCATCGCTGAGCTTTCCAAGGTCAAGCCCTGTATCACGCTCTGTGCCCTTAAGGGTAGCAACAAGAGCCTCAGTTGCGGGCTGAGCTGTACCGTTTGCAAGGGGAGAAAGTGCGGTATCAACAATATCTACACCTGCCCATGCCGCCATAAGGTTGGTCATATCACCGGTACCTGTAGTGTTATGGGTGTGAAGATGTATCGGAACACTTACGTTTTCCTTCAACTTTTTAACAAGATTATAAGCATCAACGGGGAGTAAAAGGTTTGCCATATCCTTGATACAGATAACGTCTGCGCCCATCTGCTCAAGGGTCTTTGCCATCTTTACAAAATAGTCATGGTCGTGTACGGGGCTTTCAGTATAGCTTAACGCTGCTTCACAGATACCGCCGTACTTTTTAACGCTCTTCATTGCCTGCTCAAGGTTTCTTACATCATTGAGAGCGTCGAATATACGAACTACCTCAATGCCGTTTTCTATAGACTTACGGCAGAAGGCATCAACAACATCATCAGCGTAATGCTTATAACCAAGGATGTTCTGGCCGCGGAAAAGCATCTGGAGCTTTGTTTTAGGCATTGCTGCCTTAAGCTTACGCAGTCTTTCCCAGGGATCTTCATTCAAGAATCTCATACAGGAGTCAAAGGTAGCTCCGCCCCAGCACTCAATGGACCAGTAGCCCATATTGTCAAGCATTTCGCAAGCGGGGAGCATATCCTCTACCCTCATACGGGTAGCAGCCTGTGACTGATGAGCGTCACGAAGTATAGTATCAGTAATATATAATTTATTTGCCATATTTATCTCCTTACTTAAGCATTGCTATAAGAACACCTGCAGCTATAGCAGAGCCTATAACACCTGCAACATTGGGGCCCATTGCGTGCATAAGAAGGAAGTTGGAAGGATTAGCCTTCTGACCTTCAACCTGAGATACACGGGCTGCCATAGGAACCGCAGAAACACCTGCAGAACCGATAAGAGGATTGATCTTCTTCTTTAAGAAGAGGTTCATAAGCTTTGCAAGAAGCACACCGCCTGCACTGCCCATACCAAATGCAACTACGCCCATAACGATTATCTTTATTGTATCAAGGGCAAGGAAGGTATCTGCTGTAGCGGTAGCACCAACGGAAAGACCGAGGAATATTGTAACAATATTCATAAGCTCATTCTGAACGGTCTTGGAAAGACGTTCAACAACGCCGCTTTCACGCATAAGGTTACCAAGCATAAGGCAACCTACAAGGGGAGCCGCAGAGGGAACGAGAAGAGAAACGAATATTGTAACAACAAAGGGGAAAATGATCTTCTGTGTTTTTGACACGGGGCGAAGCTCGGTCATAACAATTTCTCTTTCCTTCTTTGTTGTAAGTGCACGCATTATAGGCGGCTGTATAACGGGAACAGGCGCCATATAAGAGTATGCAGCAACTGCTATGGGACCGAGTAATTCGGGCGCAAGCTTTGATGTAACAAATATAGCGGTAGGGCCGTCGGCGCCACCTATAATACCGATAGAGCCTGCCTGTGCCTCGGTAAAACCTAAAGCAATAGCGCCGATATAGGTTACAAAAATACCAAGCTGTGCTGCAGCACCGAGAAGAAGGCTCTTGGGGTTAGCAATCAGCGGACCAAAGTCTGTCATTGCACCAACACCTATGAATATAAGGCAGGGATAAATGCTGGCCTTAACACCTATATAAAGTATGTCAAGCAAGCCGCCCTCTGCAAGTATTGCACCGTAGCTATGATAGTTTGCGTGGGTGGAATCCATAAAGTTTGTCCAAAGCTCCTGGTGATACATATTGGCACCGGGAATATTGGTCATAAGCATACCAAAGGCTATGGGGAGAAGGAGCAAGGGCTCAAACTTCTTAACGATAGCCAGGTACATAAGAAGCAGGGATATCGCTATCATAGCAAGACATTTCCAGTTCTGCGCTATGAGCACGAAGCCTGTTTCCGTAACAAAATTTCTTAAAGCTTCTAACATTTGATAAAACCTCCGGATCAGCCGATGGTGCAGAGGATAGCTCCTGTTTCAACAGTGCTTCCCTTTGTTACGTTTACAGAGGTAATAGTACCATCGCAGGGACACATAATCTCGTTTTCCATTTTCATTGCTTCAAGTATCATAAGCACGTCGCCCTTCTTAACAGCCTGACCTTGAGCAACGTTAACTGCAAGGATATTACCGGGCATAGGACTCTTAATCTGTTCACCACCTGCTGCGGGGGCAGATGCGGGAGCAGGAGCTGCTGCGGGAGCGGGTGCTGCTGTAGGAGCAGGTGCTGCTGCCTTTACTTCGCTTGCATCAACCTCTTCAAGAGTGATATCATACTCTGTTCCGTTTACATTTACTCTAAATCTTCTCATCATTCTTTACCTCAGTTTACTTTCTTAATTGATAAAATTCTTATTCCGGATACGTCTTTACCAAGTGTCTCTGCAATAGCAGCAGAAACTGCCGCTACAGCCTCACCGGAAAGCTGTTGTTCTGCACAGGGAGATTGCGCAGGTGTGTTTGCTGGTACTGCAGGGGTATCTTCTTTATTTTTGGTTGTCTTAAAAAATGAGTTCATTATTGAAATTATCACTATAAGACAGATAAGACCGATAAAGACTATACCAAGACCCATCAGAACCACAGTTGCATTAAAGGGCATTTTTTACCTCCGTTGAAATGCGCTTGAGCGCAATTTTTATTTATTAAAAATCACAAATATTATATATAAAAAATGGAAAAAAATCAATACCAAAAAAGATATTTAACATTTTATTCTTTTATATTGCAAAAGAAGAATATATGGGTATAATAAATATGTTAGTTAAAAAAGAGGTACCACAATGGTTATTGATTTTCACACACATATTTTTCCCGACCAAATAGCAGCAAAAGCTATAAAAAAATTAGAAGCTTCAGCCGACGAAATGAAGGCCTACACCGATGGAACCTTCGACGGCTTAACACGTTCTATGCAGGATAGCAAAATAGATATTTCGGTTATTCTGCCGGTAGCTACTTCACCAAAACAATTTGATACATTAAACAACTTTGCAAAAGAGGTCAATTCCACAAATCACTTTTATTCCTTTGGCGGAATTCATCCCGACAATGAAAATCCCGAAGAAAAGCTTGAATTTATAAAATCACAAGGTCTTTTGGGAATCAAGCTTCATCCGGACTATCAAAACACATTTATAGACGACCCCAAATACATCAGAATAATCAATTATGCAATAAAGTTAGGATTATACGTTACATTCCATTGCGGCCTTGACCCTGCTTTTCCCCACGAGGTAAAGGCAACGCCCGAAAGAATATTGAAAATGCTTTCGCAAACCGACTATGAAAACCGCGATACACGCATAATCCTCGCCCATATGGGAAGTCTTGATGATCACGAGGGTGTTAAAAAGCTGTTGTTAGGCAGAAACGTTTATCTTGATACAGCCGTAATGTTTGACCGTATGGATACACAAACAATGGTAGACTTTATAAAAACACACGGCTCCGAAAAAATACTCTTTGGCACCGACAGCCCTTGGGCAGAGCAAAAAGGACATTGCGAAAAAGCATTGGCCCTTCCCTTACCCCAAGCCAGCATTGATAATATTATGTACAAAAATGCAAAGAGAATTCTTAATTTGTAATTTTATAATTGACATATATAATATTAATTGGTATAATAACTTGTTGTAAACTCACATTTGGAGGATTAATGAAATGAAATGGACAGGTCTTAACGAGCTGCGCGAAAAATATCTTTCGTTCTTTGAAACAAAGGAACATTTAAGGCACAAAAGCTTCCCCTTGGTGCCTATCAATGATAAATCCCTGCTTCTTATCAATGCAGGTATGGCACCCTTAAAGAAATATTTTACAGGTGAGGAAGAGCCCCCGCGCCACCGTATGACCACCTGTCAGAAGTGCATACGTACACCTGATATCGAGCGTATCGGTTATACCGCACGTCACGGCACCTTCTTTGAAATGCTTGGTAACTTCTCCTTTGGAGATTACTTCAAGCGCGAAGCGATAAGCTGGGCGTGGGAGTTTGTTACCAAATGGCTTGAACTGCCCGAGGACAGACTTTGGGTAACCATATATGAAAACGATGACGAGGCTTTCGACATCTGGAATAAGGAAATTGGAGTGGACGCAGCACATATCGTTCGCCTTGGAAAGGAAGACAACTTCTGGGAAATAGGTTCGGGTCCCTGCGGTCCCTGCAGTGAGATATACTTTGACCGCGGAATTGAATTCGGTTGCGGTAGTCCCGATTGCAAGCCCGGTTGTGACTGCGACCGTTTCATGGAATTCTGGAACCTTGTATTCACACAGTTTGACGGTGACGGCGAAGGAAATTATACTCCCCTTGCAAACCCCAACATCGACACAGGTATGGGCCTTGAGCGTCTTGCTTGCCTTATGCAGGGTGTTAACAACCTCTTTGAGGTAGATACCATACAGAACATTATGTCTGCCATTAGCGAAAAGGCAGGTGTAAAATACGGTGAAGATAAGAACTCTGATATTTCCCTGCGTATTATCACAGACCATATCAGAAGCACCACCTTCCTTGTATGTGACGGCGTTGTGCCTTCAAACGAAGGCAGGGGCTACGTACTGCGCAGACTGCTTCGCCGTGCAGCACGCCACGGAAGAATTCTCGGCATAAAGGGAACATTCCTTGCTGATATAGTTGCTATAGTAGCAAGAGAAAATAAGGATGCATATCCCGAGCTTACCGAAAAGCTTGACTACATACAGAAGGTTGTAGCTATAGAGGAAGACCGTTTTGCCGCAACTATCGACGCAGGCTTGGAAATGCTTTCCGCTCTTATAGAAGATACAAAGAAGGCAGGAAATACCGTAGTTGCCGGTGACGGCGTGTTTAAGCTCAACGATACATACGGCTTCCCTGTTGACCTTACCCGTGAAATAGCTTCCGAAGCAGGCCTTTCAATTGATGAAGAAGGCTTTAAGAAGCTTCTTGACGAGCAGAAAGAGCGTTCAAGAAAAGCAACTGCTGCCCTGGGTGATTTCGGTTGGGTTGGCGAAAGCTTTGACTTCCTCGAAGGTATTGATACAACAGAATTTACAGGTTATACCGAGCTTTCAAGCGAAGCAAAGATTGTTAAGATAGTTGATGCTGAATCCAATGCT
This sequence comes from Eubacteriales bacterium, assembly GCA_045657645.1. Lineage (GTDB taxonomy): Bacteria > Bacillota > Clostridia > Oscillospirales > CAG-272 > RGIG7300. Next base: position 8,013 of record JAZOTL010000091.1, read on the forward strand.
CCCGTTGATAACGTAACCGAAGGAAAATTCCTTGTTATTCTTGACAAAACCCCCTTCTACGGCGAAGGTGGCGGTCAGGTTGGTGATACAGGTTCTATTACCGCAAATAACCTTAAGGTAGTAGTTAACGATACAAAGAAGCACGATGGCATTTATATGCACATCTGTACTGTAGAAGAAGGTATGCTCTCTGTAGGTGATACAGTAATTGCTACCGTTTGCGCTAAGCGCCGTGCCGCTATCGGCCGTAACCACTCCGCAGTACATCTTCTCCAGGCTGCCCTGCGTGAGGTTCTTGGAAACCACGTAGAACAGGCCGGATCCTATGTTGATGAAAAGCGTCTGCGTTTTGACTTTTCTCATTTCACTGCAATGACCCGCGAAGAAATCGAAGCTACAGAAGCGCTCGTTAACGAAAAGCTTATGGAAGCTCTTCCCATAACCGTTACCGAAACCGATATTGAAACCGCAAGAAGTATGGGCGCTATGGCTCTCTTCGGAGAAAAATACGGCAAGGTTGTAAGAGTAGTTAAGATGGGTGATTTCTCCACAGAGCTTTGCGGAGGAACACATATAGACAACACTGCAAAGGCAGGCCTGTTTAAGATTATTGCAGAAACATCCGTTGCAGCAGGTGTACGCCGTATAGAGGCTACCACCGCTATGGGTGTAATGGAATTCTTAAAGGAAAAAGAGCTTCTTTTAGCAGATACCGCAAGAGAACTCAAATCCGCTAATATAAACGATGTTGCAAACCGTGCGGCTTCCCTGCAGAACGAATTAAAGAACGCAAAGCACGAAATTGAAGCCCTTAACGGTAAGATCGCAGCTGCACAATCCGGCAATCTGCTTGACAATGCAGTTGACGTTGACGGTATCAAGGTTGTTGCAAGTAAGACTACCGACGTTGCAGTTGACGTTGCAAGAACAATGTGTGATAACATAAAGGCAAATGACGGTGCAACAGTTATAGTACTTTCCACACAGGTAGACGGCAAGCTCAACTTTGTATGCGCTTGCGGCAAGGATTCCGTTTCACGCGGTGCTCACGCAGGTAACATTGTACGTAACGTTGCAATGATTTGCGATGGTAAGGGTGGCGGACGCCCCGACAGTGCAGTTGCAGGCGCAAAGGATGCCTCAAAGGTAGACCAGGCACTTGCACAGGTAGCATCCATTGTAAAAGATATGCTGAAATAATATAATAAAAAAGACTCGTTTCGAGTCTTTTTTATTATACAAAAACGCTTTCAATAATGCGGGAACAACAAGCAGGTGAATACCTCCATCTGTCTATATGGGAGCAAGTATTTGTATCTATATAATATTTATGAAGGGAAATTCTTTCATCTGCTCGGCAGGAATCAATTAAAACCAGCTTAACCTTCATTTTTTCAGGGATAATGTTTTTTATGTATACCGAGGCTCTCTCACCCGGACAAACTCCATCCCTGTACTCACACAACCCGGCGAGGTTAGGTGCAAGCTCTACAAATATACCATAGTTTTCAACGCTTCTTACAGTACCTGCCACAGTCTGCCCTACCGAAAACTCCCGGCTGTTCTCCTCCCAACTACCGAGAAGCTCCTTGTGACTTAAAAAGAGTCTCCCCTTTTCATAGTCTATACTTTTAACAACACACCATATATTCATTCCAACGTCAAATCTGTCAGCGGGATGTGATATTCTTGAAACCGAAATTGCATCAATAGGCAGCAATGCACAAACACCGCAGCCAACGTCAACAAATACACCAAACTGTTCAATATGTGTAACACGGGCAGGTATGACGTCACCGGGAATAAGATCCATCAAATAATCCCGAACACATTCTGCCTGTGCTGCTCTACGGGAAAGAGCGGCAGTCACAACACCGTTTTCTTCATATATATTAATAACCTTAAAACAAACGGGTTTTCCTACACGAGTTATTGCGGCAATATCCTTAACCGGTTCACCCGTCGGAGTAAAGCTAACCTCCTCCTTAGGCATAATACCTTTTATTCCTCCTAAATCAAATTCCAAGGTCATATCATTATGGCATCTAAGCGCAATCCCTTCAACTGTTTCTCCCTTAGCCAGAGCGCATTCGAGTCCTGCCAGGCTTTTTATACGCCTGCTATTTTCACCCAAGCCTATTCTTTCACCCTCAAGAGCATAACTACAATCTATCAACCTTATACCTCCGTTTATATTTTCATTCTGTAATATTTCTATTAGTAAATAGTAGATTGTATTCTAAATGCCAAAAAATATTTCAGTTTTGCAAAATAGAATTAACGAGTATTAGCGAGCATTTGAGAGCTTTTCAAAGATATCATCTTGTTAAATTAAAATTCATATTTTTTTTGGCAGTTTTCTATTGACACAGGAAATTTTATGTGCTATAATGACACGCGTTGTAAAAAAATAAATTTAAATACATTTTAGAAGGAGAATCATCAATGTCCACTTTCATGGCTAAACAGGAAAGCATTGAACGCAACTGGTATGTTATCGACGCGGCAGATAAGCCCCTCGGTAAGACCGCTGCAGCTGCCGCTAACATTCTTCGCGGTAAGCACCGTCCCGAATTTACACCTCACGTTGATTGCGGTGAATTCGTAATAGTTATCAATTGCGATAAGGCTGTTCTTACAGGCAAGAAGCTTGATCAGAAGTATTATCGTCACCACTCCGGTTACATCGGAGGTCTTAAGGAAATTCAGTACCGTAAGCTTATGGCTGAAAATCCTTGCTTCGCAATGCAGATCGCAGTTAAGGGTATGCTCCCCAAGAACTCCATCGGCGCTAAGTCTCTCACCAGACTTAAGACCATTTGCGGTTCCGAGCACAACCACCAGGCTCAGAAGCCCACTGTTATCGAAGGTTAATTATCGGGAAAGGAGTAATAGAAAATGAGTGTAAATTATCAGAGCGCAAAGCCTTACTTCTACGGTACAGGCAGAAGAAAGAAGTCTATCGCCCGTGTTCGTATAGTTCCCGGTACAGGTGTTATCACCATCAACAACCGTGACATTGACGATTAT